>NZ_AP012324.1:1800000-2100000 GCF_001025175.1 Bifidobacterium breve DSM 20213 = JCM 1192
CACCTCATAGGGCAGGCCGGCCTCGTCCAAAACCTTGGTGACCTTCTCCGCCGTGCCGGTCTCCAGGAGCACCGGGTCGGTGACGATGAACGCCTTCGTGAAGCCATGCTGCTTGGCAACAGCCGGAATCTCCTTGATGGCGCCGCGACCGAAGTATGCAGTCTGGTTGAAAATCATGCGATAGACCATAAGTGCTCTCCTTTTGAGCTCGTTCATTAACCGATGAGTCACTCTGTCATTGAGCGGTTCAACGGTTCTCCAGTGTACTCCGAATGTTAACGTTAACCTGAAAACACGCTGAAAAAACAACGCTGAAAATAATGTCAAGAACGGCGAAATTCCGCGCTTATTGAGATTCTGTCTCAATAAGTCGCAGCGATAAGAAACGAGGGAGTCCGGCATACGGGGCGCACCTGACCAATTCCATCAGCCGAACGCGAACGGGGTCATCAGATGACTCGCTCACCGTTTTCTACTTCTAGAAGAGGACTAAGATACGTCGCAGTTGGGGTGATCACAGGTAGTGGAATGAGGTAGATAATGGCAAACGGCAAGGCTATGACGGTCGGCGAGATGGCATCCCTATTTCTCGATCCCGCCACCCCTGTTCGCATCGACGCTTTCGATGGCTCTCATTTCGGACCGGCAGACGCCGATCTGAAAGTCAACGTCGCCACCCCGAATTGCATGTATCAGCTGCTCGCTCATCCGAGCGAAATCGGTATTGTGCGCGCGTATATTCTGGGCGATTTTGGCGTGGAAGGCATCGACTATGCCGATCCGTACCCTGCCATGCGCAAGCTGATTTCCCTGTCCAAGTACGTCAAGCCGCTCACTCCTGCTTCCATCGCCCGCGTATCCGCAGGAATACTCAGCCATGGCTTCAAGAAGCCGCCGGTGCCTTCCACCGAGGGACCGAGCAAGTTCGCCCGCATTAAGCGCGGCCTGATGCCACATACCGAAAAGGCCGATTCGGAAACCGTCAGCTTCCATTACGACATGTCTAACGAGTTCTATGCCGACTTCCTAGGTCCGTCCATGACCTACACCTGCGCGGTGTTCGACAACGAGCATATGAGCCTTGAAGACGCGCAGGCCAACAAGCTGCGCCTGATTCTCGACAAGCTGGATCTGAAGCCAGGCGAACGACTGCTCGATATCGGCTGCGGATGGGGTTCGATGGTCATCACCGCAGCCCGCCGCGGCATCAAGGCGCTGGGCGTCACGCTGTCCAAGGAACAGGCCGCATACGCCAACGAGTGGATCGCCCGTGAGGGATTGCAGGATCTGGCCGAGGTACGCGTGCAGGATTATCGCGAGGTGCCTGAGCATGACTTCGATGGCATCTGCTCAATCGGCATGATGGAACACGTGGGCGTCAAGAACTACCAAAGCTACTTCGAGGAGATGTTCCGCCTGCTGAAGCCGATGGGCCGCTTGGTGAACCACCAGATCACCATCAGCCATGACAAGCCACACGGCAAGCCCGGCACCGACGAATTCCTCGATCGCTACATCTTCCCGGATGGCGACCTCGGCGCGCCCGGCTTCATCGAATCATGCATTCATGACGCCGGTTTCAACGTGGTGCACCAGGAGAACCTGCGTCAGCATTACGCGCTCACCCTGCATCACTGGAACCAGAATCTCTCCGAGCACTGGGATGACGCGGTCAAGCAGGTCGGATTCGAGCGTGCCAAGGTGTGGGGCATGTATATGGCCGCCTGCGCCCTGAACTTCGAGCTCGACGGCATTCAAATTCACCAGTTCCTGGCCGCCAAGCCAGACCGCGTGGGCCACCCGGACGGCAAGTGGTATCCGTTGCGCCAATGGTGGCAGGCCTGACACCCCTCGCAACAACGAAAAGCCCCGCATCATGCAGGGCTTTTCTGTGGTGGCTCCGAGCGGCATCGATCCGCTGACCTAGCGATTTTCAGTCGCTCGCTCTACCAACTGAGCTACAGAGCCAGTGAACAGTCGAAAGCCCGGACAAAACCGGGCTTCATAACCATTCCAGCGACCCCGGCCGGACTTGAACCGGTGACCTCCGCCGTGACAGGGCGGCGCTCTAACCAACTGAGCTACGGGGCCATGTTGTTTCTGTCATGCGACAGACAACAGATGTATATCTTATATGAAATTAGCAACCTCGCAAACCACGGCGTGTTTCGCGATATTGCAGCGTTTCCGGCACTTGGCATATTCGTTGTGAATACCTGTAATTTCGCGACTCGCACTGACCGGCACCGCCGATTGCAGATATCCTCTAGGTAACTGGCTTGCTATGGTGAGTGATGCAACATATCAGCGACCCAAATGAATAGCAACACCATGAGTGAGACGCGCAACGTTACTCCAGGCAGCTCCAACCATTCCGAGGAACATATGACAGACCCGATGACTACCCCCACGACTGCCGGCGTGGCTCACGCCACCACCGCTAATGCGAGCGCCACGCATCCACACCCATTGCACAAAGTGCTCTCCTTTGTGCGACGCTCCGGAAGGCTTGACGACCGCCTGCAGCGCGCATGGGACAACTATGCCGACACGTATCTGCTCGATATCACCACTGGCAATCTGCTGGACGTACGCGAAGGCGTGACGCTCAACCGCAATTTCGTCGCACAGCATTGGGGCAACGACAACCCGCTCATTGTGGAAATCGGCACCGGCCAGGGCGAGAATGTGGTCGCCGCAGCGGCGGCCCACCCCGAAACGAACTTCCTGGCGCTCGAAGTTTACGACCCCGGCGTGGCCCACACGTTGCTGCTGGCGGGCAAGCAAGGGCTGCCCAATATCCGAGTGGCACAGGTCAACGCGCCTGAACTGTTTAAGGTCACCGAGCCCGGCACTGTGGCTGAGGTATGGACGTTCTTCCCCGATCCGTGGCCCAAGAAGAAGCACCATAAACGCCGTATCGTTCAGGTTGGCATGTCGGACGACATCCACCGCGCACTGGTCGAAAACGGGCTGTGGCGCATCGCCACCGATATCGAGGATTACGCCTTGCATGTGCACGAGGTGATGGATCATCTTGATGGCTGGACTAACTTGGGAGGCGTCACCGTCAGTCTTCCTGTGGAGCACGTGGGCAAGGGCAACGCAGACATGGCCGCCGATATGCCGCACGCTGACTTCAAGGAATCCGAACGGTTCGAGGGCCGTGTGCTCACCAACTTCGAGAAGAAGGGACTGGCAGCCGGCCGAGTGATTCACGATTTCACGTATCAGGCAGTACCGGTCTCCCGATAAGCGGGCATCCGCGGCACGTCCGACACACGGGCGTGTCGCGGATTTGCATAAAACCGATTCCTTCATTAAAGTAGCTCAAGTTGTTCGCCCCCATCGTCTAACGGTTAGGACACCAGACTTTCAATCTGACAACGAGAGTTCGACTCTCTCTGGGGGTACCGCATAGAAGAGCCTTGGAAACGTTGAGATTCCAAGGCTCTTCGCATATTCATCGTGCTAGACGCCACCGTTTTGCAAGGTTTTTGCAAGGCGTTCTACTCGTTGCTATCGCCTTCGGTGTCCAATGCCTCGCCGTATTCGTCCAGATCGGAGTCGTACAGGTCGGCGTATGTCTCCATCGTCTGCGCGAACGTATGGTGTCCGGCTATCCGCTGCACTAGTTTCGGGTTGACACCGGCATGGATAGCCAGACTCACCGCCGTATGCCTTAGATCATGTGGGGTCATGTAGTCGGGTACGCCCTCGGTCTTCTCGACGGACACGGTGAGCCAGCCGGTGCGACTGTCGGGATGACGCATGTAGTCGTCCTTGGTCAGGTTGGCTGGATTGGCTACAATGCATTAGACAGTCCGATGAGGGACGAACGACATGAGATCTGAGGCCGACGATGGCCGGCCCGAAACATCCCCGGATACCGGAGCCCGAAGGAATTCACCGAACAAGGACTCGTCCTCTAAGAAACTGTCCAACACACCGCTGCCAATCCATCGTCGCCCGCAGGTTCAGGCACGGAAACAACGCCGCCGGCCGCCACTCCGGCACGATGCAACCCGTCGATGCCGAGGACGCCGACGCGGATGCCGTCGAAACCGCGGAGCCGGTTCCCAGCGGACAATCCGCGGTCTGACCGAAGCGACAGAGACCGCTCTCCGCCGCGATGATTCTTCCGGCCGGACGACAATCCGACCGGGACCCCGACGGCTCTCTTCCTTCTTCTCTCCCCGTCGGGCATGGCAACGGCCCTGCGCCAACGGTTCAAACCGTTAACGCAGGGCCGTTCCCTCGCTGCTCGGACTCTTTACTGCTTGTCGGTTTCCTCGGAGGCGAGTCGTTCTTCGAGCTGTTCGACGATGTGGTCGTGCATGTTCTCGTCAATCTTAACGGCCAGGAGGAAGACGAGGAGGCTGGCGACGATACCGGCGAGCGGCAGGTAGTAGGCGCAGGTCTTGAACGTGCGAATGTTCGCGGCGGTCATGTCGGCGGCGGTGGCGTTGCCGACCATTCCGGCGGCGACGACCACGAAGCCCACGATGCCGTTGGACAGGGCGCCAGCGATCTTGTCGAGCATCGGGCGCACGGAGAGGGTGACGGCCTCGTTGCGCTTGCCGGTCTTGAGCTGTCCGTATTCGATGGAGTCGGTCATGCTCAGGATGGCGGTCATCTGGATGGTCTGCGCGGGAAGGTAGAAGAGGACGAGCGCGACGATGACGACGGGCAGGTTCATGGGCGCGATGATGAACAGCGTGTAGCCGGCGATCATGAGCGCCATGCCGGCGGTGTACAGCCAGCGGCGCGGAATGCGGCGGTTGAGCACCGGGTAGAGGGGCGTGGTGACCAGTCCGGTGATGACCGGGATGACGCCGGCGATGGAGAAGCTGTCCGGGGCGCCGAGCACGTATTTGAACTGGTAGAAGAGCACGCCGGTGGTGGCGACGTTGGCCACGGAGTACAGCAAGTAGCTCAGGGCGACCCACAGGAGCTGGTCGTTCTGGGCGATGGCCTTGAACGCCTCGATGGGGTTGCCGTTGGCCTCGGCCTTGGCGCGCAGCTCGCCCTGGTTCTCTCGGGTGCCGAACGCGACGCTCCACGCGGTGAACAAGCCGAGCACGGCAATGATGATGGCGAACGCCGCCCAGCCGGTGCGGCCCTGCTCCCACTGGCCGGTGAACTTCCAGGTGAACCAGCTGACGACGGGCACGACGATGACGGTGACGCCGTTGTAGCCGATGGATCCGGTGAACGCGCCGAGCGCGGTGTACGTGCTGCGCTCGTGCGAGTCGGAGGAAATCGCGGGGATCATGCCCCAGTACGAGATGTCGCGCAGCGAGTAGATCACGTCGAGCAGGATGAACACGATGACGAACAGGACCATGAACACGCCGGTGTTCACGTCCACGAGGCCGAACAGGCCGGTGAACACCATGATCAGCAGGATGCCGGGCACGATGCCGCCGATGAACTGCCAGGGACGGAACCGGCCCCATCGGGTGTTCGTGTTGTCCACGAGGTTGCCGAGCAGCGGGTCGAGGAAGATCTCCGCGATGCGGATGACCACTATGAGTCCGGTGATCACCGCGATGAGGCGCTTGGCCAGCGTCTTGTCCACATCGATGAACAGCGCGGTGGTCACGAATGTGATGAAGAACGTGCTCATCGTGTTGTAGAACGCGGCCTGGCCCAGGTTGCCGAATGCGTATGCGATCTTCTGCCCCATGTTTCCTGAAGGCGTGGCATGCGGCTGTTCCGACGTCGCCATGCGCTGTGTGGTGGATCCGCTCATGGTGTGGTGGCCTCCTTGCGACCTATAAAGAATCCGTACGCGGGAACCGCTCCAATCCCGCAAAACTTCAGTATAGAACTTTCTTGAAAAAGTAAAAAAATTTACCGCGTGTCGCAAATCATGCCAACGTTTTGCAACCAGCACTCCGTGTGGATGAGTAAGGTTTGAAGCTTGCTTGATGTGCTTGGGTCTTAAGAAATCCACGTATTTTGCATGTTGTAGGCCTTATGCCGCGAGATGCTGGAAAAATTTGCGCAATCAAGTAAAAATATTTATCCTTATTATATAAGGAACCCGATTCAACGAGGTTCCCTCACTGCGGCGGCAACGACGCGACGCAATCCGATGCGAAAGCGAGGACATCATGAACACAACCGACGATCAGCTGAAGAACGGCGATCCGATCGTCTCACCGTCCATGCCGACAACGGCATGGCTCACGGACCCGCGCGTGTACGCGGTCCACCGGCTCGACGCCCATTCCGATCATGCGTGCTGGTCGCACGCCCCCGTCAACGGCGAGGGTTCTGATCTCGGGCAGAGCCTTGACGGCGAATGGCGGGTCCGCGTCGAGACGGCGCCGACGGGCCGTTTCCCCGATGGGACGAGCGACGTGTCGCCTCTGTTCGCCGCGTCCGACTTCGACGATTCGTCGTTCTCCCGCGTGCAGGTGCCCTCGCATCTGGAGACTGCGGGGCTGCTTGCCCCGCAGTACGTGAACGTGCAGTACCCATGGGACGGACATGAGGACCCGGAGGCTCCGGCCATCCCCGAGCACGGCCATGTGGCGGTCTACCGGCGCGAGTTCGACGCGGATGGCGAAGTCGCCCAGGCCGTGCGCGAGGGGCACCCGGTGACGCTTACCTTCCAGGGCGCAGCCACAGCCATCTACGTGTGGCTCAACGGCTCGTTCGTTGGCTACGCCGAGGACTCCTTCACGCCCAGCGAGTTCGATGTGACGGACGCTATCAAGATGGAAGGCAACGTGCTGGCGGTCGCCTGCTACGAGTATTCGAGCGCGAGCTGGTTGGAGGATCAGGACTTCTGGCGGCTGCACGGCCTGTTCCGCTCCGTCGAACTCAACGCGAGGCCTTCCGCCCATGTCGCCGACATCCACGCCGACACCGATTGGGACCCCGCCACATCTCGCGGATCGCTCTCGCTGGACATACTAGTCGACGGCACACCGAACGCCGCGACGGCCGACCTCGTGCTGCGCGATAAGAACGGCACGACCGTCTGGCACACCTCCACCGAAGCGACAGGAACACTGCACGCCGAGGCCGAGATCGACGGCGCGTCGCCATGGAGCGCGGAACGACCCGACCTGTACACCCTGTCCATCGCCCTGCTCGACGCGGACGGCAGGATCCTGGAAATCGCGCGCACCCGCATCGGCTTCCGCCGCGTGTCCATCGAGGACGGCATCCTCAAGCTCAACGGCAAGCGCCTCGTGTTCCGCGGCGTCAACCGCCACGAGTTCGACTGCCGGCGCGGCCGGGCCATCACCGAAGAGGACATGCTGTGGGACATCCGCTTCATGAAGCGCCACAACATCAACGCGGTGCGCACCTCGCACTATCCGAACCAGTCACGCTGGTACGAACTGTGCGACGAATACGGCATCTACCTGATCGACGAGACCAACCTGGAAACCCACGGCAGCTGGAACAGCCCCGGCGACATCCCCGTGGGAACCTCCGTCCCCGGCGACGACGAAGCCTGGCTCGGCGCATGCATCGACCGACTCGACAGCATGATCATGCGCGACCGCAACCATCCCAGCGTGCTCATCTGGTCGCTGGGCAACGAATCCTATGCGGGCGAAGTCCTCAAGGCCATGAGCGCGCACGCGCACCGGCTTGATCCGGGTCGTCCCGTCCACTACGAAGGCGTCAACTGGAACCACGCCTACGACGAGATCAGCGATTTCGAGAGCCGTATGTACGCCAAGCCGGCCGAGATCCGAGACTGGCTCGAACACGGCGACGAACGAGGCGAGGCGAGCAAGCCGTTCGTCAGCTGCGAGTACATGCATGCCATGGGCAACTCATGCGGCGGCCTGAGCGAGTTCATCGACCTCGAACGGTACGAGCGCTACTCCGGCGGATTCATCTGGGACTACATCGACCAAGGGCTCGTCCAGCGTCTGCCCGACGGATGCGAACGCCTCAGCGTCGGCGGAGACTGGGGCGACCGGCCGACCGACTACGAATTCGTGGGCAACGGCATCGTATTCGCCGACCGCACCCCCAGCCCCAAGGCGCAGGAGGTCAAGCAGCTGTATTCGCCGGTCAAGCTCACCCCCGACGGACACGGCGTGACCATCGAGAACCGCAACCTGTTCGCCAGCACCGACGGCTATGTATTCGCCGCACGGCTCCTCGAAGACGGACGCGAGATTTGGCATGCCGACTACCGTTTCGACGTGGCCGCAGGAGATACCCAACACCATGACATCGCCTTCCCGGACATCGACTCCGACGAGGGCACGCGCGAGGTCACCTATGAGGTCGATCTCCTGCTCGCAGAGGCCACCGCGTGGGCACCCGCCGGCTACGAACTCGCCTTCGGACAACTCACCGACACCCTCAACCCCGAAGGGGACATCACCGGGAACAACCAAGACGACGGCCGCGCGACGGTCACTCTCAGCCGATGGAACGCCGGCATCCGCCGCGACGACGAGGAAATCCTCATGTCACGCACCCAGGGAGGCATCGTCTCCTGGAAGCGCAACGGGCGGGAAATGGTCATCCGCCGTCCCGAGATCGTCACCTTCCGTCCTCTGACCGACAACGACCGCGGCAATCGCTCCGGATACGACCGGGCCGCATGGTTCGCGGCCGGCCGCTACGCCGTCGTGACCGATACGAGCATCACGCAATCCGACGATGGCGGACTCACGGCCGCATACCGGTACGAACTCGCCGACCCGGATCACACGCCGGTGTCAGTCACCTACCGCGTCACGCCCGGCATGCGCATGCAACTGACCGTCGAATACCCCGGCAACGCCGCAGGAGCGGCCAGCCTGCCCGCATTCGGCATCGAATGGGAGCTGCCAGGCGAATACCAGCACCTGCGCTACTACGGTACCGGCCCCGAGGAGACCTATCGCGACCGCAAGCAGGGCGGCAAGCTCGGCATCTGGGACACCACCTCAGAGGCGAGCACGGCACCGTATCTCATGGTGCAGGAAACCGGCAGCCATGAGGACGTCCGCTGGCTCGAAGCCACCGACATCCAAGGCCACGGATTGCGCGTCACCCAACGCGGCGACCGCCACTTCACGGCGAGCCTGCTGCCCTGGAACACCTACACGATCGAAGCCGCGCGGCGCCACGAAGACCTGCCCGCACCGCGCCACAACTATCTGCGCCTGCTCGCGGCCCAGATGGGAGTCGGCGGAGACGACTCCTGGGGAGCCCCCGTCCACACGGCCTACCAGCTGCCCGCCGACAGGCCGCTCACCCTCGACGTGAACCTCGAACTCATCTGACCGGCAACGGGCGGCGGCATGCACCATCATGCCGCCGCCCGTACCCGTATATATTCATATTCCCCAAACACAACAACGACATCAACCAGGTGCCGACCCACTGCATCACGCAGGGCATCGGCACGGTGCTCAAGGCCCGCCACCTCGTGCTGCTCGCATTCGGCGCGGGCAAGGCCGCGAGCCAGTGCCGTCCGTCTTCGTCAATTCATCATGGCCGAGGGGACAAAACTGGCTCGCGGCACCAGCTCGGTCGTCAGCAGAATGTGCCGTCGCACCCGACGCTCATGCTTCAACCCATCGATCAGGGTGGAGAATGCCATGCGCGCCAACTCCCTTTGATCGATTGCATATGAGCTCAGCGACGGTGACGTGTACCGAGCGATCGACTGGTTGTTCACGCTTACCACGGCCAACTCGTCAGGAACCGCCACGCGTAGCGCGTTCAATGCTTGCAATGCCCCCACCGCGAGCACATCAGCCGCCACGATCAGACCGTCGGGCATGGTGCCTGTCCCGCGATGGTCAGAAACCAATTGCTCCGCGAGACGATAGCCGTTCTCCACGGTGAACGTGCCGGACGAATACACCAGCCCGTCCGTTTCCAATCTCAAGTGAGTAGCCCACTGACGGAACGACAGCTCGCGGATATCCTCCGGATAATCATGCGTACCCATGATGCTGCCTACGCCGCCAAGAAACGCGACACGCTTGCGGCCCGTCGCGATCATTGCATCCAGAGCGTCCAGCATCGTCTGCGACAGATCGGGTCGCACCGAATCGAACAGATGAGGCGCCGGATTCGTGTCGATACACACGCCATGAGGCAGCACCGCGTGCAACGCACGTAAATCCGCCTCGGGGAACACCGTGGCACCCACGGTGATGAACCCGTCGAACTCCGATGCGCGCTCCGTCAGCTCATGTATGGAACGGATGGATGCGGGAGGGTCCAATTCCATCGATTCCGCGCACTCCGCAAGGACTTTCCGCAGATCGGCGAAGTATACATCCTGTAGCTCCTCCCCAGACGGAGGCGCATCCAGCACTGCGATCGCAGGGCGGAACACGTTGCGATACCCCAGCTCTTCGCATACACGCAGCACACGCCGCCGCGTCTCCTCCTTGATGGAGAACGATGAGTCGTTCAGCAGACGCGACACCGTGCTCTGCGACACCCCGGCCCGTTCCGCGACTTCCTTGAGCGTGGCCATGACATCCTCCCCGCAAACTTTAGTAAAGGGTTTTACTACAGCATAACCCGAGATTTGCAAGATGCCCCGTTGCCCGCTGTCTATTTAGAAGTGCAACGCCCTTGTTTGTCGGTTAATTCTAGCAGTTCGTCGGCGAACGCCTCGGCCGGCGTGCGGTAGCCGAGCACCCACATGGGACGGTTGTTGATCTCGTCCACGATGGCCTGCACGTCGGCGGCCATGGACGGTTCGATGCGGGAGCGTTTGGGCAGGTAGCGGCGGATCACGCCGTTGCGGTTCCCGTCGTGCGGGTGTCCATCATGTCGTTCATGTCCATCGGTCCTTTCCATGTGGTTTCCATTTCGGACACCACCCGCCTGCCATGCGCGCAGCGCATGGCCCGGGGCCGTGTTCCCGCTCCGATAATAATGAATGCAAAAGCACCCTACCCCGGAAGGAGATTGGGGTAGGGTGCCTATCTTTGTCGACGGAAGATACCGACGTTATTCACCGTTTGGATTATTGGTCACTGAACGGTGAAGCCTTGATCCTTGGCGTAATCCTTTAGAGCCTTCTGCCAGTTGTCTGCGGCTGTTCTGAAGGAGGTTTTGCCCTCGAAGAACGATCCCATGCTGTCGCCGTAGATGGAGCGGGCGTAGGGTTCGAAGGGCAGGAACTCCCATTTGCCGGTGACATCCTTGGCGGCTTGGGAGAAGATCTCGTTGTATTTCTGTCCTCCGAAGAACTCGTTGTCGCTGCCGTCGGTGTTCTTGAGCGTGGTCCTGGTGAGGAAGTCCTTCTGGTTGAGGGTCTTGGTGGTGGCGGGGAAGCTGCCGTTGGATACGCGGGCGTCGATGCCTTCGTCGTTGGTGGTGACGTATTCGACGAACTTTTTGGCGGCGTCGAGTTTGCCGTCGGGGATCTTCTTGGCGATGGCTAGTCCGCTGCCGCCGTATTCGCCGTTGATGGGCGTTCCGTCGATGGTGGGCAGGAGGGCTACGCGGAATTTGCCGGTGGCTTGGGGCACGCCCTGCAGGAGGTTGTTGGCCATCCATGCGCCGCTGATGAGACTGGCGATGGAGCCGCCACCCAGTGACTTCATCCAATCGTCGGTCCAGCTCTTCGTGTGGACGTCGATGAGGTCTTCGTCGCGCATCTTCTGCCAGAGGTCCATGAACCGCTGGGCGCCTTTGTCCTTGGTGATATTGATGGTCAGTTTGTCGTCGTTGAGTTTGTAGGCGTGGCCGCCCATAGCCCACATCATCGCGTTGAACAGGCCACCGTCGCCGGAGTCGGAGGTGATGTAGGAGCCGGTGGCGCGGATCTTCTTCGCGTCTTCGTAGAACTCGTCCCAGGTGGCCGGTGGTTCGCTGATGCCGGCCTTGTCGAACACGTCCTTGTCGTAGAAGTAGGCCATGGGGCCCGAGTCGGCGGGCATCGCGTACAGGCCGCCGTTGATGTTCACGGAGTTCCATGTGCCGGGGGTGAACGTGTCCTTGAGCTTGGCGGTGTCGTAGACCTTGCTCAGGTCCATGAGCGTGTCCGAATGCACGAACTGCGGGATGGCGAGGTATTCGATCAGGGTGACGTCAGGCAGACCGCTGCCGGCTTGGGCCGCGTTGTTGAGTGCGGTGTAGGTCTCGTTGGGTTGGCCGACGTTGCTCACCTTCACCGTGATGTCAGGATTGGCCTTCATGAAGGATTTGGCGGCGCGATTGATGCTGGTGTCCCACGACCATACCGTCAGTTCGGTCTTGCCCGAGCTTGTGGTCGTGTTGCCGCATCCCGCGAGAGGGATGAGCAGGGCTCCGATGGCAGCCGTGGCTATGACTGCGCGCGTGGTGTTGTTCATGTTGGTCTTCTTTCCGTGCCTGACCGTCTCTGGCCGTAGCAACTACTTTGTTTGGACGTCGAGCATAATTATGTACAGAGATGGGAAACTCGTCAAAACACCAGCGTTTTCATATTGTCAGTCCCCTGATGGGCGCTATTCTGAAAGCCGTTCGAGGATGACGCCGGGATGTCTGTCCCGATAATGTGATTCCGCATTTCCGCAATCGTCTCACCCGAGGATGGCTCCCATGTACGCTAAATCCAATCCCAGCGACGCAAGGGCCAACAACCGCAGACTGTTGTTCCGGCTGCTGTTCCCCGACCGGCAACTGTCGCGCGCCGACCTATGCAAGGAGACGGGGCTCTCGCGCGCCACTGCGACGGACGTGACCGGCGAGATGATCGACGACGGCCTGCTACGTGAACTGGGGTCGGGGAAACGGGATGGCCGTGGCAAGCCGGGCACCTTGCTGGCCATCGATACGGATGTGCTTCGTCTGATATGCATCGATCTGTCGCACCCGTATGTGATGACCGGTGCCGTGATGGATCTGCGGGCCAGAATCGTGGAGCGTCGCGAACGTGTGCTTGATGATGGCGACCGGGTCGATCTCGACGATGTGCTCTCGCTTGTGGGCCAGATGATCCGGCTTGCCAGTTCGGGGCTTGTCGGCATCGGCGTCGCAGTCCCCGGCGTGGTCTCCGGCGCGGGGAGGGTGATCTCCAGTTCCAATCTCGGCTGGGACGACGTGGAGCTTCGCGACATGCTCGAAGGCGAGTTCTCGCTGCCGGCCCGAGTGGACAACGACGCGAACGCCGCGCTGCTCGCCGACCACTTCCTCGGGCACGGCAATCCCAACTGCCTGCTTGTGCAGATCACCCGGGGCATCGGCGCGTCGGTGCTGCTGAACGACGAGTTCGTGGATGGCGACGACCATGCGGCCGGCGAGATCGGCCATGTTGTGATCGACCCGAACGGTCCGGCATGCACCTGCGGCAAGCGCGGCTGCCTGGAGACCTACGTCTCCGCCATCGCGTTGCGCGACCGCATTCGCCGGGACCCGAATCGGCGCGCGGACATCCTGGCCGAAGCTGGTGCGAGGCTCGGCGAAGCTCTGGCCATGCCGGTGAGCCTGCTGAATCTTCATGACATCGCCGTCTACGGACCTCCCGACATCGTCGGCGAGACGCTGCTCAATGCATGCGACGAGACCGTCAACTCCTTGTCACGGAACGACTACCAGAGCGGTATGCGGGTGCGTCGGTGTGAGCTCGGCGACGACGCCACTCTGCGAGGGCAGGCGGTCTCCGTGCTGCGCGAGATCGTGGGCGGGCGCGGGCTGTACGCGGCGACCACGCAGGTGGACAAGTCCTGCTTTGAGGCGGCCCAGCTGGACGGCTGCTCAAAGCTGCGCTGCTACTAGCAGATCACCGTGCCGCCGATCAAGCCGAGCCTGATAGTCATCACGATGCCGTCGGTGATCTGGGACTTCAACGTGTTCAACCAGATCTGGCTCGTCTCCCAGGGAGGCCCCCGCGAGACGACCGCGACAATCGGCATCTTCACCTATAAGAAGGCGTTCGTGTCGTTCGGCGTGGCGGCACCGGCACCGGCGCCGCCACGAGCGTGCTGGTCACGCTCATCCTGCTCGCCCTGACGAGCGTGTACATCCGCTACCTGCTCAATCCGTGGAGGACCTGCGACCACGAATAGGGCAACCGCAAACCACGGCGTCGGGACCATCTCCGTACAATGGCCCCGACGCCGCACACGCCATCTCAGGACCGAACGAAACCCAAAACAATCCTTAGCGTCATCCCAAGAAAGGAACCTCCATGAACGGTCAAACATCTCTGCAAGGATGGACCATCATCCCCATGCCGCAAACCATGCAGCATAAAGCGAACATCGCATTGCTGCCAATGTGCGGACGAATCAACGAAGCGCGCGCAGTCGGTGACGATCGGCACATACTTGCCGTGCAGCTCATCGACGACATCCGCGCAGCCACCGGATTGGAATGGGATATCGCCACCGGCGACCGCTGGCCGGGATTCATCACCTTGACGACCTTTGACGACCCCCATGCACACCCGTCCGGTGCATATACGCTCGATGTCACCCCGGACGGCGTGACCGTAGCGGGAGCGGATTTCGAGGGTGTGCGTAACGGCGTGCAGACTTTGCGTCAGCTCATCCGCCAATGCGGCGCCGCCCTGCCCTGCCTGCACATCGAGGACCGACCCGCCTTCGAAACGCGCGGCTACTACCTCGACGTCACCCGCGGGCGCGTCCCCACCCTCGACTGGCTCAAACACTGGGCCGACAAGCTCTGCCTGTACAAATACAACCAGCTCCAGCTCTACATCGAACACACCTTCGCGTTCGACTCGATGAGCGAGACCTGGCGCGGTTCCAGCCCGCTCACCCCGCGCGACATCCTCGAATTCGACGACTACTGCGCCGAGCGCGGCATCGAGCTGGTCCCGTCGGTCTCCACGTTCGGACACCTCTACATGGCCCTGCGCACGCAATCCCTGCGCGACCTCGGCGAGTTCCCCGAAACCGCCGACGAGCCGTTCGGGTTCATCGACCGCATGCACCACCACACATTGAACATCGGCGACGACCACGCCTTCGCCCTGTCGTGCCGGCTCATCGACGACTACCTGCAACTGTTCCGCTCCAACAAATTCAACATCTGCGCCGACGAGACCTTCGACCTCGGCAAGGGCCGGTCCAAGCCCCTCGCCGACCGCATCGGCGTCGCGGCCATGTACGCCGACTACGTCACCCGCCTGTGCCGCCACCTCGAAGCCCAGGGCAGACGGCCGATGATGTGGGGCGACATCGCCCTCGAACACCCCGAGATCCTCGACCGGCTCCCCGAAACCGTCACCCTGCTCAACTGGCAGTACGACCCTCAGGTCACGGACGAGAAGATCCGCACCGTCGCCGAATCCGGTGCCAAGCAGATCGTATGCCCGGCCGTATGGTGCTGGAACGCGCTCCTGCCGCGCATCGACGACGCCTGGAGCAACATCACCCGCATGGCCCGCTACGGCAGGCAATACGGCGCCCAGGGCATGCTTGTCACCGACTGGGGCGACTTCGGCCATGTCAACGACCCACGCATGGCCATCCCCGGCATGATCATCGGTGCACAGGAATCATGGAACCCGGGACGAATCCCGGATGAGGCCGACATGCTCCGCCGTATCTCCCAACTCGAATACCACGACGCCAGCGGAGAACTGCTTGATATTCTTACGCATGCAAGTCATGCGGCCAGTTTCGAATGGAACCACCTGATCACTTGGCTGGAACTTGATGACGGACAAGGCGGAGTCAACACCGGGGTCCTGCAAACCATCCCGGGACTGCTGCCGGAAAACGAACGACCGGACGATGTGATCCGTTCCCTCCAGAACGAAAGCAAGACACCGTCACTTGCGGAATCCCGACGAATGCTGCTCCGCTATCTGAAACACCGCATCACGCTCGGCGAAACCGCAGATCACCTTCTGCAGGCCAGCGCCCGTCGAATCTCCGCGATCACCGCGACCGCAGGACCGCGGAACGCAGGAAACGCCGCTGCATTCCGCATAGCCGTCGAGGGGCAGCGACTGCTGAACCGGGTTGGCCTCCGGCTTGCGTCCGAGACCGGGATCACTGACACTTTGCAGCCGAACACCACATCTCAACATGACGATGAGGCGAACCTTGCTGAAGCATTGGAGATCTGGATGGAGGCGTATGCGACGCAATGGAGCACGGTCAGCCGAGACTCCGAACTCCGTCGTCTGCAAGATACGGTGTGGAAGTTAACGGACCATCTGCGCTTCCAATCCGTCTGAGGCTGCGATTGTGAGATTTCGACCAATCAGATAGCGAAATGCCGTGAGGGACCAGATTCAGATCCCTCACGGCATTTCCTATACGAAGGTGTGTCACGTATCGCGAGGGGGCGGTGACGTTTTGTTGGACTTCGTTGTCTGAATGGTCGTTCGCAACGATAGCACGCACGTTCAGGCGACGAGCATGCCGTCGTAGCGGTCGATGACCGGCGGCAGGTACATCTTGCCCGCCGGGATCCCGGACTCGGTAATGTCCGTGACCCACAGCTCGTTCGGGTTCGCGGCGCGGGTTCGGGCGAATCCGGCGTCTGGCACAAGACCGTCATCTGCTGGCTCGTCCTGGTCGTATACCTGTACATCCAATGCGAAAACTATGCGTTCGCCGCCCTGCCGCTCCTCGTGTTCGCTGCCTCGAAGGTGAGGCGCGAGCGCTGATTCCTCGCGGGCCGACGCATCGACGCGGCCCGCGATGGATCAAAATCCAGAATAACCGACATTCGCCGCTGTTCCGTCTTTCGCCCAAGGCGTATTCTCCCCGTATCTTGAGGTGCATCATGTATTGTCGCGGCTAACTAACCGGCGAAACGCGGCATGTTTCGCATTTTGGGCGAAAAGCCCAAGGCCCACAGGAGGTATTGATGACGTTCGTTGCACGGTCGGTGCGCTATGTGCTCAGAAAACGAGTGCGAACCATAGTGCTCCTCATAGTACTGACCATCATAACGGCGAGTATGCTATCCACGATCGCGGTTTCTCGGGCAGCTCAACAGGCCGCCGGACGAATCGAGAAGGAAGCGGTCGGTGGATTCGTGCTGGCCAGCAACCTGCAGGGCAGCATGCTCACGCCTCGCGGAGGCGGCATGGTGCGTCCCGCCGACGTGCGCCGGATCGCCCAACTGCCCGGGGTCGATTCGTATATGGTCCGTCAGAACGCCACCGCCGATCTCGTGGGGGCGAATGTGGCGAAGGTCCCCGGCGGCGATGATTACGATGCGACCAAGGAGCAGCAGTTCGGCAACGCCGCCAACGTCATAGGCACGAATGATTCGTCGAAACTCAACGTGTTCACGTCGCGCACGCTCGGCATGGCCGAAGGACGACACCTGAAGGCCTCCGACAAGTACACGTCGATGATCCATGAGGATCTCGCCAAAGCCAACGGGCTCAAAGTCGGAGACACGCTCACGCTCAAGGCCAACGCCTACGACGCCGACAACGAATCACATTCGACGGCGACCGTCAAGACCACCATCGTGGGCATATTCAAGGGCGACAGCGCCAGAAAGGTATCCAGCCGAGCGGAACTCACCGCCAACACCATCTACACCGATCTGGATACCACACGCGATCTGTACCAGTACAAGGACGGCAAGGAAATATACCAGGACGCCACCTTCGTGCTGTCCAAAGGCGTTGACGTGGAGAAGACCATGGATGCCGCGAAGAAACTCCCGGTGGATTGGAACAACTATCAGATCACGCGCAACGACCAGTATTCGTCGAGCATGCTGCATGCCGCCCGCGGCGTGCGCTCCATGATGCGCGGCGCCCTGATCGGCGTGACCGTCTCGGCCGTGCTCGTGCTCAGTCTCATGCTGCTGCTGTGGATGAACGACCGCCGTCAGGAGATGGGCATACTGGTGTCCCTTGGCGTCGGCAAGCCCTCCCTGGTCGCCCAATACCTCACCGAGATGATGCTGATCGGTCTGCCGTCCCTTGCCCTCGGCTGGCTGTGCGCGCAGGGAATGGCCCAATGGCTCGGCACCACGGCGCTCCATTCCGTGAACGCCTCCGCGGCGAAGGAGCTGAGCAGCATGGGGCAGGTCGGCGGCGATCTTGAATCCAGCATGTCGGTGCGCACCCTGGATTCGCTCACGGTGTCGGTCGACGGGACCGCCATGCTGTACGTGGCGCTCGGACTGTTGGCGGTGATGCTGGTGTGCGTCGCGGTGGCGTGCATGCCGATGCTGCGCAAATCGCCGCGAGACCTGTCGGAGATTCGATGATGAGCATGAATGTGTGGAAGCGTGCCACGTTGGCGATCGTGCGCAAGCCGGTACGCAGCGGCATCATCGGTCTGCTGATGCTGATGGTCTTCACGAGCCTGGTGGCGCAGGTCGGAGTCTCGACGGCCCTGCGTACCATGTCCGACAGCATCGGCGCGGGCATGGGCATAGGGTTTACCGTCAGCGCCGGCGAGAATCCCATCAGCGCCGAGGAGGCGAGCCGGTTCTCGCGTATCCCCGGTGTGACGAAGACCGCCTATGCGACGAAGACCTTGGCGCAGGTGGATGGCGCGCGTCCGGTCATGCCCCGGCAGGGCCCCCGACTGGACTCCGATCTGGCCATGCAGGTCAGCGTGCTGGGCACCACCGATTCCTCATTGTCCGAGGAATTCCAGAGTGGCCTGTACCGCTTGGAGCAGGGCCGCCACATCTCGGGCGACGGCGACAATGTGCTGGTCCACCGCGACTTCGCGCTGCAGAACGGCCTATCGGTCGGCTCGACATTCCGTCTCCGGCAGGAGGGGCGCAACGCCACGGTGCGTGTGGCCGGGATCTTCTCCGGCAACGTGCAGGCCCAAAGCCCCCTGCCCTCGGACACTTCCGAGAACCTCATCTATTCGGGCAGGCGAGTGACCTCCGCTCTGACCGGAAACGACCAGATCGGCATGATCCGATGCCTGTCGGATAATCCGCAGGACCTGTCCGCGGCGGTCAGTCAGGCCAAGACCATGGCCGGCGGCAAGTACGACGTCACCGACGATTCGGCCCGGCTCTCCGGCGTCCTGCAATCCGTGCAGACGGTGCGTGATCTGGTGCGCATGGTGCTGCTGTCCGTCTGCCTCGCGGACGTACTGGTGCTGGCGATGGCGCTGGTCTTCTGGATTCGTTCACGCATCCATGAGATAGGCACGCTTCTTGCCCTCGGCATCGGCAAGATGCGGATTGTCGCACAACTCGCCATCGAAACCGGACTCATGGCGGCGGTCGCCGCCCTGTGTTCGCTGGGCACCGGCGCCATGCTGTCGGGATACGTGTCTTCCCGACTGTTGCGCGATTCGGGCGTCGCGCCGCTGGAATCGTTGCATGTGGAGGCCTTGCCGCCTGAGCAGACGATGCTCATCCTGCTGCTCGGATGCGCGGTCATCGCCGTGGCCCTTGCCGTGTCATGCGCCGCCGTGCTGTCCAAATCCCCGAAATCCATTCTTTCCTCTATGCGTTAGGAGTCACCAATCATGTCTAACTGTCTGCAACTGGACCACGTCGATTACGCCTACGGCGCGGCGAAGATCCTTGTTCTTTCGGATGTCAGCGCGGATTTCGAATCCGGGAAGATGTATGCGATCACCGGCCCGTCCGGCGCCGGCAAGAGCACGCTGCTGTCGCTGCTGGCCGGCCTGGACGCCCCCTCCCGGGGAGTGGTTCGCTTCGAAGGGGAGGACATCGCCGCATCGGGCTATGCGAAGCACCGTCGGGAGCACGTGTCCCTGGTGTTCCAGGACCATAACCTGATCGACTACCTCACCCCCGAAGAGAACCTGCGGCTGGTCAGCACCAAGGCCGACATGAAGATCCTCGAGGAACTGGGTTTGAGCCGTGAGGAATCCAAACGCAACATCATGCACCTGTCGGGCGGCCAGCGTCAACGGGTGGCGGTCGGCCGCGCGCTGGTCGCGCCGGGCCGCGCGATTCTCGCGGACGAGCCGACGGGCAGCCTCGACCCGGAGATGACCGACGAGGTGATTCATCTGCTGCAGCACGCCGCCCATCAGATCGGCAAATGCGTGATCGTGGTGACGCATTCCAAGCGCGTCGCCGACTCCGCCGATGTCGTGCTGCGTCTCAGGAACAAGAAACTGACCCGGGCGTGACCAGTCTGAGCCGGGCGGCACCCATACACCGCTTCGGCATTTCGGCATTTCGGCACTCCGGCACTCCGGCACTCCGGCACCCCGGCACCCCGGCGACCCACTCGCGTTGCCGGGGTGCCGTATTCGTTCTGAGCCATAATGTGCGTGATAGTGGAACCATGCCAGTGATGAATGATGAAGTGCCCGGCGTGGCCGGCATAGAGAGGGAAACAACCAGCATGGCACACGACGGCACCCGATTCACGTCGTCGCATGGATCATCCGATGGCCACTCGGTCACGACACCCACACGCAACACCAACCGCTGGCTGCCGGCTCTCAAAGCGGCCTTCCCGCTCACCATCCCCATCTGCTTGGGATTCCTGTTTCTTGGAGCCTCCTATGGCATTCTTAGCGGCACAATCGTGTACATGCTGCTGGTGCAGCTGGTGTTCTGAGAACTCCCCTCAGTCCGCTACGCGGACAGCTCCCCTCAGAGAGGGGAGCCAAAAACTCACAATTGTTGGGCCACCCAGTCGACGATATAGGGCGCGACTTCCTCGATCTGGTCAATCGCGACCTCGAACTCATGCTGTCCGCCGTACCACGGGTCGACCAAGTCAATCTGATCCTCACGTCCAGGCTTCGGCTTGGGCAGGTTCGGATCGAAGCTGCGGTACATATGCACTTCAGCACGCTTGCCGGCAGGCAGCATGCGCAGCAGCGAGCGCATATGCGAGGCGGTCATCGGCAGGAACAAGTCGGTACGCTCGATTTCCTCGCGGGAGATGCGATGAGCAAAATGATCGCGCGGGATCTCGTCGCCATATCCACGCTCGCGCAGCACGCGCACGGCACGCGGGTCAATCGGATGGCTCCATTCCTCATCGGAAACACCACTGGACTCCACATCCACCTGATCACCCAGTCCGCGCTCATTGAAGAAGTGGCGCAAGATAATCTCTCCCATGGGGGAACGGCAGATATTGCCGGTGCAAACGGTCATTACGGTATAGGGCTGAGTGTCAGTCATCACGGTCTCATTCTTAATCGGGGCCATCACTGGCCAGTACGGATTATCACACGGTGGGTAATATGCAGAACCTCGTCAGGCGGCCGAACCATCAACCGTCAACGAGGTCGCTGCATCACTTGGTCTTGCGCAAGATGCGGAAACGGTACGCGGCGATGCCGGGCTCGTCCTTCGCGGGCGTGAGCCACTCCCCCGCTTCAGCTTCATGCCAAAGCCCTGCTTCAACCAGCGATTCGACATCCGGAGCATAGGCATCGGCATCCACAGTGGCGTCAAGATCGGTCACATAGGCCTTATCCGCAAACGGCAGCGCCTCGGAGAACAGCTGTGCACCTCCGATGACCCAAATCTCGGAACGATCCAGACCGTCATCCGGAATCGCCTCCTGACGAGCCAGATCAAGCGCATCATCAAGGCCGGTGACCACGGTCGCCCCCGGCGCACGATACATCGGATCATGGGAAATCACAATGTTGTCACGGTTGGGCAACGGACGGTACTTCACACCAAGCGATTCCCAGGTCTTACGGCCCATAATCACCGGATGAGAGACGGTCAGCTCCTTGAAATGCTTCATGTCTTCAGCGCAATGCCAAGGCATACCGCCGTTGAGCCCGATGGCACCAGCGCGACCTTCCTTGTCGCGGGCCTGAGCCCAAATAAGATTCACCGAGAAAGTCTTGGGGAAATCATCGCCCCAGTCTTCTTCAGTGGCAGACAGCCCGGCAGATCCGGGCTCGGGTTCGTGATAGCCGCTACGGCTACTGTCATGCTCCATTTCGCTGTACTCCTTTTGGATTGCGGAACTGGGCCTTAGTGTAGTGGACAGCGCAGACTCGGGCCGCGTTCACGGCCCAAGTTTTATGCCCTGCGGACAATGCCTGGTCAGACAATATCAGACAGCAACAGGCGCCTTGATGGTGGGGTGATGCTGGTATCCGACGATGGTGAAGTCCTCATACTGGTAATCGAACAAGGAATCAGCCTTGCGGATTTCAATGGTCGGGTAAGGGTACGGGTCGCGGCTCAGCTGCTCCAGGAACTGGTCGACATGGTTGTCGTAGACGTGGCAGTCACCACCGGTCCAGACGAATTCGCCAGGTTCAAGACCAGCCTGCTGGGCCATCATCATGGTCAGCAACGAGTAGGAAGCGATATTGAACGGCACGCCAAGGAACATGTCGCAGGAACGCTGGTACAGCTGGCAGGAGAGCTTGCCATTGGCCACGTAGAACTGGAACAGCGCATGGCAGGGAGGCAACGCCATCTTCTCCACCTCGGCCGGGTTCCACGCGGAGACGACCATACGGCGGGAATCGGGATGATTCTTGATCAGATCAAGCACATTGGAAATCTGGTCGATGGTGCGGTTCGGATCCTCAGGAGTGGGAGCCGGCCAGGAACGCCACTGCACGCCGTAGACCGGGCCCAAATCGCCGTTCTCATCCGCCCATTCATCCCAGATGTGGACGTTATGCTCCAGCAGCCAATTGATATTCGAAGAGCCCTTGAGGAACCACAGCAGCTCGTAGGCCAGCCCTTTGAAGAACACCGTTTTGGTGGTCAGCAGTGGGAAATACTGGGACAAGTCGAAACGCATTTGCTGCCCGAACAGGGAAATCGTACCGGTTCCGGTGCGATCGGACTTCAGCGTGCCTTCGGTCAGAATCTTGCGTACCAGATTCTCATACGGCATGGGAATGTCGGTTTGGGGGCGCGCAGGAATACGGGAACGGATATCTGCAAGTTGTTCTTCGGTCAAAGCCATACGCACCAGTGTAGCTTAGAGGCATAATAGAGACGTCCACATAAACGGGAGCACCGGTCACGAACCGTGCTTCCCCGCCGGTATCGGTCGATAGAGCCAGTTCGCCGACGGATGAAATGAAAGAGGATAGCCATGGGTAAGCGACTGTGGGTTGAGCGCAACAAGGACGGTTCATGGGATGCGTTCAGCGATGACGGCGCGCACATCAAGTTCGGCAAGGATCGCGGCCAGTTCACGCCGGGTGATCTGATGAAGGTCGCGCTGGCTGGTTGCGCGGCACTGTCCAGCCAGTTCGCCATCGAACACACGCTGGGTGAAGGCAAGGGCGCCAAGATTGTGGTGGATGGCACCTATGACGCCGACGGCGACGCCTACACCGGCTTTGACGAGCAAGTGGTGATCGATGCTTCCGACGCAGGCTTGAGCGATGAGGACGCCGACAAGCTCAAGGAGCGCGTCACCCGTCACATCGACAAGGGCTGCACGGTCAAGCACACATACGTGCAGGAAACCCCGGTGCGCATGAGCGTCACCGTCAAGCACTGAGACTTACTTGGCTCCCCTGAGGCTGAGCCGTGAAGCAGACAGCCCAGTGAGCTGTCTGTAGGCGAAGCCTGAGAGAGACGACAGTTGAACGAAAGCAGAAAAAACGAAGAGGCTCCCATTGGGAGCCTCTTTCCGTATTGAGACTTACTGCCGATCAGGATCGATGGTTTCCTCGATCTTCTTGGCCACCTCGGGCTCGGCCTTGGTCACCGGAATCTCCTCGACGCCGGCAATCTCCTCCAACGACTTGGTGGGCACATCAGCAGGCGAGCTCGGCACGGTGTCAAGACGAGACTCAGCAGCCTCCACATACTTGCGCGGCACCACATACACCGGTCCGGCTGCATGCTGCAGCAGTCCCTGACTGGTGGAACCCAGCAGCAGACCGGTGAAGCCACCGCGGCCACGAGAGCCTACAACCACTACATCATGGTCGAAGCTAGCCTTGGTCAACGCACTGACGGCCGGGCCGGAGACGATCTGCTTATTGATCTTCAGGTCAGGATGGGCCTCCTGCAGGGGCTTGATACGCACCTCAAGGTCTTCCTTGTAGGATTCCATGACCGCGTCTTCGCCGTCAACGCCCTTCAGGTTCGGCACAGCGGACATCACATCCAGCTCTGCGCCCCAGACGGCAGCAAAGTCGGCGGCAATCTCCAGAGCCTTCAGACCCCACTTGGATTCGTCGGAACCGACAGCCACCTTGGTGATGGTGTTGTTCAAGTGCATCAGGTTACCGTCATCATCGGTGTACGGAACCACCACAATCGGGCAGTATGCATATGCCGGCAGCGACGAAGACGTGGTGCCCAGCAGACGCTCGGCCAAGCCTCCCTTGCCGCGGTTGCCGATAACGATGAGGTTGTAGTTGCGCGATAGTTCGACGAACACCGAAGCGGGATCGCCCGTGACGATTAGTGTGGCAGCTTCCACACCCTGCTCATCTGCGATGGCCTTGGCCTTGGACAGAATCTCCTGAGCATCGGAATGCGCGGCGTTGTCATCCCCCATCGCCGTATATGTGGCATCGAACGATACAGCAGCATAGCTCGGCAGGGAATACGCGCAGACAATCTGCAACGTGAGTCCGGCATGCTTGGCATAATTCGCGGCCCACCATGTTGCCTTATAGCTGGCATGCGACCCGTCAACACCGACGAGAATGGCCTTGTCGTTAATCATGACGACCTCCTTGAAGTTATTGCGATATGTAATATCGCGTACTTTCAACAATACCCCGCGACACTCGGATTTGCTGGCAAACTCAGCCGAAAAAGAACAACACGGAATTTTGCTGGACATGTCTCGCTTTGCCGTGGAATACTTCTCCCCACTCCATACAGCGCTGGTAAAAACGCAAAAAGCGCGCCCCGAGGGACGCGCTTCATAAGAGCAATGCGAGCTACAGCACGCGGCGAATGGAATATCCGCCGGAGAACACGGAAGTGCTGGTCACCTGCGTTCCCAAGCCAGGAGACAGTGCGTTCATGACCAGACCATTGCCGATATAGATAGCTGCATGAGTGCCATTGGCAACGATATCGCCTGGCTGCGCTTGTGCGAGACTACCGACAGCAGTGCCCACACCGGCTTGTGCGCCGGAGGAGTGCGGCAGGGAGATGCCGAATTGCGCGTATACGTACTGCACAAAGCCGGAGCAATCCCAACCAGAGGGAGTGTTGCCGCCATACACATAGGGATAGCCGCTGAATTGGGAAGCAAAGCGGGCCACATCAGCACCGGAACCAGTGGCGCTGCCTAAATCAACCTGCGGAATCGCGGCACGTTGTGCCGAACGGCTCGCGGCCTGGGTCTGCGATGCCTGGGCCTGAGCGGCGGCCTGCTCTTCGGCGGCCTTACGAGCTGCGGCATCCTTTTCAGCCTGAGACTGCGTCTGCGGCACATCAAGGCTTTCCACATCACCCCAACTGGAATTGTCATCAGTGGAGGTGGCAGTCGATTCGGCAAGAATGTTCTTCTTGACCGTCGTCACTTTCGGGAAAGAGCGAGAAGACACCACAGCAGTGCCCATATCGGCAGCGTTGACCGTCGGCGTCACACAGGCGAACATTGCGGCAGCGGCCGCAATCGTCACCAATGTAGAAGCAATGTATTTAGCATTCATCATCAACACGGAACTGTAACACACCCGGGGCAATCTTCACCAGTCGAGCACAGCATCAACCGACTGGTCTCATAGGCAACACGCCGAAGCATCAATCAGCCCTATAACGCAATCGACTCCGACGCTGACGCAATCGGAGTCGATGTATAAAGCCTTTGGCGCTTACGGAATGCGCACCACCATGGTCAGGCGATTAGGCAACGTGCCGGCAAGCGCCACAACGCCGCCGGTCCAACCACCGTGAATGGCTTTGCCGCCTCCCACATAAAGACCAACATGATCATAGTGAGCGCCGCCATTGGTACCGTTGGTGTACTTGTAAATCAGGATATCGCCCGGCTGCAGCGAACCATCGGTCACCACATAGCCACCGGGAACATTGGCATACTGTTCCGGCCATCCATGGAAGCTGATACCACGGGCAGCCAGCGCGGCAGACACCAGAGCGGTGCAGTCCATCGCACTGCCGATCAAGGAGTACGCACGATCAACGGATGCCGCAGCACCAGCGGAAACACCGGCACCGGTATCGGCATAGCTCAACGAAGTACGAGCCTGGCTACGGCTGGCTGCAGCGGATTGAGCCTGAGCCGCTTGAGCGGCGTCCTGCTCCTTAGCGGCCTGCTCTTCGGCGGCCTTACGAGCTGCGGCTTCTTTTTCGGCCGGAGACTGCGTCTGTGGCACATTCAAGCTTTCCACATCACCCCAGCTGGAATTGTCATCAGTGGAGGTGGAAGTAGCTTCGGCGGTCAGGTTACGACGAACCTGCGAGTAGGACGGGAACGACTTCGTAGAGGTCACTGTGCCTTCATCGGCGGAGGCTGCGGGAACAACAGCAAACAGACATGCCACCGCCACACAGGACGCGAAAACAGAAGAAAGTGCTGATTTTGCCTTCATAAATCCTTCACCTTACACCGTGCCGGTTAATGGCCCAAAATGCGATGCCGTCTGCTCCCATTGGGAACATTGGATTTCTTCGGCGTGCCGAATGCGCCAGATCAGTAATGAATGTACTGCAGCGAGCCAGCCTCAGCAGCAGTGAACGAACGCGAGGAGATAACACCCAAACCCTTCACATTGGATTCGGATATCTCGATGGAACCATCGGCGTTGATCTTCTCGACCACGGCGACATGCCCATAGTAGGAATCAGCGCCTTGCTGGCCGGGCTGGAACACCACGACGTCGCCCACATGGCGAGGCGTGCTGTCCACCCAGTAGCCCAGCGCGCTGGCGCTGGAGGCCCACTGACCACCGTTACCGAAGCTGCCACCAACCGGCAGACCCAGCTCGGTGCGGCGCTGATAGGCGTACCACGTGCACTGACCCCACGGGTAAGTGTTTGACGCGCTCCTGCCTACAGCATGGTTCGGATTGAAACCAGCAGGCAGCACCGACTGATCCCCGTCCATCCACGCGGCAACCACCGGGTTGTTGGCGGTGTTGTGGTTCATCAAGTCGGTATTCAACGAGCTGTCCGAGTTGCTCAGGCCCCAGCCGCCCTCGTTGGAGGACTGCGTGGCATTGGCCGCGGATTCATTCAAATCGGTACGGGCCTCGGAACGGGAAGCGGAGCTCACATCGGTGACGCGCTTAATCTGCGTAGTCGTAGTGGCCGCATCGGCAAGCACCGGGGAATTCTCTTCAGTGTTGGCAAAAGCCATTGCAGTGGCGGCAGTGCCGGCCAAAGCTGCCAGAGAGGCAGAAGCAAGAATATGGCTGCGACGTTCAGCCGCGCGGGCGGCCTGACGAATAGAACGACGGGTCTGCGGAGCGATTTCGTTAATCTTCTCAGCTACCGCGGGATCAAGACCCAGCACGGCGGCATCGCTGCCGGCAGCTTGCATGGCACGAACGGCGCGAGCACGATGGGACCCTTTACCGGAGGCAAAAAATACCTTCGCTAAGCTGAACTGCTGGCGCGAGACCTTGGTCGCCTTGTGCGAAGCATGCTTCATACTGTAAAAACTCCTTGGATGGGCTCACGGGCACCTGATATGGGCGTCACCGTTCCGTCACAATTTGCTACTGTACAACGAACTGGGGCCAATGCCCAAACGCATAGCCTACACTTCGGGTGCATCAAACGTTTTACTTCGTGTCCTGAAATCACCGGAAAAGTGCTTCATTCCAACCGTTTACCGCCTATTGTTCATCCGATTATCGGAAAAGTTATGACACAGCTCCCCCACTCTGGCTACCCTTGGAATCATGACAGTGAACATTCCCGCATCGCTTAAACCCAGTGACGGCCGTTTCGGCTCTGGCCCCAGCAAGATTCGCACGGAGCAAATCGCCGCGCTCGGCGCCGGCGCCACCACGCTGCTCGGTACTTCGCATCGCCAGACTCCAGTCAAGCAATTGGTCGGCTCGATTCGCGAAGGGCTCACCGAATTCTTCCACCTGCCGGAAGGCTATGAAATCGCCTTGGGCAATGGTGGTGCCAGTGCGTTCTGGGAAATCGCCTGCGCATCGTTGATTACCCGCCGCGCCGCATTCGGCACGTACGGCTCGTTCAGTGCGAAGTTCGCCGCCTCCGCAGCCAACGCACCATTCCTTGAGGATCCGGTGTTGTTCGCCGGCGAGCCCGGCACCTATCGTCTGCCTGAGCTCACCGAGGGCGTGGACACTTACTGCTGGGCCCACAATGAGACCTCCACCGGCGTTGCAGCGCCGATTCGCCGTGTGCCGGAAAGCTTGGAAGCTGGCGCGTTGACTGTTATCGACGGCACAAGTGCGGCAGGCGCCCTGCCGGTGGATATCAGCCAGACCGACGTCTATTACTTCTCCCCGCAGAAGGCCTTCGGCTCCGATGGCGGCCTGTGGGTGGCAGCGCTCTCTCCCGCCGCCATCGACCGTGCGGCAGGTGTTGAGTCCAGCGCACACCTCGAAGGCGCACGCCGCTGGGTGCCTCCGTTCCTCTCATTGACCAGCGCACTCAACAATTCCCGCAAGGATCAGACGCTGAACACGCCGGCCGTGGCCACACTCATCATGATGGAGAATCAGGTGCGCTGGCTGAACAACAACGGCGGGCTCGACTGGGCCATCGCTCGTTGCGCCAAGTCCGCTTCCATTCTGTACTCCTGGGCCGAGCGTTCCGACTATGCACAGCCGTTCGTCTCCGATCCGGAAGCACGCTCGAGCGCAGTGGCCACTATTGATCTGGACGAGCAGGTTCCGGCAAGTCAGGTGCTTGCCATTCTGCGAGAGAACGGCATCGTCGACTGCGCCGGATACCGCAAGCTGGGGCGCAACCAGCTGCGTGTCGGCGTGTTCCCGTCTGTGGAACCGTCTGACGTCACTGCTCTGACCGCATGCATTGACTATGTGGTCGAGCATATGTAGCGCAATCGTATCCAGCGATTCATCGACGTACAGGAGAGGGGCATGTATAGCCCCTCTCATTTTTTTGACGTTCCTGTTTACTATTGTCGTTGAGTATGAAGTTCGCACCCATTATCGACCCAGCCGTCCGCAAACCCGCACCCAAACCCGTGCGAGTGGATTTGCGTAAGGCATTTGGCATGGGTACGGGCCTGTGGGCTGTGGCGCTGGTCATCGCCCTGATTCTACTGGCGTTTAATCACAGCACCCTTCCGCTGGTCATCATGTGCGCTGCTGGCGTGATTATCGGCGTGCTGCTGCTGATTTGGGAACACTTCGACCGCTGGGACTACCGCCGTCTCGGTCAATGATCATTGGGCCAACGGCAGTGTCAGACTGAACGTGCTGCCCTGTCCCGGCGCACTCCATACGGATACGTCACCGTGATGCGTCAGCGCCACATGCTTGACAATGGCCAGACCCAAGCCAACGCCATCCGCAGTACGTTCGCTCTGCGAGGAGCCACGATAGAACCGCTCGAAGATACGAGCTTGGTCTTTCTTGGCAATGCCCACGCCTTGGTCGATGACTCGGATTACCGCCTGCTCTCCATCCTTGGATTTGACCGCGGACACACTCACCGTGCCATTCGCCGGAGAGTATCCGATGGCGTTTTCCATAAGCTTGGTCACGGCACTGTCGATCTGGTCGGTCTCGCCGTTGATCACCAAGTCTTCATCGCCGGCGACATTGAGCTGGACTTTGGACTGGGCAGCCAGAGGTTCGAGACGTTCGGCCACTTGCCGCAATTGTCCCATCACATTCAGTCGGTTGGCCGAAGACGGCGTAATAGGCTCCTGCGCACGGATCAGCAGCAGCAAATCAGATACCATGTGGTTGAGCTTGCTGCAGCTGGATTTCACCTGCCGCGCATCGTCCATCACCTGTCGCTCATCAAGGTTTCCCGCCTCCAAAGAATCAGCAAGCTTGGCCAGGGCATCAGTGGGGCTGAGCAACTGTTCAGACACGTTCGTAATGAATGAATCACGCACCTGGGAGAACCGAATCGCCTCACTTACATCGGCAATCAACACCACGATGAAATGCTCATTGATGCGCCCCACAGTAACTTTCAGCCAGTTCGGTCGATGCACCGATCGTGTCTCTACATGATTGATTCTGTTCTCGGCGCTGTCGTACCGTTCGGGAGTGGCGGTGGTCAAATCGAACTGACGTTTGCCGCCGGTCTGCCGCACCTCATGCACGGCATTTAATACCTCTTGCTCCGCAATGGCATCGTCCGAGACCACACCCAATCGGTAGGCGGACGGAGAGCAACGCACCACATCATCATTGTCATCAATCACTATGGATGTGGTCGGCAGCATGGAGAGCAAGGCCGCGGTATCGTCGCACAGGTCGTCATCCTCGTCATCGTCGATGAGCGGGGAATCCAAGGAAATGCGATGCGTCACGAATCCCACCACCAGTACAACGACTAGTACCAGCAACACAACGGCCGCAACAATGAGGGCAGCCACAACAGGAAACGGCATCGATGTCATACTTTCATTGTTCCACACGTGCGGCGGCATTCACGTGCGACCGGCACGCCGATAACATGAATTTCAGGTGAACAACCCAATGAACAGTAGAACAACTTGAGGTTGCCATTATCTACATTGAAGTAGGAACGGAATGCTGGAATAATACACTGATACAGGTTGCACAACGAGAAGCATGAAAGGCTGGAGAAATGCGCGTTATTTTTAACGAGGAGCTGAAGCAGGTTGCCGATGACCTCGACCGCATGGCGCAAGATGTGCGCAAAGCGATCAAAGGAGCTGGGGATGCTCTGCTGAATCAGGACGTTGAAGCCGCTCAAACCGTGATTGATGGCGACATCGAAATCGATGCTTTGGAGTCCTCCGTTCTCGACCAGTGCGTGAAGCTGCTCGCCAAGCAGAATCCGGTGGCCACCGATCTGCGCGTGGTGGTTTCCACCATGCGTCTGGCCTCCACATTCGAGCGTATGGGCGATTTGGCCCGTCACGTGGCCGAAGCCGCACGCCGCACGTACCCGGCTGCCGCAATCCCGGAATCCGCTCAACCGGTATTTGCCGACATGGTCGCGTTCCTGGACAACACCGCCGATCAGCTGGTGGCCATGCTCACCGACCGCGATGCCAAGACCGCTGAGGCCATCATTCTGGCCGATGACAAGCTGGACGAGCTGCATCACCGGACCTTCGACCTGGCGCTGTCCGACGAGATCACTCGTCAGCAGACCGTAGACATCGTGCTGCTGGGCCGCTTCCTGGAGCGCCTTGGCGATCACGCCGTGTCCGCCGCCCGCCGTGTGGTCTACATCGTCTCCGGCTTCGACCCCACCAAGGAGCCGACCCGCGACGAAGGCACCGACATCGACTGATAATTGAACACTTATCCTCCTGTGGCTTGAGGAGGATGCCCGAAAAGCGGCGATCCGGCTACGGCTGGACGCCGTTTTTTTGTTGCTTTTAGGCGGTGCACCGGCATATCCACCACGTAGCAAATGTCTCACCACGTAGTGAATCTCCCACCACGATGTCAGCCGAATTTTGCATTTCGCGGAATTCCGCCGTTTTGGGACACCACGTGGTGGGCATTTCACAACGTCGTGGGTATTTCACCTCGCGGTGGGGAGTTCGCTTCGTGGTGGAGCGGCACAAACCGTTTGAAACTTGTTTCGGCATAGCAAAAGGGAGTCGCACGATAATTGTGCGACTCCCCTAATGCTTACCGTATTAGCGGCTTAGGCTCACTCCTGGCCCTGAGCAGCGACAGCGGCGGCACCGGCGGCGGCAGCCTCCGGGTCCAGATACTCACCACGCGGCTTGATCGGCTTGAAGTTCTCGTCCAGCTCGTAGAGCAGCGGGATAGCGGTCGGGATGTTGACCTTGGCGATCTCATCCTCGGACAGGTTGTCCAGCATCTTGACGATGGCACGCAGGCTGTTGCCGTGAGCAGCAATCAACACGGTCTTACCAGCGCGCAGCTCCGGCTCGATGGCGGACTCGAAGTACGGCTTCACACGCTCAACAACGTTGGCCAGGCACTCGGCTTCCGGAACCGGATCGCCGGCGTAGCGCGGGTCGTTATTCTGGGCGTACTGGTCGTTCGGGTCGATCTCGGGCGGCGGAGTGGCGTAGGAACGGCGCCACAGCATGAACTTCTCGTCACCGTACTCTTCGCGAATCTCGGTCTTGTTCTTGCCCTGCAGAGCGCCGTAGTGACGCTCGTTGAGACGCCAATCACGCTGAACCGGAATCCACAGGCGATCTGCGGCATCCAGAGCGATGTTGGCAGTGTTGATGGCGCGACGCAGCAGGGAGGTGAACACGATGTCCGGAAGGACGTTCTTCTCCTTGAGCAGCTCGCCGCCACGCTTGGCTTCGGCTTCACCCTGCTCGGTCAGCGGTACGTCGACCCAGCCGGTGAACTGGTTGGTTTTATTCCATGCGCTCTGTCCATGACGGAGCAGTACTAATTTATAAGTCATACGGTTCAGTCTACAGCCGTATGCCGCCAAACACGAGTATCCGTCTTAGATATTTCATCTCAATTAGGTCACAACGCCGCGTTCCTTTTCCCGGCTCCCTTCCCAAGGGGAGCTGCCAGCGTAGCTGACTGAGGGAATTACAGCGCTACGGAAAGTGCGAGCACCACTGCGAACAGCAGCGTCTGGAAGCTGGCCGCACCCAAAGCGGGACCAAATGCATGCTTCTTGACGCTGGAAATCATGCGCACCGGCACACCCGCTCCAGAGAGCAGCAGCACCACACCCCACGGCCACCATAATGTGCCGCACATCAGTAGGGCAATAATCCATGCAATAACACAGCACACAATCAGCAACGTGCGTGCGCCGGACTCCCCCATACGCACGGCCAGCGTACGTTTGTTATGTTCGCGGTCTTCGTCGATATCACGTAGGTTGTTCACCATCAGTATGTGGCAGGAGAACAATCCTGCCGCCACGGCACCCAGCAGACCGCCGACATCCACCATGCCACACAGCGCATATTCGGTGCCCAACACTGCGGCCAGACCGAAGAACAGGAACACGCCGACCTCTCCAAGACCGACATAACCGTACGGATGCTTGCCACCGGTGTAGAACCAGCCGGCCACTAGCGAGGCCGCACCCACGGCAAACAGCCACCATGCTTGGGAAATCACGATGGCGGCAATGCCGCAGACGCAGGCGATACCTGCACAGATGATTGCCGCAATGAATACGTGCTTGGCCGGCACCAGACCGGATTCGGTCAACCGCTGCGGTTTGCCGGATTGCGATTCACTACCGCCACGTCCGGCATCGGTACCGCGAACGCCATCGGAGTAATCATTCGCATAGTTGACGGCGATTTGCAGGAACAGCGCCACCAACAGGCACAGGAAAGTCACCATCCAGAACCGACCCAACAGCAGATCCTGCTGCGCCCGGTTCACGGCGCAATAAGCCGGCTCAGGATAGATTGCGACGCAGGTGCCCATCTGCTCGATATGCACACGAGCCATCGCCGCACCCACCATCACCGAGGCGATGGAGGCGGCCAACGTCTTGGGACGCGCACCCTTGAGCCACAAACCAATGGACATAAGCAACCTTCTTTCCGATATAACTCGGCTCCCCTCTCTGAGAGGAGCTGTCACCGTAAGTGACTGAGGGGAGTCGCTGGCGGTATCACCCTTCGACTCCCCTCAGTCTCACTTCGTTCGACAGCTCCCCTCACCCGAGGGGAGCCGGAAATAGGTTTCAGCCAACCAGCGGCTTGACCAGCGGGAAGGTGATGGTCTCGCGAATCGTGGCACCGGTCAGCGCGATAAGCAGTCGGTCAATGCCCATGCCCATGCCGCCTGCCGGGGGCATGCCCACACCAAGGGCCTCGAGGAAGTCCTCATCAATATCGCAGGCTTCCTCGTCACCGGCGAGCGCGTCCTTGGCCTGAGCCACGAAGCGTTCGCGCTGCACGATCGGATCGTTGAGCTCGGAGTAGCCAGTGGCCAGCTCGAAGCCGCGCACGTAGAGATCCCACTTCTCCACCACGCCGGGCTTGGTGCGGTGCCCCTTGACCAGCGGGGAGGTTTCAACCGGGAAGTCACGCACGAAAGTGGGCTCGTAGAGCTTGTCCTCGTAGAAGTGCTCCCACAGGTGCTCGACGAGCTTGCCGTGGTTCTCCACGTCGTCACGCTCCACACCGAGCTTGTCGGCGATCTCGCCCAGATGCTCCACGGAGGTACCGGGGTGCTCGGGGCCGCCGTTCGGCACGATTTCCTCGCCCAATGCCTCGGACAGGGAGTCGTACATGCTGATGGTCTTCCATTCGCCGCCGAAGTCGTATTCAGTGCCGTCGAGCAGCGTGACCTTGTGCGAACCGTAGACGTCCATAGCGGTCTGCTGCACGAGTTCCTTGACCAGCTGGCCGATGGAATCATAGGTGCCGTAGGCCTGGTAGGCCTCGACCATAGTGAACTCGGGAGCATGGGTGGCGTCGACGCCCTCGTTGCGGAAATCGCGGTTGATCTCGAACACACGGTCGATGCCGCCGACCAGGCAGCGCTTGAGGAACAGTTCCGGGGCGATGCGCAGGTACAGATCCAGGTCGAAGGCGTTCATGTGCGTGGTGAACGGACGGGCGGCCGCGCCACCGTGCAGGGTCTGCAGCATCGGGGTTTCGACCTCGAGGAAGTCGTGGGCATCGAAGGTGCGACGCAGGGATGCCACGGCCTTGGAACGATTGCGCACCATGTTGCGAATGTTCTCGTCCGCGATCATGCCGATGTACGGCTTGCGGGTGCGGGTGTCTTCGTTCAGATCCTTGTGCAGGGCCGGCAGCGGCTGCAGAGCCTTGGATGCGATGGCCCATTCGGTGGCGAATACGGACAGCTCACCGGTCTTGGAAGCGATGACGCGACCCTTCAGGTACAGATGATCGCCAAGGTCAACGAGCTGCTTGAACTGCTTCAAGGAGTCGGCTCCGATCTCCTTCTTGGAGATCATGCCCTGAATCCTGGTGCCGTCGCCGGCGGACAGCTGCACGAAGCACAGGCCGCCAGCGTTGCGCAGGAACAGCACGCGGCCGGCGATGCCGACCATGTCTTCGGTCTCCTGGCCAGCTTCGAGCTTGCCGTCGTACTTGGCGCGTACCTCTTCGATGGTGTTGGTCACATCAAGGTGCACCGGGTAGGGGGCAATGCCGGACTCAAGCATCATCGCGCGCTTGGCCACGCGCATCTGCACCTGCTCGGGGTGACCCAGCGGGCCGAACTCCTTATTGGAGGGATCCACAGCCTCGTCCAGCGTGGCGCCGGACTTGATTTTCTCACGGATAGTGGCATCCTGCTTGAGCAGCATTTCCGCACGCTCAACAGTGCTCATCTGCGGGACTGCCGGGGTTTCGTTCTCAGTATTTTCAGTGTTCTCAACAACTTCAGCCATGGTTCATCAGTGTACGCAAAGCCTACGATTAAGAACGACATGCCGAGTTGCTTTGTCCAGCACCATAATGTAATATCTACGACTGTTGCCAAAACGGGCTGTAGCGCAGCTTGGTAGCGCGCTTCGTTCGGGACGAAGAGGCCGCGGGTTCAAATCCCGCCAGCCCGACCCATAAGGAGAAACGTTGATTTTTCAACGTTTCTCCTTTTTTTGTTTTATCCTCACCAAGTATCACTATCCACATCATTATTTTGGGTTCCGAGACTTAAAGAAAGTCGGCGGATTCTAGTGGTGGTTGCAACACCTGTGTTGCAACCACCACTAGAATCCGCCAATCAACGGTTCCATCCACCGACGCAATGGCAATATCTTCGGGAATGCGCATTTGCACCCAGACAGACTTCTTGGTCGATCGAGCACCACCACATGCCATCGCTCCACAAGTAGCCGCATTTTTCGCAGCTCAAACTAACAATATCGGAACAGGCGCCGCAGCTGCGTTGCTCGCAGCACTGCCCGTCATCATTGCCTATCTATTTCTTCAGCGATATTTCATTGCTGGAATGGTTGCAGGTGTCGAAAAAACATTATTCAAGTGCAGCACGACTCTGAATAAATACCGGCACAAGGAATAAGCATTCAAAGCAACACATGCTCATGGCATTGTTGATGGCGCACCGTAACATATCGCCCGAATCAATCGATCGCTGCTTCCGTATGCAATACCGTGAAATCTCATGAGAGGAAATATGAAGAAGAGCTTGCTTGCGCTGGCCTCAGGCGCATTCATTCTCGGCGCCGCCGAGTTCGTGATGATGGGCATTCTGCCGCAGGCCGCAGCCGCCACCGGCGTGGACATCCCTACCGCCGGCCACTATATTTCCGCGTATGCCATCGGCGTGTGTTTCGGCACATTGATTCTGGTGTTCGGCCGCAAAGTGCCACCAAAGGATCTCATTATTGCGTTCATGGTTATCGCCTTGATGGGTAACCTGTTCTCCGCATTCTCAGCCAACGCTGCCATGCTCGTCATTGCGCGATTCATCTCCGGTCTGCCGCACGGCGCATTCTTCGGCACCGCCACGCTTATCGCCAAAACCCTGGCCGATAAAGGCAAAGAGGCGCAGGCCGTATCCATAATGGTCACGGGACAAACTTTGGCCAATATGTTGGGCGTGCCGGCAGGCACCTTGATGGCCGAGTTTCTCTCCTGGCGTCTTGCCTTCGGCATTCTGGCCGCATGGGCCGCAATGACGATAGTGCTGTCACTGGCATGGATTCCATTCGTGGCACCAATCAAAGATGCCGGCATCGCCGGTCAGTTCAAATTCCTCACTCGCCGAGGCCCCTGGGTGATCTTGGCTGCCGTGTTCACTGGCAACGCAGGCGTGTTCTGCTGGTGGAGCTACATCTCTCCCTGGCTGCAAAAGACTGGTGGCTGGTCATCTTCCCTCGTACCAATGCTGATGATGCTCGCCGGATTCGGCATGGTAGTTGGCGGCATCATCGGTGGCCGTATTACCGATCGGTGGCGTCATGCCGGCACTGCCGCTCTCGGCCAGTCCATCTCCTGCATTGGTCTGCTGCTTGTGGTGCTGCTGCCCGGCAACCATGGCACTACCGCGTTGTTGACGTTCTGGATTGCATTCGGATTGTTCTTCATCTCCGCACCGCAACAATTGCTGATGACCGAGGCCGGTCAGGGAGGCGGCGAACTCATTGCAGGAGCCGCCGTACAAGTGGCATTCAATTTTGGCAATGCCATCGGCTCGATTGTGGGCGGTGCTATGCTCACTTCATTCTCCATGAACTACCGCTTCACCGGTTTGGGTGGCGTTCCTCTCACCCTGCTCGCAGTCGGCCTGCTCACGTTCTACTCATGGCGATGCGAAACGGACACCGAGGCCATCCATCGCATGCGTGAAATCAAGGTCGACTGAGACCAAGCTCACAGCCTATTCCCTGACGTGTCTGTGCACAGTATTAATAGACTGGAATCAGACGCGATTCAGGGAGGTCTCTCGTGGCTGACGAAGAAGCATTGCTCAAACAATTTGCCGCACAATTCGCTCACGGCCCGAATGATGCTGACGACACAGACGCAGCGGCCGCGGCACAACACGCGAACAACCCAAAAAATCAGGCCGCGACCAACGCCGAACAATCGTCAACGAGCTTTGACACCCAACAATTCCTGAACGGATTGGACGCGATTTTCGACCGTCATGCGGCCGCCACCGAAGCCGGCCCGTATTTGGAACAGGCGATGGTTGACGCAGAGAATGCCGGCGATGAAGCCGGACTGTTGACCGTACTCAACGAAACAATGGGCTTCTACCGTTCGCAAGGACGTCATAAGGACAACCAGTGGATCGTGCAGCGAGCTCTGGAACTGGCCGCTCGCATGGGCCTGACCACCGGCACATCCGAAGCATGGGCCACCACGCTCATCAACTGCGCCACCGCCATGCGCGCCGCCAAGCAATATGACCAGGCCGAAGACCTCTACCACCAGGCCCAGGATGTATGCCGTCATTCGCTGGCGCCCACCGACCGCAGACTTGCGGCGCTTCACAATAACCTCTCAATGCTCTACAGCGAAACGAACCGACCGGATAAGGCCGAGCTTGAGCTGCGCGAAGCACTCCGCATCATCGAAGCATCGAGCGTGAACCCGGACGAGGATATCGATGTGGCCAGCTCGCATACAAATCTGGCGCTGACCTTGCTGACCGAGCACAAGCTGGAAGGCGCCCACTGGCACGCGGCCAAGGCATTGGATATCTATAAGACCGGTCATCTGGAGCATTCCGCACATTACGCCTCCGCATTGGCCGGCTACGCGCAGGTATGCTTTGCCGAAAAGCGATATGCAGATGCCGTCGCCGGGTACCGTCATGCGCTGGACGTGATCGAGGAATGCTACGGCAAGGACACCGATTACTGGCGTATCACCGAAGACAATCTGCGGCAGGCCGAGTCTCAGGCACAAGCCGCGGGTATCGATATCGTTCCGAATGACACTACGGATGCAACCACTGCGTCCGCACAGGAAGCGACCAACGCCGGCACCTCTCGCCAAAATTCCACCGATGCACCAGTCATGCCGACTGCCTTGGTATCCGATTCCGCCGCAACCGCCACTTCTGTAGTTGGAATTTCCGGCCTGAAACTGGCCCGCGCTTTCTGGACGCAGGTCGGCAAACCGATGATCGCAGCCAAATACCCGCAATACGTTGCTCGTATTGCCGTCGGTCTGGTGGGGCACGGATCGGAATGCTATGGGTTCGATGACGCATATTCGCAAGACCATGACTTCGGCCCGCGATTCTGCTTGTGGCTTTCCGATGAGGATTACACCGCCATAGGCGAGCAACTGCAGACCGATTATGACGCGCTGCCCCGAGACTTCAGCATTGACGCACAAGGGCATGCGGTATTCTCCACGAATACCTCGGCTATTGCAACAGACCATGGCACTCCCTCCCCCGCCACTCCACGCGCACAGGGCGCAAACCGACGCGATGGCGTGTTCCGTATCGGTGATTTCTTCGAGTCGATCACCGGATACCGCACCGCTCCGGCACAGACTTCGCCTCACGAATGGTTGATGTTGGATGAGGCCACACTGGCCGCCGCCACTAATGGCGAGGTGTTTGCAGACCCCACCGGGCAATTCTCCAAGACCCGCCAAGGATTCAAAGATATGCCGGACGATGTGCGACTGGCACTGATTTCCAAGCGTTTGGGCATGATCGCACAAGCCGGTCAATACAATCTGCCACGTTCGCTGAAACGTGGCGATGGCGCCGCCGCATGGCTGTCCATCCACGAGTTCGTGAATGCCGCCTCCTCATTGGTGTTTCTCATCAATGTGCCGATGGTGGCCGGCTATCTGCCGTACTACAAATGGCAGTTCGCGGCACTGCGCAAGCTGTCCAAATCGATGTTCGCGCTGCTGCCTGATGTGGCCGAACAACTGGAAAGCGTAATGCGTCTGAGCTCAGCGGCTTGCTACGGCGGCGCCGGTTTCGGCGAGGGCGGCAAGGGTTCCGCCCCGGCGATTGACCAAATCAACGGGATTGTGGAACATATCGCCGCAGAGATTGTCAAGGAACTCCAGAGGGAACACCTGACCACGTCAACCGAAACCTTCCTGGAATGGCAACGGCCTTACATTGAAGATCACATCGCCTCCGACGATCCAGTGCTCAAGAGTTTGTGAGGCTCGAAGATGACCGACAACCTTACCACCGACGAACTGCGTGAAACCATTGTGCACCATGAATGGAACCAATTTCAGCACACCAATAACGAGGGCGGCCGTGCCGCCTGCCAAGGCAATTGGCCGGTTTTCCACCAGATGCGTTTGGCCCAGTTCCTCACATGGGAACGGCCACTGCTCTCCAGCTACGCCGCTGATTTGGACGAAGCCGACCACGTTGGCCGCAATCTCGTCACCGAAAAATACGGCCGCATGATGGCCTCCACCGCACCCGACGACTTCGCAAAGAACATCGAACCGTACATTCCGCGCCTGACTGAATCTCGTGTGTCCAGGCAAGAACAGGTAATCGCCCAGCAAGTGGCGTGGGCCGCCGATTTCCGTTCGCGGTACCCAAAGCTTGGCGAGGCGATGCGCGTGCTGACCACCGCCGAGGACACGCCAACGACCACCTCATTTGAAACATATCTACGCGGCGAACTCGGCACATACTCCGACATGACTTTTGACCTCTATGAAGCGATGATCCGCGAACGAGCCGACACAACCCCTCAGCACAACATCACCGAAGAAACTTTGCTGAACACCGTGCAACTCGGCGGGTTCAGCACTCTTGACGAGGCCGAGGCGGCTCAACGCTGACGCTGCGCGCACCACAACTACAGGCTGAATAGACCCCAGAATGCCAGTGTAGTGCATGTAGCGAGCGCTGCCACCACCATGATGATGCCGGCCGCACAGCGAGCGCCCATGATGTCTGCGCGGTGACGCCATAACCGCTCCGCGACCACGGCGAACAGCAGTACCAGCACCACCGTCAATGCCTGCAATACCCGCCATCCGATGCCGAAAAGCCGCGGATGTGGCATAACATATACAGCCGCCACCCCTACGGCACCCATATACCCGTACAGCAGTACGGTAATCACCATTATCGCAACGCCTAAGCCGGCAATAGGCCCTGCAACACTACGGGGCATGGCCCGCCACGCCAACACAGGATTGGCATGCATCGCACGCCAATCGCGCAACGTGTACAGGCGGTTACCGTCAACAACTATTGCATTACGACGCCGGTGACGGTTGCCATCATCGTCAACATGCGTACCGGCATCTCTCCGATACGGCTGATTCCATCCGGCAGGCATGTTTCGTCCTGGTACACGCCGACCCAACGCACCGCGCATGCGCAGCCAATCCACAATATCCATGGCAATACCAAGTATGACCGCAATCAGCATAAGCACCGGCCCTGCAATCATGATGCCCGCCAACACACCAAGCGAGCCGATAATACCCGACTTGGTTTGCTGCGGTGCCGCAAACTGCTGATGAGGATGCACTCCGGCGATCTGTGGCGTGGCCCATCCGTCAGCCTGAGCGCCTGCGGCAATACCATTCACCCAGTTCTCCAACGCCTGCGTATACCCTTGCGCCAACGGTAGATTCAGCGTGAACAGTCCCTTGCCGGCCCGCATCTGATGGTTGCCGACAAAGTACCGCACAGTAACGTTCTCATTGCCTGCGCTGCGAGCCGCGTCAATGATGCGCTGCGCACCTTGCTCAATGGGCATGGCGGTGTCAGAAGCGCCGTAATTCACCAGAAGCGGCATGGTCAAAGAACGCAGGTAATGATCGGCATCGAAATCGGCATAGGCAAGATCAAAAGGAGCGTAGTTGAGCGACATGAGTTTGGCCGTGTCTTTGACCACAGGAGCGGGCGCGCCGGCTTCATGCATATAGGCGCTGACGGCCATGGCCATTTGCTCGCGACCTTTAAATACTGGTGCCGAAGTCAGGACGGCAAAAGCGATATCCTGCCGCTTGGATGCCAGAATCGTGGATATCCATGTGCCTTCGGATTCGGCGTAGATGCCGGTTTTTGCCGGATCGACGCCTGCAGTGCTACGCAACACATCCAAAGAACTGCTGTATTCGCGGGCGAATCGCTGGTAGTCGCGATGCAGCACGGTGTAATTGTCATTGCGCTTGGCCGGAACCAGCGTCACAATACCGGCGGATGCCATAGCGTTGGCAATGTCGCCGAAGTCCTCGGCCCCGCTGGTGCCGGATCCATGGATGAACAGGCAGGCCGGGCGACTGCCAGGCGCATCAATCGGCTCCCGCAAGATGGCCGGCAACGTGACTCCATCGTCCACTTCAATAGACAACTTCGTTTCACGAGTGCGATATCTGCCCTCATGCGGAATGTCCGCATGAGCAGGAGCAATAGCGGGATCAGGCGAGGAAACGGCAATATGATCGCTATAAGGCCGAGTGCTCCACTGCGGCATCATCGCCCAGCCAAGCAGGGAGAACACTAACGCAATCACCACCGCAATCGCAGCGATATTCAGCACTCGCCGCACTGTGATCCGCGTCATCCGTTCTACCTCCCCCACAAGCATAGAACGCCTTACTTCAGATATCGCATAGTACCGAAGTATGATTTCTTAGCCCCTCAGTCAGCTGTGCTCGCAAAGGGGCTTGCCAAACAATACGAGTTATTTTTTCTTCACGGCGCCCATAATGGCCCACACGATAGCTATGGCCACCAAGACCACGCCCACTATTGCGCAGACAATAGCCACCAACACCTGCGGATCAGCGGCGAACTGTGTGATCAGCATATCGGGGAACGTCACGCCGAAGAACAACCCCAGTGCGCCAATCAATACGCCCAATAGACCGAAAACAACGGTCAGTGTACTGATGCTGCTTTTCTTGGCAGGTTCCATCCTTGTGCTCGACTGAGACTGAGCATCCACATGCTGTGCGGATGAGGCGAATTCCGCATTAGGCGAAGTTCCAGATGCAGTCTGTTCATTCCCCGAGGAAGCGTTGCCCGCCGCATAGAGCGGAATGTCGCTTGCGGGCGGAATTGACGTATCGGCAACCGCCTCCAGAGGAATCGTCTTCTCGTGGTCGTCCGACACGATATCTTCAGATTCCTGATTGTCGTCAGCAGCCGGAATCACCGTCGTTGCCGAACCATCAGCCGCCGTAGTCATTGGCCGAGTCTCATCAATACTGCCGTCAACCACGGGCAGGGCCGAGGTCTCCACCGCATCTGCAGCTGTTGGCAGCACCTCGGTCTCAGCCGCCGTTTCATTATCGGGCGAATGCAGCACCTTGGTCTCGTCTGCATCGTCGGATACCGACAGCGGACGGGTCTTGGCCTGGTCTTCGATGGTCTTCAGTTCCTTGGTGTCGTCGCTCATCATTCTGCCTTTCCTGAGTCCTCGGTGTATCCGTTCGTCGTATCGAAGTTGTTCCTGAATTGCATATACGTCGACCCTTCCCAATCCGAGATATAGATCATATTCACCCGGGCGCCGGCCGAGAAGGGGATGTCTACGAGCAGCTCAGGGCCATTTGCCGGCATTTTGCTATCGTCCGTCATCCAGGCATAGTTGGTGTCATAGCTGTCGATGGAATACCCCTGATCGGTATCGGAAAACCCGATAAGGTCCACCGTGTCATATATCACCGCATACTTGCCGCCCATGCTGTTGCTGTACGTGTACCCGCGCCACGCACTGCCAATGCCGTAGGAGCACCCGTCAGGAAGAATGATGTGAACCTGAGCCTGAACCGCGGATATGGTGATGGTTCCCGCCGGGCAGTTGCTGATGGACGTATTGCCATTCGACAATTCCAGCTTATGAGGCGCATGGCTGCTTTCCCAATCCGACAGGTCAAGCACAGCCTGGCTGGAGTCGTAGTCGTCACCGGAGAACCATACGCCCCTCACGAGTTTATCGAATGTCCGTTGGCTGGAATCCGCATAAAACTGGTCGTTGACCTGCACCTGGTTCATACCATACGCGTCCACCGACGCATGGCCGCCAGCACTGGACAGCGTGATATCCGTGTAACTGATATTGGTATGCGTCGCATCGTAATGGCGGATGGCATACGTACCGCTCGCGATAATCATGCACATCGCGCAGGCTCCGGCCATCAAGCCCAGCGGAATCAGTCCACCTGCACGACGCCCCTTGAATCCCAGCACAATGACAATCAGACCCATCACCACGCATACTGCGGAAATCCATATGGTGCCCACGCGCACGATGCCACTGACGTCCATGTCATATTCCCAAATCACCGCCATAACGGCAGCGAAAGAAATGAAGGACAGTCCCAATACGCTCAGCACCACAACCGGGCCGGCCGGCTTGCGGCGGGTGGAGGAACGCGGCGCCGCAGCCGCGACAGGATTGGGCATTGCATACTTGCCCGCAGGGATGCCATCTACCGGCATCGCCGCAGAGCCGCTTGTGGGATTATACGGCCGCTGCCCCGCCTGCGGAACAGGCTGTGAAACATATGGAACCGACTGTGAAACAGGTTGTGAAACATATGGAGGCATCGTTGCAGACGGTTGCATAGAGGGGTTCGGTGCAAGGTTATTCGGATTATTCGGTCCGTTCGGATTATTCGGCGGCGCGGTGGACTGACCACCGTGGTACCCGAAACCGTATCCTTCCTGCTGACGAACACCGCTTTGCGCAATCAGCCACAGCACCAGAGCGGCGAGCGCAATGCACACCCAGCCGGCGCCTGGAATCAGCACAGCCACAGCCATAAACAGGAAGCAGCCAAGACAATTCCAATCCCACTGGCCTTCAATCAAATCTTCGGCGAGAATCTGCCCGCTGCGCACATCGGGAATGAGAAACCATCCCATTGCGTATAGCGCCGCGCCAAAACCAAAGAACAGCGTGGCCACAATCATCAGCGCACGCACTAATGTCGGACTCCAACCGAGACGCTGCGCGATACCACTGCATACGCCGCCAATCCAACGATCATTGCCGCGGATTAATCCGGAAGAACGCACCCATGTAAAGAAACGCCGCGGAGCTTTGCCCGGCTGCGGCTGTTGATACGAATTCATATGTGGACTGCTCATGCTTCCATTACACAGCCCGAACGCAACCACAAGGCTCGGGGAACACCCTGATTGTTCCCTGAACACCATGTAAAACCCCGGTTCCAAAGCCCTGAACGCGGCACAATAGAGATATGACATCAATTCCCGAACCGCTGCTGCCCGCGCGTATGCCGTTGACGCGACCCAAACGAGGCCGCTGGCTCACCGGCGTCTGCAAAGGCATCGCACTACATCTCGGCATTTCTGTGATGTGGGTTCGGCTGGCATTCATTGCACTGACCTGCTTGTATGGTGCCGGCATTATCGCCTATGTGTTCCTATGGATTTTCATGCCGGCCGGCGATCCTCAGGCTGTGGCAAGTGCGGAACATATACCAGTGGAGCAAGCTCCGCTCGCGCGGGGCAACCAGCCCGCACAGGCCGGCGTTGAAGACACGGCCGTCTCGGCTGAGTCATTATCCGAAGCCATCCAGCGCGCCCCGAAACCTGCGTTAGTGGCGTTGGCCGGGTTCGTGTTGCTGACCATCGGCCTGCTGCTGGTCGGCACCGGCGCTGATAGCCAACTCATCATTCCGCTGCTGCTTGGACTGGCCGGCATAGCCTTGGCCTGGATGAATCTAAGCCCGAACGGCACACAGCTGCTCTCCATGCTGGGTGGCATCGCACTCATTTTCATGGGATGGGCCATATATGTGTCGAACGTGACCTACGTCGGGTGGGGCACCTCGCCACGTCGCATCATGCTCAGTGGATTCATTATGATTGCGTGCATTGTACTGGCGGTGATGCCATGGGCGAATGCCATGCTACAAAGGCTTTCCCGCGAGCAGGCGTTGAAGGAGCGCGAGGAAGAGCGCGCGGACATGACCGCCCATCTGCATGATGGCGTGTTGCAGACGCTGGCGCTCATCCAACTGCATTCCGAAGACCCCGCCACTGTGTTCACCCTGGCGCGCGGGCAAGAACGCGAGCTGCGCGAATGGCTGTATCAGGAACGTTCCACATCGGATCGTTCCGTCAGCGCCGGGCTGAAGCAGATCGCCGCCGAGGTTGAGGACGAACATGGCAAACCGATTGAGGTGGTCACTGTGGGCGATGCCCATCCAAGCGCCCAGACCGATGCGCTGTTGGACGCCACGCGTCAGGCGCTGGTCAATGCCGTCACACATGGCAGCGAGCCGATCTCCCTCTACTGCGAAGCTACAGATACGACGGTCGAAGTGTTCGTGCGCGACCACGGCGAAGGATTTGATATCGATACAATACCGCCAGACCGATTAGGCATCCGTGAGTCGATTATCGGGCGTATCAAACGCCGCGGCGGTACAGTGGAAATCGTATCCAGAGCCGGCTGGGGCACCGAAGTGAGAATGCATATGCCGATTGCATTGAAATCGACACAAGGAGAGCATCGATGAGTGAAGCTGCAGCAGACCGCATTCGCGTGGCGGTAGTGGATGACCACGAAATGTTTCGCGCCGGCGTGATTGCCACACTGCGAGACTCTTTTGATATCGTCGGCCAGGCGGCGGACGTGCCCGGCTCGGTGGCGATGATTGCCCAGACCAAACCACAAGTGGTATTGCTGGACGTGCACGTGCCGGGCGGCGAAGGTGGCGGCGGTGCCGAGATCCTTACCAAGTCACGCGCCTACTCCCCCGCTACTGTGTTTCTTGCGCTGTCGGTTTCGGATGCGCCTCAGGATGTGGGTTCGGTGATTCGCGCCGGCGCCCAGGGGTATGTGACCAAGACGATTACCGGAGCCGATTTGATTTCCTCCATCAAGCAGGTGCATGAGGGCTATGCCGTGTTTTCGCCGAAGCTGGCCGGATTCGTGCTTTCTGCATTCCAAGGTGTGCCGGCCGCCGGAGCCGATGGTGCCGCGCCTGTGCATGACGAGGAACTGGACAGACTTTCCGCCCGCGAACAAGAAGTCATGCGATTGATTGCCCGCGGATACACATATAAGGAAGTTGCCGTGGAACTGTTCATTTCGATTAAGACGGTCGAAACGCACGTGAGCTCGGTGCTACGAAAACTTCAGCTTTCGAATCGCACCGAGCTCACGCGCTGGGCCGCCGATCGGCGGATTGTATGAGATATAAGAGAGCTCCCGTTGGCGGGAGCTGTCGGCGTAGCCGACTGAGGGTGGTCAACGTCATGCGGCACAAACCACCCTCAGTCTCACTTCGTTCGACAGCTCCCGCCAGCGGGAGCTAAAAATCACTCGGCGTCGCGGAAACCGTTGGGGTTCTTGGTCTGCCAGTTGAGGGAGGAAGCGGCCATATCGTCGATGGTCAACTCGGCCTTCCAGTCCAGCTCCTTTGCGGCCTTGGAGGCATCGGCATAGCATGCAGCAATGTCACCGGGGCGACGAGGCTTGATCACGTACGGAATCGGGTGGCCGGCAGCCTTCTCGTAGGCCTTGATGACCTCGAGCACGGAGTAGCCGTGGCCGGTACCCAGGTTGTAGACGAACACGCCTTCCTTGTCGATGTGGTCGATAACGGCCACGTGGCCCTTGGCCAGGTCGACCACGTGGATGTAGTCGCGCACGCCGGTGCCGTCAGGGGTGTCGTAATCGTCGCCGTAGACCTGAACGGCCTTCAGCTCGCCAACCGCGACCTTGGCCACGTACGGGGTGAGGTTTGCCGGAATACCCTTCGGATCTTCGCCAAGCAGGCCGGACTCGTGAGCGCCAACCGGGTTGAAGTAACGCAGCAGCACGATGGTCCAGGACGGATCGGCCACGTGAACGTCGCGCAGGATCTGCTCTTGGAACAGCTTGGAAGTGCCGTACGGGTTGGTGGTGCCGCCAGTCGGCGTTTCCTCGGTGATTGGCAGCTCCTTCGGGCTGCCGTACACGGTGGCGGAGGAGGAGAAGATGATCTTCTTGACGTTGTGCTTCTTCATCACCTTGAGGAGCACGAGCGTGGAGTACAGGTTGTTGTCGTAGTATTCGATCGGCTTGGCTACGGACTCACCCACGGCCTTGAGACCGGCGAAGTGAATGACCCAGTCGATGTTGTTTTCAGTGAAGACGCGCTCCATCAGAGCCTCGTCACGCACGTCGCCGTCGTAGCGCTTGACCGGCTTGCCGGTGATTTGCTCGACACGCTCAAGTGCCACCGGAGACGAATTGCCGTAGTTGTCCACGGAAATAACGTCATAGCCCTTGTTGAGCAGTTCGATGTCGGTATGGGTAGCAATAAATCCAGCGCCGCCCGTAACCAGAACAGTGGTCATGTTTCCTCCTTGGGAAGGATGTTGCCTTCGGTTTCCTTCGCTGCCAACTTTATCACAGATTGTGCCAAAATCGAACTTTTGCGCAAGTTTTCTGTTCGCTCGTGTTCATAAATGTGAACTATTGGCCGGGACTACGTTCTATTTCATGATGTCCGCAACGATGGCGTGCGTCTCATCAACCTTCTGCTCCATCTCCTGCACCAGCTTGATCTGGGTACGGGTACGTACCAGATTGTGCTCAGGATACTTCGTGGCAAAGTACACGTCGCCCTCCAGATAATCGGCGAGGAAACGCATGCCGCATTCCATGGTGAGCAGGTTGCCGCTGAAAGCCAACAGCTCGGCCTCGCGCTCGGTGATGCTGCCGCGCAGCTCCCCCACAAAACCTTCGGCGTAAGCACGGAACAGCTCGGTGCTGAAATGCACTTTGTCCAAATCTTTCTCATCTTCCAAAGCAGTGGAGGCTCCAAAGCGAATCGAATCACCGAAATCGAACAGCATTGAGCCCGGCATGATGGTGTCGAGGTCGATGATCGCACGCGCCTTTCCGGTGGTGGCATCCATGAGAATGTTGTTCAGCTTGGTGTCGTTATGAGTCACACGCAGCGGAATCGAGCCGTCCTTCAATCCATCCATCACGGTGGCGTACTGATCAGCATGGGCCAGATAGAAGTCAATCTCCGGCTGGCAGCTTGCGGCACGGCCGAGCTTGTCCGCGGCAAGGGCGGCCTTGAAATCCTCAAAACGATGAGGGGTGTCGTGGAAGTGCGCGATGGTCTCGGTCAACTGACCGGCATCGAACCCGGACAGGAAATTTTGGAAGTCGCCGAATGCCCTGCCGGCCTCACGGAATACATCTGGATTCGGCACGAGATTGTAAGACACGGTGTGCTCGATGAATTTGTATACACGCCATGCACCGCCATCGATCTCTTCCCACGTTGCGCCGGAAGTGGTGGGCACGATATCCAATGTCTCCTTGCCCCGAGCTTTGAGGGCAGAAGTAACTAGTTCGACATTGCGCATCAGATTTACCGTATCGGGGAAAATGCTGGTGTTCATCCGCTGCAGGATGTAACGGGGGCCATCAGTGACCACCAGATAAGTGGTGTTGATGTGTCCGTCGCCATAAGGCTCGACGCTGACGATATTGCCCTCCAGTGCGAAGTGTGAGGCGATGTCAAATAGTGTTTCCTGGTTTGCGGCCATGATGAGGTCCAATCTCCCTATAAAGCCGCAATAAGCGGCATTGCTTATTTGTTAAGTATATATACATAAATAGACATTGATATGATTTGCAACACCCGAGAACGAGCCACAACACCGTGGACGAACGCGCATACAGGGGTATCTGTTTTCAAAGATGCACATTCTGGCCGTTGCAGAATGCTATCTGCTTTCAAAGAGGTACCGCGATGCGGAAAACCCAAGTATAGATGTTGATATTTCAACGCCCATACTTGGATTTTCGACGAACTGGCACCCCTTTGAAAGCAGATAGCATTTTGCATGGGGACCGATGTACCTCTTTGAGGGGAGAAAGCCCTCTATTTTCCGCATTTCTCCCCTCAGTGGACTAACTTTGTCAGTCGTTGCGCCAGGCGATGCCGCTGGGCTGGAGGTCGAAGGTCTCGCTCGACCCGTCGGCCAGGGTCACGGTGGTCGTCTGCGGCTGGTCGGTGTTGTTGACCACGCAGTACAAGCCCTGTCCGGGGAAGTGGGCGACCTCGCACTCCGGGTTGCTGGAGCTCCACGCCGCGTACCGGTCCTCCTTGTGGCTGGCCCAGAACAGGGCACGTTCCAACAACCTGGCGTTGGCCGCCGAATACGGCAGGCCGGAGATATAGACGCCGCGGCCCTTGCCGTATTCGTTGGCCGCGAGCTGCACCTGGCCGTTGTCCGCGCGCAACAGGGTCACATCCTCGCTGACCGGATACGTATTCGCCACGGCTTCGCCGAAGTCGATGCCGCCCAACGGGGCGATGCCCTGGCCGCCGCCGCAGCCCGACAGGGGCGCACGGTAGCCGGCCCGCTCCCAGGCCCCGCGGGCCGCCGGGTCCACGGGCACGTCCGTGGTGATGAAATGCTCGGGTGTGACGGGCGGGAAGTACTTGTCCACCGACAGGGTCTGGAAGCGCTCCTCGTCCACGCCCAGCACGTCCGCCAGCTGGAAGAAGCGGCCCGCCTGGAAGCGCGGCAGCGAGCTCGGCTCGCCGACGCCCACCAGCGCGCCGCCGTCACGCACCCATGCGCGCAGGGTCTCCACGAGCTTCGGATTCGCCCACACGTCGCCACCGGTGAACGCCGTGTCCACCGGGCCGCCGTTGATGATCACGTCGACGTCCGGGTCGACGCCGTGCTCGAGGATGTCATCGAAGCTGACGAACCTGACGTTGACGCGCATGCCGGACAGGGACTCCAGGATCCCGTAATACGAGTACGTCTGCTTGTTGGGCAGCGCGTGCGCCACGGTGAACGCCATCCAGGAGCGCATCCTGCCCCACGAGTTCAGGATCGCCACGTTCAATTCGCCCTCGGCGGCCACCCCGTCGGTGCGATCGTGGATGTCGCGGAACTCGTCCGCGATGTGCGTGACGGTGTCCACGAACTTCGGGAACTTCGCGGCCAGGGACAGGTAGCCGCCGTAGCCCATGCGGGAGATCGGGGACCTGAGGATCGCGCGGCGGGCTTTGCGCCAGTTGTCGAGCCCCTCGATGCTCGGGTCGTTGCCCTCATAGAACGTGTCCGGGAAGAAGTACGGCAGGAAACGGCCCTCCGTGTATTTGACGCCGGGAATGTCCGCGATCATGCGGGTCGTGGTGCCGTCGCCGATCGAACCCACCACCGCATCCAAGCCCAGCTCGTCGAACCCGTCCTTGTAGGGTTCAGTGCCGATCCATTGGTCGCCCAGGAACATCATCGCCTCCTTGCCGGCCGCATGGGACATGTCCGCCAGCTGCTTGACGTTCTTGCGCACGAAGCCAGACAGGAAGTCGATCCAGTCGCGCTGGGCCTTTCTGGGCACACGCCATGCGCTGTTGTAGGCGCCACCATCCACAAAGTCCTCAGGACGCAGACGATATCCATATTCCTTCTCGAAGTCGTCCAAGGCACGCGGGCTCACGGTGCAGGCACAGCCGAACCAGTCGACCACCTTTTCGCGACGCTTGGCGTCGAACAGCAATGTGAACTGGTAGAAGAACGTGGTGAAACGCACCACATCAGTCTGCGGGCTGTCCTTCAGCCACCTCGCGAACGTGTCGAACACGAACTTTCGGGTGGCGGGATGGTAGATGTCGAACGGGATCTCGTGTTCCTTGTCGCCCCAGTCGTTGGTCAGATGGTTGTACATCTCGACCGGATCCCAGATGATGTAGGCCAGGAACGAAACCGTGTACTCGTGCATCGGCACGGCAGCGGTCACGTGCACGGTATCCTCGCCCGCGTCCAGCGTCCACTGTTCGGGCGGCACGACTTCGCCCGTCGTGCGGTCCACGACCTCCCAATACCTGTGCGAGTCCGCGTCACGGTTCGGCTTGAGCTGCTCCTCGAAGAAACCATCCATCAACGGCACATCCACCGCATCCGACTCCGCCAGGATACGATCCGTCAGCAGGTACACCTGTGGCGTCTCGTCCATATGCAGAGTGATCCACTCGTTATGCGCACGCGTCGGGAAATACGCACTGTATATCTTCTTGCCAAGAGCGAGCACATCCTCATCAAGATGCGTGCCATCCGAGTTGCGGATAGCATCTGCGCCCCACAATTCGGCAAGCTCCTTGGTCTTCTCAGCAAAATTCTCCTCACTCGGCAAAGTGAAGCGGCCAGTACTCATGAGTTCTCCTCTATAGAACGGTCGAATGGGAAAGCATGGCGACGAAATGCCACAACAAAAAATGGCCGGCGTCATCGCGGATTCTAGGGCCCTGACTGCGTAGATCCTTGACGCTACGGTGACGCCGGACGATTGCAATAATGTCACTCCGATAGAGAAGGGGCGTCGCCCGGCATCGGAAGGAGTGACATGTTATGCCGGGCGGTGGATTAATTAGCCCTTGACCGCACCGGCAGCCAAACCGGACTGCCAGTAGCGCTGGAGGCCGAGGAAGAGCACAATCACCGGCAGCACACCGAGCAAGGCACCCATCATCAGGGCACCACGATCGGTGAACGTAGACAGCGAGACCATGCCATACAGACCCAAGGTCACCGGCTTCAGGGTGTCGGAAGACACCATCATCAACGGCAGCACGAAGTTGTTCCACGTGGCCACGAACAGGAACAGGAAGATTGTCACCATTGCCGGAGCCAGCAGGCGCAGCACAATAGTGAAGAAGATTCGTGCCTCGCTCGCACCATCAATGCGGGCCGCCTCGAGCAACTCATCAGGCACCGAGCTCTGCGCGTACGTGCGGCCCAGGAAGAAGCCGAACGGGGAGACGCAGCACGGGATGATGATGGAGAGCATCGTGTTGGTCAGGTGCAGGGTGTGGAAAATCGAGTACTGCGGGATGGTCAGCAGTGCGGCGGGCATCAGCATGCAAGCCATGATGACGCCAATAGCCGCGTTCTTGCCGCGGAAGTTGAACTTCGCAGTGGCGTAGCCAGCCATCACAGACACGATGGTGCCGATCAATGCCGAGACGCCCGAATAAATCAGGGAGTTCAACACCCAGCGCCAGAAGTTGCCACGAGTCCAGCCAAGCAGCTTGGAATAGTTAGTGGCGATGGCATTGGGCAGCTGGTCAAGCGGCACAGCAAACCACATGCCGTTGCTACCGGTCATCTGGGCCGGCGTCTTGGTGGACGCGATGATGGCCCAGTAAATCGGGAACAGGAAGTAGATCAACACCAGTACCAGCAGCACCACGGTGAGGGTCTTCACGGCCGCGGACGGTCGCATGGAGCGAGGCAAATCGTGTTGCGCAGCCTGACGCTGCTTTTCGAGCTTGCGCTCGGCCTTTTTGCGGGCGCGTTCTTCAACGGTTGCGGAGCTCATTACTCGTTCACCTTCCTTTCGGCCAAGGTGTACAGCACGGCAAGCACACCTGCGATCAGAGCCATGACAATGGCGATGGCCGAAGCCGGACCGTCACCAGACGGGGTAATGCTGCCCTGAGAAGTGCTCATAGCCATCATCATCGGTGTATACGACTTGGAAATACCCGGATCAGCCGTAGACATGATCTGCGGTTCGTTGAACAGCTGAATGGTGCCGACGATGGAAAGCAGCATGGCCAGCAGGGCCGCGCCACGCACGTTCGGCAGCTTAATCTTCGTGGCGATCTGCCAACCATTGGCGCCGTCGATACGGGCAGCCTCATAGAGGTCATGCGGGATGGCCTGCAATGCGGCGAGGAAGATCAGCATGTTGTAGCCCGTGAAGGTCCATGTGGTGATGTTGGCCATCGAGCCGAGCACGATGTTCTTGTTGAAGAAGTCCACATTGACGCCGATGGCGGCAAGTCCCTTGACGATCGGCGAGATTTGGCCGTTGTACAGGTAGACCCAGATAATCGAGGCCACGACGCCGGGGATGGCGTAGGGCAGGAAGTAGCCCAGACGGAAACCGGTGACATGCTTGACCACGAACGAGTCGATGACGATGGCCAACGCCAGTGCGGCGATGATCATGATCGGCACCTGAATCAGGGTGTAGACCAGCACCCTGCCGACGCCGGACCAGAAGTTGCCGGAAGTAATAACATACTGGAAGTTCTGGAATCCTACGAATTTATTGACCAGCTCGCCACCGCCGTATGCGCCACCGCCCTCGGTGACCTGACGGAAGAAGCTGGAATAGATGGCCCAGATGATGGGCAAGATGAACACGAAAGCGAACAGGACGGCGAACGGTGCCATGAACGCCCAGCCGGTGCGGTTCTCGCGCTTCTGAGCGCCGGACCGCTTCGGCTTGGCGGCGGCACGCCTAGGTGCTTTGCCCTTCGCCTGAGTAGTGGATGCAGTCATAATACAAAACCTGTCTTTGCAAAAACAGTAAAACAAATAACAAGGACCACAGCGCCCTTGCAGCAATACCCCCAAACAATACGGAAGGCCGGAGTATGTGCCCCGGCCTTTCGCTATGATGATGCGAGGCATCGGAGGTCTTGGATGGCCGGCTATTTCAAGCCGGCCCGTTGACAAGACCTAGTGAGGTCACTCCTTGACGGACAGACCGAGGTTCTTCAGCGTATCCACCGAGGTCTTCTGAGCGGTGTCGAACACATCCGAAACCTTGGCAGAACCATCGGCAGCCTTGGCGGCGGTCTGTTTCATTGCAGCGCCGACTGCGGAGAAGCCAGGCATGTAGGTGAAGTCACCCATGTTGTCGTTCGCGGCCTTGAACTCAGCCATGACATCCTGTCCGCTGAAGTAGTCGGACCACTTCTGCGGGGTCTTGGCTTCCGCGGTGGTGGCGGCCACGACGAGGCCCTGGGAGACAAGGTCATCAACCTGGGTGTTGAACCAGTCAAGGAACTCCATGGCTTCGGCCGGGTGCTTGGAACCCTTGAGCACGGCCACACCGGAACCACCATCGGAGCCGGTCTTGGTGCCATTGCCGAACCAGTCACCGAGCTGGGTGACCTTCCACTCACCAGCACCAGTGCCACCGGCGGAATCGATGAACAGCGGGGCTTCCCAAGCGGCGGCCACGGTGCCGATCAGCTGACCGGACTGGATGGAGTTATCAAACGATGCATCCCAACGCGGGTTGGTGAGGGCGGCCTTGTTGTCGATCAGCTGCTGGTAGACATCGGCCACGGCCTTGGAGCCCTTGGTCTGGGTGTTGACAACCCAGGAGTTGCCGTCGACCTTGTACCACGGACCGGAAGCACCGGCCTGGCCGGACATCATCATCATGGCCTCATCAGGCTGGAAGGTCATGATGTACTTGCCCTGGGCAGCGGTCTTCTTGGCGGTCTCGATGAGCTCGTCAGCGGTCTTCGGCACGGTGATGCCGAGCTTCTCAAATTCAGCGGCGTTGTAGAAGTAAGTCAGCGGGCCGGTGTCCTGCGGCAGACCGTAGGTCTTGCCGCCCACCTGCATCAGTGCGAACGGGCCGGAAGCGAAATCGTCCTTGTACTTGGCGGCCTCATCGGTGACATCCTGCAGAAGGCCCTTGGTGAAGACCTCGGGAACCTCGGCGTAACCGACCTGAGCCAGATCCGGCGCATTGCCAGCCTTAACGTCGGTCTCGAGCTTCTTGATCATTTCGGAGGCATTGCCATCGAACTTGGTGGCCTTGACCTGAATGTTCGGGTGCTCCTTGTTCCACTTGGCCACAATGTCGTTGACCAAGGTCATGCCTTCGGAATCGGGCAGACGGTGCATATAGGTGATGTTGACCACACCGCCATCGCTGCCGGACTTCGTGTCGCCAGCAGTGTCGCTGCCGCCGCAACCGGCCAAACCAATACCCATTGCTGCTACCGCGGCAAGAGCAGCCACGATGCGCTTGTTGTGCGATACCATATCTCTACTCCTTCGATAATGGCGTCATCACTCCTCTGTGACGACTGTTAATCAGTTTAGGCGCTCAAATCTTTATTGTCAACCTAACTAACAATTTCTGCGCGCCCCAGTGGAATAGTGACATTAACCCGGTTTGATTCCTTATTATGCTCGTTTTGTCATTTTATTAATACTCCTTACAAAGCTACATACTTATGGTCTACCAGTGGACCATGCGTGAAATACGAAAAAGCCCCGGATTGCTCCGAGGCTCATCGTTCACAGGCGGACAGAGCGAGATTCGAACTCGCGGAGGGTTGCCCCTCAACGGTTTTCAAGACCGTCTCTTTAGACCGCTCAGACATCTGTCCTTATGCACATGCGCATGTGCACGATATTTGATTATACAAAAGGGAAGGATTTGGGGAGCGGACACAGTCGCACTCCCCCATAAGCCTTACATGCAGCTAATCTGCCAGCGGGCCTGATGATGAAATCAGGCCTCCCATTTAGTCGGCTCGATGACTTCCTTGCCGCCCATGTAGGCACGCATGGCCTTCGGAATCTCGATGGAGCCATCCTTCTGCTGATGGTTCTCCATGATGGCAACCAGCCAACGGGTGGTGGCCAGCGTGCCGTTGAGCGTGGAGACCGGGCGAGTGCCGCCGTCTTCCATACGCTCGCGGATGTTCAGACGACGAGCCTGGTACTCGGTGCAGTTCGAGGTGGAAGTGAGCTCACGGTAACGGTTCTGGGTCGGCACCCAAGCCTCACAGTCGAACTTGCGGGCGGCGGAGGAGCCGAGATCGCCGGCGGCGGTGTCGATGATGCGGTATGGCACCTCGACCTTGGCGAGCATCTCCTGTTCCATAGCCAGCAGGTGCTCATGCTCCTTGTAGGAGTCCTCCTGCTTGGCGTAGACGAACATCTCCACCTTGTCGAACTGGTGGACGCGGATGATACCGGAGGTGTCCTTGCCTGCGGCGCCGGCCTCGCGGCGGTAGCAGGAGGACCAACCGCAGTAACGCAGCGGTCCATTGCCGAGGTCGAGAATCTCGTTCTCGTGCATGCCGGCGAGCGCCACTTCGGAAGTGCCGACCAGGTACTGGTCATCGGGCTCACGCAGGCGGTAGATCTCGTCGGCGTGGGAGTTCAGGAAGCCAGTGCCGCGCATGACTTCGGGGCGCACGAGCGTCGGGGTAATGGCCAGCGTGAAGCCGTGCTCCTCAGCCTGGTCAACGGCCATAGTGAGCATGGCAATCTGCATGCGGGCCACCTGGCCACGCAGGAAGTAGAAGCGGGAGCCGCCCACCTTGACACCGCGGCGCATGTCGATGCCAGCCACGCCGGTGCCGAGGGTCAGGTGATCCTTGGGCTCGAAACCTTCAGCCGCGAAGTCACGAATCTGGCCGACCTTCTTGACGACCACGTAATCGTCCTCGCCGCCCTCAGGAGCTTCCGGCTCCACAATGTTGGAGAGCTTCCACATGGCGGTGGTGTATTCCTCGGCAGCTGCATCGGCCTTGGACTTGAACTCGGCGACCTTCTGGGAGAGTTCCTTGGTTTCGGCGATAAGCTTGGCCTTTTCGTCAGCCGGGGCAGAGGCGACCTTCTTGCCGATTTCCTTCTGCTGGGCGCGGGCCTCTTCAAAAGCCTTGAGCGACTCACGACGGACAGTGTCGGAGGAAAGCACTTCGTCGACGAGTTCCACGGACTCGCCACGCTTGCGCTGGGATTCCTTGACGATATCGGTGTGTTCACGAATGAATTGAATATCAAGCATGAGCACCAGACTAGCCCCGCAAGCCGACACCCTCAACAAAGAAATAATAAGGAGTAGAGCATGCTCTCTCATACATCTTTTACGGCCGATGAAACCGCACTCGGACGGTAGCAAATTCCACCAGACGGAATCAGGGTGAATAATAATCTCGCTTAGAGTGGGCGCATTCCGTGCAGGAACTGTTCACGTACTTCCTGAATGCAGCGAAAAGAAGCCGTCTCACGCTAACAATAGGAATCATGCCCCAGCCTGCGCTCACTGTATTTCTTGTTGTGGCCGCGATCGTTATCGTCGCGGTATGTGTTGCCATCATCGTCATCGCGTTGCGGGCGCACCGTCGCCGCAAACTGGCCGAGACATTGGAGAAACGCAGGGATGACGAGGTGCAGTATGCGTTCGTGGTGAACCCATCCAAGCCACAGGCCACCGCACGCAGGCTCCACATTCAGGAGTTCTGCAAAGCCAAGGGTCTGAATCGGGTGCGCTTCTACGACACCCAACTCGACAAGGACGGACGTGACTGTGCGCTCGAGGCGCTCGAAGACGGCGCTGACGTGGTGATCGCGGTCGGAGGCGACGGCACTGTACGCACGGTGGCAAGCGCCGTATCCGGCACCGGCCACGCACTGGGCATTGTGCCTATTGGCACCGGCAATCTCTTTGCCCGCAATATGGGCATTCCTGTGGACGATATCGATGCGGCCCTGACCGTGGCCACATCGCACGGATCGCGCATGGTGGACATGGGCCGACTCACGCTGCTCGATCATCCCGAGGACGACCACGGCCATGCGTTCCTGATTATCGCCGGCATCGGCTTCGACGCCGCCATGATCGACGACACCGATCCGGACTTGAAGGCGAATATCAGCTGGCTGGCATACTTCGTGGGCGGCGTGAAAAACCTGTTCGCCCCGAAATTCCGCGGCAATTTGACTGTCACCAGCGCCGACGGCTCCACACACACCACCAATAATCTTGCATTTCGCACGGTGATGGCCGGCAATTGCGGGCAGATTCCCGTATTCTCGCTCATGCCCGCCGCGTCCTATGATGACGGCATCCTCGATTTTGAAATCATCGACACCACCGGCGGCATCCTGGGTTGGGCCAACCTGTTCGGCGACGTAGTGCACCAAACCATTATCGGCAAGCCTGAGCAGAACCCACTGTCCACCAACTCGACCATTGAGCAGGTGCAAGGTCTGAGCGCGGAAATCGTATTGGAAAAGCCAGCCAAGGCCCAGGTAGACGGCGATATGCTGCCGGAGACCAAACACATCCGATTCTCAGTAGATCACCGGGCTCTGATCGTACGCGTACCCGATACTTCCGCACTGGAGAAAACCGCTCAGGTGGCGGCGCAGAACGCCACCGCTGATTTCGCAGAAACGACCGGCACCATCGAGCCGATTCGCTGATTCACTGGCCCATATGCGCCAGCTGCGGATGGTCGGGAATATCCGAGGAACGATTCTGATTCGTTTGATCCGTGACTCGTGCCACATGCAATGTCAGGTAGGCAACCTCGTCTTCGGTCAGCGTGGTATCGAGGCGCAGCTCAATAAGGGATGCGATAAGTCTCGCGCATTTCGAGGCTTTTGCATAGGAGCTCATAATCGAGGAAACGATTGCATCCGGCTCCCTGCTGAGCTGCTCATGCTGATGAATACGTACGAACAAATACCGAAGATGGGTGATGAAACGGCCGACATTAACCGAATGCTCATCCAGCTTGATGTTATAGGTGCTTTCGATGACAGCGAGCAACTGTTGGATGACACCGGTCATCATATACGTAGGAGAAAGGTCGCCTGTGGAGAAGCCGGCATTCACAAAATGCAGCGCAAAAGCAACGCTCTCGCTGGGATCCAGCGCATCGTCCAATCTACGGTTCAGCGCGGCGAGCAGTGCGCAGCCCTGCTGGTATTCACGCTTATACAGCGAACGAATTTCCGAGTTCAGCGGATACGGCACAGGCGGAATGCCGTTCTTGGCGCGGCGTAAAGCACCGCACACATGATCCGCGAGCGCCATGACCAACGTCGAGCTTTGTGCAGCCTCTGAACTCAGGCCAACCTCATCCATGGTCTCGGAAATGAGACGAATGATTTCAGGAGGAATATCGCCCAGCAACTGGGCCATATGGTCAGGGTCACGGCCTTGAGCCGGCACGAACACACGAGCCACTTTGGCATCGTCAACTGTCATGCCGGGCTTGGCCTTGAACCCCAGACCCCGGCCGGTAAGGATGACTTCGCGCCCCCGATCCTTCGCCAGGACGACGTTGTTATTGAAGACGCGAAGTATTTCCATGACATCCCTTCCGTTCGGGATCTTCGGGTTACGGTTGCGAACCGACCATGATTACTGTTCGATGGCGATGACTTCGTCACCGGCCGCGACGTTCACATCCGTCTTCGGAGTAACGGACTTGAGCGCTGCGGTGTTCAGTACCGTAACCAGCGTAGTGGTGCTGAATCCAGCCTTCTTGACTTCGTCGAGATCGACAGTCGCCAACAGGTCACCGGCATTCACTCGGTCACCCTTGGCCACATTCACCACGAAACCATTGCCATTCATCTTAACCGTATCAATGCCGACGTGTACCAGCACTTCAATGCCATCGTCGGTCTTGAGACCAAAAGCATGGCCAGTCTCAGCAACGGTCTGCAGCACACCGGACACCGGAGCCTTAACCGTGCCGTCAACCGGCTCGATGCCCACGCCCTCGCCGAGGGCACGAGAAGCGAACACCGGATCGCCGGCATCGTCAAGGGATACCACGTGGCCCGCAATCGGAGCGAACACGGCGGAAGTGGCGGTCGCAGCGGCAGCCGGGGCATCGGCAACGGCAACAGCGGCGGTTGCGGTAGCGGTGGTGGCGTCACCACCGTTCACAGCCTTGGCGGACTGAGCCGCGGCACGGGCCTTGGCTTCGGCTTTCTGCTCCGGAGTGCGGTAGTCAAGCATGATAATCATAATCATGGCGGTGAAGAACGACACTGCGATGGAGACGCCGTAAACCCACATCTGGTTGAACACCGGCACGGTGAGCAGCGAGGTGAAAGCGAATGCAGTGGTGGTCACGCCGTGCACGGTCTCGCCGGAGGCGACGGTGGCCGGGAAGAGCCAGCCCATGACGGCGATTACGACGCCGCCCACGCCGCAGCCGACCAGCATACGGGAGTAGATGAGCTTGTAACGCAGGTGGATGCCGTAAAGGCTCGGCTCGGAAACGCCACCGAGCAGGCCGGCGGCAAGAGCACCGATGGAGGTCTGGCGCATGTCCTTATCCTTGTCGCGGATGGAGAGGAACAGCACACCGGCAGTGGCACCGAAGCAGGCGAAGTTCCACACGCCCATCGGGCCCTGAATGAAGTCGTAGCCCAGGGTGTTGATGTTCATGATCATCAGGGCGTTCAGCGGCCAGTGCAGACCCAGCGGCACCAGGAACGGGTACAGCAGCGGGATTGCGATGGCGAAGATGAACGGAGCGTGAGTGTTCATCCAGGCGAGTCCGGCGCCGAGGCCGTTGCCGGCCCACACACCGATAGGTCCGATGATGAAAGCGGTGAGCGCACCGACGATGATCATGGAGAAGAAGGGCAGGAAGACCATCTGGACGCTGTCCGGAATGATCTTCTTCAGACCGTGGTACACGACCGCGAGCACGGCGACCATCAGCAGCGGCACGAACACGTTGCCGGAGTAGTCGGACAGCTGCATCGGCAGACCGAACACCGTGGCGGTGCAGGAGGAGGTGCCCAGCGTGGTGTTCTCCACGCACTTGACGGCGTCGCCCCAAGTCTTGGTGTCAGACAGGGATGCGAACTGCGGGGTCATGAGCATGCCCATGATTGCGCCGCCCAGCCACGGATCCACCTTGAGCTTCTTGGCTGCATTGTAGGCGACCATAATCGGCAGGAAGTAGAACACACCCTTCCAGATGGCCTGCACGAACACCAGGCCGGTGGTGGCGGTGTCGTTCGGAATCAGGCCCAGGGAAATGCACAGGTTGACAATTGCGATGATGATGGACGCGCCAAGCAACACACCCAGAATCGGACGGAAGGAGTCGGCCAGGTATTCGAAGAAGCTATCGAGCCATGCGACCTTGCCGCGAGCCTTGGAACGAGCGGCGGCCTTGACCTCCGCATCAGTCGGCTCATCGGCATCGTCGTCAACGGTGCCGGCGCCGAGACCAGCCATTTCTGGCAGGTGCATGATCTGCTCATACACGGAGGCGACCTGACCGCCGATAACGACCTGGTATCGGTCGCCGGACTGCGGCACGGCGCCCAGCACAAGCTTGTTGGCGTCGAGCGCGGCATTGTCAACCTTGCCGGCGTCATTGAGTTCAAAGCGCAGTCGCGTGGCGCAGTGCGTCAGCGACTTGATGTTGGCCGCGCCACCAACACTGGTGACGATTGCCTTGATATCGTCTTGATGCGACATCTCTTACTCCATTCCTTTTCCACGGTTAAGCCAGTACCTACCAGAGAAACCACCCTGTTCCTGAGCATCTGCGTTCCAGGAACCGGCAGTCACGCCAAATAACAGAAAAGACCTGAGATATGGACGCCATCATGAATACACATGACTACGTCAACATCTCAGGTCTTGCCTCAACATTTGAGTAGCAACCCTGCTAATTACTGACTGAACAGCGACTATAACGAGCTGATAACAATCCGGCAAATCACACATATGGTCAAAGCCCGCCTATACCTCGAAACATAAGACGAGAGTAGGGAAGAACAGGCTTTAATCAGCGATGAACATCCGGCGTGTCTTTCTTGGACGGTACATCCGCAATGAGACGGCACGCAAGCCTATGTTCAGGCTCTTTGCGCAAGCCGCGCGCCACCTTCATGCACTTATTCGCACAAAAGTTGACAACTTTTAACATAATCATGCCCAAAACGACAAAAAACGTGGCAGAATGAAAGTATGGTAGCAAACAATGCGGGTCAACCCGCCACCCCAGCAGATCTGATCAATGTCGATGAGGTTATCGGCAAGTACTATGACCTCGTCCCCGACCCCAGCGTTCCCGAGCAGCGTGTCATCTTCGGCACCTCCGGTCACCGTGGATCGTCTCTGAAGACCTCGTTCAACGAGGCCCATATCGTTGCCATCTCCCAGGCCATCGCCGAATACCGCAAGAAAGCCGGCGTTACCGGTCCGCTGTACCTCGGATCCGACACCCACGCGCTGTCCGGCCCGGCCAAGAAGACCGCCATCGAAGTGCTCGTCGCCAACGGCGTGCACGTGCGCATCGATTCTCGCGACGACTTCGTGCCTACCCCTGTGGTCTCTCAGGCCATCCTGACCCACAACCGTGCGGCCGACGGCACCCAGCGTTTTGAGGGCGAAGGCTTAGCTGACGGCATCGTCGTCACGCCGTCCCACAACCCGCCCACCGACGGCGGCTTCAAGTACGACCCCGTCACCGGCGGCCCGGCTCCGGCCGAAACCACCAACGCCATCGCCGCCCGCGCCAACGAGCTGCTTGCCGACTACAAGAACGTCAAGCGCGTGCCGTACGAGGAGGCCATCAAGTCCGAGTACGTCGAGGGCTTCGACTTCCGCGAGCACTACGTGGACGACCTGGAGAACGTCATCGACTTTGACGTGATTCGTTCTTCCGGCGTACGTCTGGGCATCGACCCGCTTGGCGGCGCTTCCGTGAACTACTGGCCGCTCATCAATGAGAAGTACGGCCTGAACATTGGCGTGGTGCGCCCTGAGGTCGACCCGACCTGGCGCTTCATGACCATCGATCACGACGGCAAGATCCGTATGGACCCCTCTTCCCCGTATGCCATGAAGGGCTTGGTTGACGAGCTCAACGGTGGCGCTTGGGACAAGTACGACCTGGTCGGCGGCACCGATCCCGATGCCGATCGTCACGGTATCGTCTGCCCGAACTGGGGCGTGATGAACCCGAACCACTACATCGCCGTGTGCGTGGAGTACCTGTTTGGAGGCAACCGTCCAGGCTGGCCCGAGGGTGCAGCCGTGGGCAAGACGCTGGTTTCCTCTTCCTTGATTGACCGTGTGGCCGCGTCGATTAACGCGAAGGTGCTGGAGGTGCCGGTCGGCTTCAAGTGGTTCGTCGACCCGCTGTTCAGCGGCGAGGTTGCGTTCGGTGGCGAGGAGAGCTCCGGCATGAGCTTCCTGCGCAAGAATGGCCGCGTGTGGACCACCGATAAGGACGGCCTGATTCCCGACTTGCTGGCCGCTGAAATCACCGCCAAGACCGGCAAGAACCCGGCCCAGCTGCATCAGGAGCAGGTTGAGCGCTTCGGCGAATCTTGGTACAAGCGCGTCGACACTCCGACCACGCTCGAGCAGAAGGCCAAGTTCGCGGCACTGTCCGGCGACGACGTGACCGCCTCCACCCTGGCCGGCGAGGACATCACCGCCAAGCTGACTGAGGCTCCCGGCAACCACGCCAAGATCGGCGGCCTGAAGGTCACCACCAAGGACAACTGGTTCGCCGCCCGCCCCTCCGGCACCGAGAACATCTACAAGGTGTACGCCGAGTCCTTTGTCTCCCCCGAGGCGCTGGACAAGGTGCTCGATGAAGCCACCGAAGTAGTCGACAAGGCCCTGGGCGAGTAAGGATTACTCAACAAGCCGCTCCGGCAAAACTCAGATGAGGGCTTGATTGTTGGTTTCCGCCAATAATCAAGCCCTCATCTTATTGGTCAGCGTTTTCATATGAAAATATGCATCTCAAGCGGCTCTGTACTGCTTTATCGTGGGACAACACGAAAAAATGGCCCTTTAGAAGATGTTGTCCCACATAATATGGGACGACATTGCAATAGATCGTTTTAAATTCATGTTGTCCCAACGGAGTCATTCCAAGAACCGCGGAAAACCGCCATTCTCACGACAATCGACGGAATCTCCTCCAATGCCGTGTGGGACAACATGGAAAAAACGAGCAAATTCACATGTTGCCCCACGCTGAATATCATCGCAGCAATGCTCGCATCGTATAGCACCCCAAGATACGAGCCAACAACGCTCCGAGAACGATTCGACCATCGACATTGACTCAATGGCTAAGACTCCGCAGCTCTGCAACAACATTCAAATTAGGAGGCATATAAGCAAACCAGAATCGCCCCCGTTGGCACCGCACCCAATCCTCTTTCCCGATGCTAGTGCACAACGCCCATCGCAACGCCGAGATACTTTAACCCTGCCGACGGAGCCGAGTCTCAGCCAACTGCTCAATAGACATAGCAATTACCTGAAAATCGAATACTGCACCTCGCAAAGCAAGAGCACGTGCCACATTGAATGAGAATTCAGCACATGCAGCCTCGTCCGCAAGATTAGCCGCCGTCGCCACGAACGTAATCCACTGCCGGGCAACCAACTTGGATCTTTTCTCTTGATCCCTACGCCACTGCGCTTTATTGGTGCGATGATGGTCGCCATCATATTCGATTGCGACCTTGAATTCGGGCCACGCCAAATCCAACGTTACAGGAGCCCCAGATCTAAAGGTCATGTCCGGAACTACATAATTCACCACCGGCTGAGGAATACCATGAGTCAGCAACGACAGTCTTTCCTCCGACTCTTTTGGCGAGTCCACACCAGGCATAATCAACGGCAACGCACGAACGCACATCGTTCGTCCTTTGAAACGAGGAAGCTCTTCTACAAACCGTATCAGATCATGATAAATGGTTACGGCATCACGGCCTTGAGACAACGCCGGCTGCCTACTCATGGCGGTAATGATGGCATCGCCAAGCACAATCAGCGTTCGTAGAGATACATGCGCCGAAAGTTGCGCCCATGTATGGAATAAATCAAGCGCATAAACATTTCGGCTGATTTCCACGACACCCGCTCGGGCCACGTGTTTCCAAATATGAGTGCACAAAGGTGAGTTCTTTACTCTGATCCGTTTGTTCTTAGCGCTGGAAACGGTATGCAACAACGACTCGTCAAGATCACAGTCAACGGGGAGCGGTACAGATTGAAGGACAAGGGACGTGGTCATACCGAAAAGCAGTTTTTTATTTAACCGCTTTGCTTCTTCAATGCAGCGCGCGATTGTCTCTCGTTTACGCTGGTCCAAGCTCTCGGACATGGAAGGCGTCATCGCACTGTCCGATCCGCTACTCACGGCGGTTGCGGGCGGAATCATGGACTCCGTTTCCCAGTCCTCTGGAGGCAAATCATACGCCGAAACCGGCATCATTACAGGTGCAGCACGATTTATACCATTGCTATTTACTCCATTCATGAGCCCACCATATAGGCACGCAAATCACGAAGGAAGCCAAATCGGGGTATGTGGTTCCAGCTTCGCCGCAATGCTGTAAATGTGGATAACTTGCTCGACAATCATGCCGATTTGACAGCGTAACTGTATTTGATATAGTTACAGTATCGATACTGTACACAGTACAGTTACAGTTGATTTGGCAAGGAGGAGTCCGTGAACGGAGACTATTCACTAGCAGTGCACGCGCTGGTCTATTTGGATCACCGCAATACGCACCTGCCCAGCCAGATCTTGGCCGAGAACATCTGTACCAACGCAGCTCGCGTGCGCAAGGTGATGCGCCCGCTGGCCGCAGCCGGTCTCGCCGCCACCAAGGAAGGCGCCGAGGGCGGATACGCGCTGGCTCAACCCGCCGCCGACATCACACTGAGCACAGTGGCCGAGGCCACCGGCACCACTTTTGTGGACGCGAACTGGAAACCGGGAGATATCCACGAGGAGTGCCTAGTGTCATCCTCCATGGGTGCGGTGATGGACGGCATTTACGATGGGCTGAACCGCACCTGCCTCGAGCAGTTGGCACACACCACCATTCACGACATCACCGAACAGATCTTCAGCGGCGCTAGCAGCCAAGCAAACTAGACCGCCCCGATCAGTTTCGGCCCTTCGCAATTCCCGAGGAATGCAGTAGCATCACAGCCCGCTACACACCTGCAAATGGTCAGGCTGCAACATCCGCGAACAAGGAATTCATGCCGGCACCAGCGCACCGCACGCACCGCAGACCCCGGCATCATCGCAACGAATCACACGGCGTGCGCCACAACTCAGCACGCCTACGCCACACACAAGGGAACACCGTTGACCGCGAACACGGTCGCCCCCCCCCCGCAAATTGTTCACACCTCACACAAGGAAGCATTCCATGACCACCAACACCACTTTCTCCCCCACCATCACCACAGATGTCCTGATTATCGGATTCGGCAAAGGAGGCAAGACATTGGCGACCAAGCTCAGCGCAACCGGCCATAAAGTCGTCGTCGCAGAAGCGAGCGCCAACATGTACGGCGGCACCTGCATCAATATCGGGTGCCTGCCATCCAAGTCGTTGATTCTTTCTGCCGAACAGGCGAATCGAACCGGAGAAAGCCTGACGACCGAAACTCGCGAGACGGCATTCAAGAACGCAATCGCAGAAAAGCGCCGCGTCACCTCCATGCTGCGAGACAAGAATTATCACAAGCTCGCCGACCAGGACAATATCACCGTGCTGACCGGCCACGCTCGATTCATCGGACCGCACAGCGCGGAAATCGCCACTGCCGATGGGCCAGTAACCGTAACCGCCGGCAAAATCTTCATCAACACCGGCGCCACGCCGCACATCCCGGATATTCCCGGCATCTGCACTACACCCGGCGTGTACACCAGCACTGGTCTGATGGATATTGACGAGATTCCACAACGATTGGTGATTATCGGCTCAGGTTTCATCGGACTCGAGTTCGCCTCGATGTTCGCCGACTTCGGATCGGCGGTTACCGTGCTGCAGCATAGCGCCGAGTTCCTGCCACGCGAGGATGCGGATATCGCCACTGCAATCCGGGAACAGCTGGAGGCCCAAGGCGTCAAATTCCTGTTCCATGCAGAGACCAAAGAAATCGCACCGGCGAGCGCTGGCGGCGTCCGACTTTCCGTCGCGGTAAAGGGCTCAACAAAAGCCACACCAGAGAAGAACGCCTCGGCCAATTCCACGACCACACCACTGCAGGAAACATACGAAGCAGACCAACCGACTTCAGCCGCCCACCCTTCCGAGGCTCAATTCTGCCTGACTGCGGATGCCGTTCTGGTGGCCACCGGCCGCACGCCAAACATCGAAGGCCTGAATCTCGAAGCAGCCGGCGTGGAGCTCACCGAACGCGGCGCGGTGAAAGTGGACGAGTTGCTGCGCACCACCGCACCGGATATCTGGGCTCTGGGCGACGTGAACGGAGGTCCTCAGCATACGTATATCTCGCTGGACGATTACCGCGTGGTGTTCTCGCAGCTCAACGGCTCCGACCGCCCATATACGGTGAACGATCGGAAGAACATACCGTCGAGCACTTTCCTGCACACGCCGTATTCACGCGTGGGCCTGAATGAGCGGGAGGCATCAGCCGCCGGGCTCGATTATGTGGTCAAGAAACTGCCGGTGGCCGCCGTGCCGAAAGCGCAGGTGATGCGCCAGCCGGAGGGTCTGATGAAGGCGATTGTGGAGCGCGGCACCGGCCGTATCTTAGGTGCTATGCTGCTCTCCGCCGAATCGCACGAGGTGATCAATATCGTCAAACTAGCGATGGACCTCGGTGCCCCGGCCAGCACCTTACGCGACATGATCTTCACACATCCGACCATCGCCGAAGCATTGAACGACTTGTTCGCGTAGCGGCTATCGCCCATCACCCAGCATCCCACCCAGTGCGATAGGGTGGGATGCATGACGATTGTTGTATCTACTGACGGTTCCGCACTCGGCAATCCGAACGGACCGATGGGCTGGGCGTGGGCCGATCACGACAAGAACGCAGGCGGTACTGCCGGTCATGAGCATGACGATCACGGCTATGGTGCCGGTGGCGCCACCAACGGCACCAACCAAATCGGCGAACTGTGCGCGGTGCTCGAGGCGCTGCGCGCGCACCCCGGTTCAGAGCCGCTGCTCATCGAATCCGACTCGCAGTATGCCATCAACTGCTCAACCACTTGGGTCAGGGGTTGGAAGAAGAACGGCTGGAAGAACTCGCAGAAGAAGCCGGTGAAGAACGTCGAGCTCGTCAAGGCTATCGACCGCGAGATATCGCAGCGCCCCGGACCGGTGAACTTCAAGTGGGTCAAGGGCCATGCCGGCAATGAAGGCAACGAGCTGGTCGACGAGTTGGCACGCACGTACGCCGGAGACTGCCGTTCGGGCGCACGCGATGGCTACCTGCCAATCGAGGGCTGGCAGTCGCTGCTAGGTTCTGAATACGCGCGTGGTACCGACGTGCCACCGGACGTGCAATTGGTACTGGATGGCAAAGCGGATGCGACAAGTCTGCGCAAGCCGGTCGCAGCCGACCCCAATACCGCACCGGGAGGCACCCCCCACCAAGTCAAGCCTTCATTGGAAGAATTACTGACCGAGCCGGAGGGAGTGCCGGATTGGGGCGACGACACGCCTACCGCCGAGGCGCCCGCCATAACAATTGACGAGAAGTCCGTCAGCAACGCGGCAACCAACGATACGCCACGTAACGCAACGTCCTCACCCAATGCGGCACAATCGCCGGCAGCCGAACAAACTCCAGCTGCATCAACATCAAAAGCAACAGCCGCCCCGACTCCCACGCAGCCGGCACAACCAGCCGCGACCACCCCAACGGCCACCCCCAGCGGCCTGACGGTTTCAGGTGCCTTGCGCTTCTCCCCCGCGCCGAAAACCAGCCCGTATTTTAACGGCCAGCCCATGCCCATCAGAGGCAGTATCGAGGTGCAGGGATACGTGGACGGCGACGGCAACTTGGTCATCACCAATGCGCCATTCACGCGACACTAACACTGAACCACACGAATACATACCGCAATCGGACACGATGTCACAAAATCGCTCATTCGCGTTAGGATAAGGAGTAAGGCTTCACGCCGTTAATCCATGCGGCGGAAGCAAGGATGGCAAAGGAGAAACCATGGATAAGGCACAGCAGGATGCGCTGAAGAAGGCGGCCGGCATCGAAGCCGCCAAGCTCATCGAAGATGGCATGATCGCCGGTCTCGGCACCGGTTCGACCGTTAAGTTCCTGGTAGATGAGCTCGGCCGCCGTCATCAGGAAGAAGGCCTCGAGTTCACCGGCGTGACTACTTCCCGCCGCACCCAGGCTCAAGCCGAAAGCTACGGCATCAAGATCGTGGACATCGATGACGTGGACCACATCGACGTGACCATTGACGGCGCTGACGAGGTCGACAAGAACTTCAACGGCATCAAGGGCGGCGGCGCTGCCCTGCTGTGGGAGAAGATCGTGGCCACCAACTCCAACCAGATCGTGTGGATCGTGGACGAGTCCAAGGTGGTGGACACCATCGGCAAGTTCCCGCTGCCGGTCGAGGTCATCCCGTTCGGCGCCGGCCATGTGATCAAGAAGTTCGAGGAGCGCGGCTACAAGCCGGTGCTGCGTCTTGACGCCGAAGGCAAGGAAGTGCGCACCGACGAGAACAACTTCGTGGTGGATCTGCACCTGGAGCGCATCGATCACCCGCAGGAGCTGGCCGAGGACCTCATCAACACGGTCGGCGTGGTGGAGCACGGCCTGTTCCTCAACATGGTAGACAAGGTCATCGTCGGCGACCCGAACGGCCCGCGCGTGATGACCAACGCCAATAAGTGATCGTTCGCATCACTCAAGCTTCTCAAGGCCGCATCTGCATCTCGCAGGTGCGGCTTTGTTGTATTGCACGAACCAACTTTCGTCTCGCCGCGTGGCAGGAACGCACCGGTCTTGACGGCATCGAAGCAAAAGAGAAACCCCGTGACCGTAACGATCGCGGGGTTTCCAATGCCTTGAATGCAGGTAAGACTACTTGCGCTGGTGGCGGGTCTTACGCAGCAGTTTGCGGTGCTTCTTCTTGCTCATCCGCTTGCGGCGCTTCTTGATGACAGAACCCATCTGAAGCCTCCATTCCGATTAATCGTAAAAGTTGCAACTCGCCCAATAGTACACGTGTTGCCAGACAGAGGGAACACGCACGCACAATTGCGCAACCCACCGGCGGCGACAACGGCAATCACCGGCATATTTGCGCAATACATTGCGCTTTACAGCGGGAACTTCTGGTAGAAACGCTCGACGGCGGCCTTGGCGCCGGTGGCCCGGAACACCACGGTATCGTTCTGCCAGATAGCCACGGCGTTCTTGTCGTCCAAGGCATCCACCTTAACCGTGTAGGAACCGGTGGTGCTGCCGGAGACCTTCACATTGCCGGCAGCCAATTCATCACCGGTCTGAGCCGAAGCAAGAGCGTCATACTGGGTCTTGGCATTGTCGGAAGCGGACCACTGAGCAATAATCAGCGTCACATCCTTGGCCTTGTCTCCGGTGGAATATGTAAGCGTGTACTCTTCGAGCGGCGTGGCAGCGGTCCAAGTGGTGGAAGCCTCGGCCTTGGTGCGCGCATAGTTCAACACGCTATCCGGCATGGCCTTCAGCAGTTCAGTGGCATCATCCGGCAAAGCCGTGGCCTCGATGGTCGGCTTGGTGGGCTCGGCCGATGCGGCGGCCTGCTGCTTGCCCTGAACACTGGTTTCGTCCTTCTTAATGGCCCAACCCGGCCATACGAAAGCCGAAAGCACTGCAAGAATAATGACGACCGCAGCGGCGACCACTACTGCAATCAGCTTGCCATGGGACTGCGTAGATGAAGAGTTCTCAGTATTAGTCATGGCTTTGATTCTCTCACAGCCGCGTGACGCTGGCGACTATGTCGTTCCTGATTGAGGTGAATATATCGTGAATCGGTAGAAATCTACCGCTTTGTATATCACCGGCTACTGTTGAAGGTATGGCGAAATCAAGTGTGCAGTACGTGTGTTCCGAATGCGGATGGAACGGCCCGAAGTGGTATGGCCGTTGCCCTGAATGTGGGCAATGGGGAACGGTCGAGGAGTTTCATGAAGCCCGTCCGGCTGCGGGTTCACACACCGCTGCGCCCGGGCGGACATCACGCACACGATCGGCGGCCGTGCCGGACACCGCGCGTGCCGCAGCCAAGCCGATTACCGAAATCGGTACGGAAACCGTGGAACGCTTGGGCACGGGGTTTTCCGAATTCGACCGTGTGCTGGGCGGCGGTGTAGTGCCAGGTTCGGTAACGTTGATTGCCGGTGAGCCCGGCATCGGCAAGTCAACACTGCTGCTGCAGACGGCCGGTAATATCGCCAGGGCAGTGGCTGAAGGCCAGACAATCAACGCTGCCGGGAGAGGCCAATCATCGCATCGGCCTTCCGGATTAGCCTCGACTCGCGCTCACACGGTGCTCTATATTTCCGGTGAGGAGTCACAGGCACAGGTGCGTCTACGCGCCACCCGCATTAATGCAGTGGAACCGAATCTACTGCTTGCCGCCACCACCGATCTGGCTACCGTATTGGGCTTAATAGAGCAGAACAAACCGGCACTGGCCATCGTCGATTCGGCACAGACCATTGTTTCGCAGGAAGTCGATGGCATCTCGGGCGGTTCCACACAGGTGCGAGAGGTGGCAAGCGCCCTGATCGACACCGCTAAAACTCTCGATATCCCCGTGTTTTTGGTGGGTCATGTGACCAAGGACGGCTCGATTGCCGGGCCTCGTACCCTCGAGCATTTGGTCGACGTGGTCTGCCAGTTTGAGGGAGACAGCGAAACGGCCCTCAGAATGCTCAGAGCAGCGAAAAACCGTTTTGGCCCGACCGATGAGGTGGGGTGCTTCGACATGAGCGGCGAAGGCATCGAAGAAGTCACCGACCCCGCCGGACTGTTCTTGTCTGGAGATGGCCCGGAATCAGCCAATGACGCTCCCGTGGAGGGCACATGCGTGACATTCACGCTGGACGGCCATCGCAGTCTGCCTATCGAAGTGCAAGCATTGGTCACCAATTCAGTGCTGCCTACGCCAAGGCGTGCCGTCAATGGCGTGGATCCCAGCCGCATTGCCATGTTGGTCGCCGTGCTGTACCGGCACAGCAAACTCAATCTGCTTTCCAACGATCTGTATATTTCCACCATTGCCGGGGGTCAGGCCAAGGAGCCCGGTTCGGATCTGGCCATTGTTGGAGCGCTGGCAAGCGCGGCCACATCGAAGCCGATTGCCCGCTCCACCTGTGCCATCGGAGAAATATCGTTGACCGGGCAGGTTCGTCCCGTACCGCGTATGGAATATCGTTTGCGCGAGGCAGCACGCCTCGGGTTCACTACGGCGGTCATTCCACCCTTGCGCAAACCGGTGCATGTTGATGGGCTGAAACTCGTCGAGGCGAGCACGCTTGCCGATGCGCTTCATGCATTAGGCGTACGGAAGTAATGGGCAGTATCAAGCGGTAAGGCGCTTGGTTTCCTCCACATTGCGCTTGAGTTCCGCAACCAGCTGGTCCGGTCCATCGAACTTGACTTGGGGGCGCAGGAAACCCACGAATTCCACGCGAACATTGTGCCCATACAGGTCGAGCCAGTCATCGGTGATGGCATATGCCTCGACCACACGCTCGTGAAGTCCGGTCTTCTCGCTGAAAGTAGGCTTGGTGCCGATGGAAATGGCGGCAGGCCAACGGTTGTCGCCATCCACCAGCCAGCCGGCATAGACGCCGTCCACAGGAATGTATCCCTGTGTTTCCGAGCCGAGATTGGCGGTGGGGAATCCGATGGTACGGCCTCGCTCCTCGCCGTGCACCACTTTGCCTTCGATGGCGTGCGGCACGCCCAAAATGGCATTGGCGTCTTGAATGCGCCCGTGGGCAAGCAGATAGCGCACATTAGTGGAACTCCAGGCGCGCATGGCCTTGGCTTGGTTCTTCTTGCTCCAGGCACGGCGCTCGGCCTTGGTGGCATTGGCCAGCGGGTCGGCAGGCTCGCCCCATTCGGTCGGGGCTTCGGGCCGGAAATCACGCGGAATACGCACTTCGCCAGGACCACGGTCATCAACCACATCAAGTTCAAAGACACCGGTGGCGGCGGCGAGGTTGGCGATATGCTTGACATCGCCTGCGCGTCCCTTGCCCATGGCGGCGTCCTGGCCAAGTACCAACGTGCGCATGCCGAGCTTGCCGGTCAGCTGGCCAAGGAAAAAGATGTAGGACTTATCCGCAAAAGCCAGCGTGTAATGAACCACCAATACATGATCCACGCCAAACTCTTCAAGACGACGCAGACGCTCGTCAATGCCGGTCAGCGCATCGGCATCCACATTGCTCTGTGTCGGTTCCTCACCGTTGTGCGCGCCGGCCCAGCCGTGCACGAACGCAGGACGCGGATCAAACAGAATGACGATGGAAAACGCGTCATGCCGATGAGCGAGTTCCACCACACGGTTGATCACGGCCTGATGACCCAAATGCATGCCATCAAATGCGCCCAGCGTCACCACGGCCTTCTTGTCGTTGCTGAACGAAGGCCAGGCAATCGAGCCTTCGGCGTCAGGAGTCAAGTGCGTGATTTCCATAAGTTGTGTGGTTCCTTTATTCGTGCATTCAATCAAGTCTCGCTGTACGCGAGTTTACGCGAGGGGGAATACGGTGATCGGCTTGGCCTGATGGCCATTCGCCCTCTCGATGATGGCCACCACATCATGGGTTTGCGGCACGATGGCGGCGGCAGGCTCATGAATCGTGCGCTCGATGCGACGCCCAAAACGCAGCTCCGCAGCTTCCTTCGACGTAATGTCAAGAGCGGGCATGGCGCTGCGGGCGGCCTGTTCCATGGTCAATGAGCGACCAATCAGCCATGCGCATCGACCAGCGCCGTCAAACCCTTCCGGGGTGTCGAGCACGCACTTATTGCGAGTGATGGTTTCGCCTTCGCGATTGGTAAACGTTTTCTGCTCGGTATGAGCCGTGATCGTATGGGTCTGCGTCTCGCTCACCGCATCAGGCGAAAGAAGCCCGCTGGTGTCGTCCGGCAGGGCGAAGTTGCCGACTCTGGTGCGGCGCAAACGGGTCAGATAACCACCGACACCCAACTTGTCGCCCAAGTCACGGGCCAATGCGCGAATATACGTACCCGACGAGCAGCTGACGCGTACATCGACGTCCAATACTGAAACCATTCCGCGCTCTTGCAACGCTTCATCAGACTGTTTCCCCGTCACGAATCCACTGCGAATAGCCAGCACAGTGAATTCGCTGATAGTGACCGGACGTGGCTTAAGCTCCACATCCTTGCCTTCGCGGGCCAAGTCATAAGCCCGCTGACCATTGATTTTGATGGCGGAAAAAGTGTTGGGAATTTGCTCGATATCGCCGGTGAAGTTGGCGGCGATAGTGCGAGTGAGTAGCTGCTGCCACGAGGAAGCTGGCAATGATGATGGTCCCTCGCTATGACCACCTTCAGTCAGCTGCGACGACAGCTCCAGCCAGCGGGAGCGGACTTCGTCATCGACAAGCACCTCGCCTTCGGCATCGTCGGTGGTGGTGCGCAAGCCGAGACGAATGGTGGCCTCATAGGTTTTATCATGTGCAACGATGGCATTGAGCAGACGCGTGGCATGGCCGAATGCGATGACCAACGCTCCGGTGGCCATCGGATCAAGTGTGCCGGCGTGACCGACTTTCTTGATATGCAACGCGCCGCGCACGGCGGCCACTGCATCGAAACTGGTCACGCCTTGCGGCTTGTCGATGACGAGCAGGCCGCTTGGAGTTGTTTGAGGCATATGCGGTGTTCCCTTTATCCATGCCTTCGGCATGGTCTCTCCCTCTACCCCCCCCTGGGGCACCTCCCTCGTCAGAGGGAGGTTGCGGGGAAACTACTCTTCGTCGGAAGAGTATTCCTCATCGTTGAGGTCTTCATCTTCCGGCTCGTCGTCGTGCTTATAGGGGTCGGCGTCGCCGGCGTAGTGAGCGGTGGCGCGGGCGCGCGCAAGATCCTCATCGCGCTTCTTGGCCATAGCCAAAATATCTTCGATCTCGTGGGCCTCGCCGGGCACTTCATCGAACACAAACTGCAGTTGCGGGGTCAGGCGCAAGCCGGCCTTGTGGCCCACCAAAGTACGCAGATGTCCCTTGGCCTGATCGAGAGCCTGCTGGGCACGCTTACGTTCGCCATCCTCGTGGCCTTCATGACCAAGCTGGGTCCAGTAGATCTTGGCGATCTGCAAATCATTGGTCACACGCACTTCCGTGACGGTGATGCTGGACAGTCGCTTGTCGTGCAGCTCATGCTCGATGGACGAGGCGACCACACGCTGAATCAGAGCCGCAATACGCGCGGCACGTGGGTTGGTTCCTGCCATGGGAATTTCCTTTTCTGTCGTGTTTCTAGCTCCCCCTCCTAGGGGGATCTGTCGTCGTTAGACGACTGAGGGGCTGAGCCGTTAAGCGAACAGCCCAGTGGGCTGTTCGTAGGCGAAGTAGCGGCGATAGCCGCAAATCAAGTGAATACAAAAATAGAGGAGGCACCCAGCAAAAACCGGAGCCCCCTCAGTCTGCTTCGCAGCCGGCTCCCCCTAAAAGGGGGAGCCGGTAAAAGTGAGGGGCTCTCCTTGAGGAGAACCAGAATGACTACTTGCGCTCGACTTCCTGCATCTCGAAGGTCTCGATGATGTCGCCAAGCTCGATGTCGTTGAAGGTGCCGAGGTTGATACCAGCCTCGTAGCCTTCCTTGACGGACTGCACATCGTCCTTGAAACGACGCAGCGAAGAAATCTCGAGGTCGTTGACCGTGGCCACGCCATTGCGCAGAATACGGCACTTCGTACCACGCTTGACCTCACCGTCCTGCACCATAACGCCGGCGATGTTGCCGAACTTGGAGGAACGGAAGATCTCGCGGATCTCGGAGTGGGAGGTGACGACCTCTTCGTATTCCGGCTTGAGCATGCCCTTGAGGGATGCCTCGATGTCTTCGATTGCGCGGTAGATGACCGAGTAGTACTTGATCTCCACGCCTTCGCGCTCGGCGAGGTCCGCGACCTGACGGTTCGGACGCACGTTGAAGCCGATGATGACGGCCTTGTCGACCGTGGCAAGGTTGACATCGTTCTGGGTAATCGCGCCGACGCCGCGGTGGATGACCTGGATGCCGACCTCGTCGGACACCTCGATCTTCATCAAGGAATCCTCGAGCGCCTCGACCGAACCGGACGAATCGCCCTTGATGACGATGTTGAGCATATCGATCTCGGACTCGGCGAACTTCTTCTTGAAGTCCTCAAGGGAGACGACCTTGCGACGCTTGGCCAGCTGAGCAGCGCGCTCGGTAGCCTGACGCTTCTCAGCAATCTGGCGGGCGGCACGATCATCGGAAGCCACCAGGAACAAGTCGCCGGCGGTGGGCACGGAGGTCAGGCCCAGCACCTGGACAGGCGTGGACGGGCCAGCCGCATCCATGGCACGACCGTTTTCGTCCAACATGGCACGCACACGACCATACGAGGTGCCGGCCACGATGGCATCACCCACGTGGAGCGTACCGGACTGCACCAGCACGGTGGCCACGGCACCACGGCCCTTGTCGAGTCGGGCTTCGACGGTGGCACCACGGGCGTCCATGTCGGGGTTGGCGCGCAGATCAAGCTCGGCATCGGCCGTGAGCAGCACGGCTTCGAGCAGCTTATCGACGTTGGTGCCCTGCTTGGCGGAGATATCGACGAACATGGTGTCGCCACCGTACTCCTCAGGAACAAGACCGAACTCGGTGAGCTGGCCACGGACCTTCTCCGGGTTGGCACCGGGCACATCGATCTTGTTGACGGCCACGACGATTGGTACCTTGGCGGCCTGAGCATGGTTGATAGCCTCAACGGTCTGAGGCATCACACCATCGTCAGCTGCGACCACAAGGATTGCGACGTCGGTAAGCTCGGCACCGCGGGCACGCATAGCGGTGAACGCCTCATGGCCAGGGGTATCAAGGAAGGTGATTTTGCGAGGTTCGCCCTCAAGATCCACCGTGACCTGGTATGCACCGATACGCTGGGTGATGCCGCCGGCCTCACGTGCGATGACGTTGGTCTTGCGGATGGTATCCAACAGTCGGGTCTTACCATGATCGACATGGCCCATGACGGTGACGACCGGCGGACGAGGTTTCAGATCCTCATCATCCTGCAGCTCTTCCTCGTCAAGGTTGATGTCGAACTGCTGCAGCAGCTCCTTGTCTTCCTCCTCGGCGGAAACGAGCTGGATGTTCCAGCCGATTTCCTCACCCAGGATCTGGAAGGTCTCTTCGTCCAGGGACTGGGTGGCGGTAGCCATCTGGCCCAGGTGGAAGAGCACGGTGACCAGTGCGGCCTGGTTGACGTTAATCTTCTCCGCCAGATCAGCCAAGGAAGCACCCTGACGCAGGCGGATGGTCTGGCCGTTGCCGTTGGGGATGCGAACGCCGCCGATGGTCGGTGCTTTCAGCTCCTCATACTCATGACGCTTTGCCAGACGGTTCTTACGGGCCTTAGAGGACTTGCCGCCCTGACGGCCGAAAGCACCAGCAGTACCGCCGCGACCACCGCGGCCACCGCCGCGTGCGGGACCATTGCTCGGGGCTCCGCCGCCCTGGAAGTTGTTGCCGCCGCCTTGGCCGCCACGGAATCCACCGCGAGCGCCGCCGCCTTGTGCGGCACCGCCCTGACCCGGACGGTTATGACCCCATTGGCCGGGACGAGGACCGCCCTGACCGCCTTGGCCCGGACGACCACCGCGGAATCCACCACGGCCTTGACCCTGACCCTGGCCTGGACGACCGGGACGGCCGCCACGACCACCTTCAGTGGTCGGACGAGCCATCGGATGCGGGCGCGGAATATCGCCCGGAGTCGGAGAGTGCATGCCCTGCTTACGGGAGAACGGGTTATTGCCCGGACGCGGACCCTGCGCATGCGGGCGCGGAATCGCGTTGGAAGCGTTGCCTCCAGCAGTCGGACGAGAACCGCCCTGGCCACCACGGTTGTTCTGGTGCTGACCGGGCTGGCCACCGTTCGGACGCCCCTGGCCCTGACGATTACCGTTCGGACGGCCTTGACCCTGACGGCTCGGACGACCGCCGTTATCGTGCTGATTATTGTGACGTGCGGGGGCCGGAGCCGCAGGACGTTCCGCCTGCGGGCGCGGGCCCGGAGTTGCTGCAGCCGGTGCGGCACCCTGATGTGTTGCAGCGGCAGCCGGCTTGTGCTGTGCCGGCTTGGCCGCAGGCTTCTGTGCAGAAGCCGCGGGCTTGGCATCGCCCTTATCGTCCTTGTCGAACGCGGCCTTCAGACGACGCGCCACCGGCGGTTCAATCGTAGAGGAAGCGGACTTAACGAATTCACCCATGTCCTTGAGCTTCTCAAGAACGGTCTTGCTATCGACGTTCAAGTCCTTAGCCAGTTCGTATACGCGTGGTTTCGCCACTAATTACTCCTATCTGTGACCACGCGTACATGGGCGTGGTCAGTTGGTGATGACGGCAAGCCTACCCTGTCTCATCGTGCGACCATGATCGTGTTACCTCGTCTCTGGTGTGGGAAATTTTGCGCACACTGCGCCAACCCACATACGCCAATCCAGCATACTCATAGCGCTGGATAGCACGGAATAGCGCGAGCCGCGTCATTGTTGACGCGGCTCGCAATGTATATCCGCCGGCTACTCGGAATCATTCGATCCGGAAGCCGGGCTCTCCCAAGCTATTCGGCCTGTGCTGCAGCCTGCTCGGCAGCCTGTTCTTCAGCGACCTTCTTGGCATGCGCCTCGGCGGATTCGATGCCGATCTTCCAGCCGGTGAGCTTGGCGGCCAGACGAGCGTTCTGACCTTCCTTGCCGATGGCAAGAGACAGCTGATCATCGTGGATGAAGGCGATTGCGGTCTTGTTCTTCTCGCTGATCACCTGTACGCCGGTGGCCACGGCCGGAGACAGCGCGGCAGCCACGAACTTGGCCGGATCATCGGAGTAGTCGACGATGTCGATCTTCTCCGGTCCGAGGTTCTCCATGACGGCACGCACGCGAGCGCCGCTGGGGCCGATCAGAGCACCCTTCGGGTTGACGCCATCGGTGTTGGCCTTGACCGCAAGCTTGGTGCGGGCACCGGCCTCGCGGGCAATCGCCATGATGGACACGGCACCGGAAACCAGTTCCGGCACCTCGCGTTCGAACAGCTTGCGCACCAGTTCCGGGTGGGAGCGGGAGACCACGATTTCCGGGCCCTTGATGCCGCGGGCCACATTCACCACGTATACGCGGATGCGTTCGCCGTGACGGTAGCGCTCACCCGGCACCTGCTCGCGGCGAGGCAGAATGGCTTCGACCTCACCCATGGCAACATGTACGTTGGTGGGATCGGAAGCATCCTGCTGGATGATGCCGGTAACCAGCTTGCCCTTTTGTCCGGAGAAGGCGCCGAACACCTTCTCATCCTCGACTTTGCGGAACAGTTGGGTGATGACCTGACGCGCGGTTGCGGCGGCGAGTCGGCCAAAGTCGTGCGGGGTGTCGTCGTATTCCTCACCCAGTTCCGGCGCGGGGTGCGGATCGTCTTCAGTGGGTTCGACCGGAATATCGTCGGCCGCCCACACAGTAAAACTGCCGGCGCGCTCATCGAGTTCCACACGGGCGTGCTTGGCCGCATGCGGGGTCTTGAGGTAAGCAAGACGAAGAGCCTCTGCCAGCGCATCGTCCAAGGTTTCGGGGTCGATTCCTTGCTCGGCGGCAAGCTTATGCATTCCTGTCAGGTCCAGTTCCATCGATCCGTACCTCCTATGAAGTTATGTGGCGAATGGCCTTGAGTGGTCACAGTTAGCTATTAGTGTAGATTTCCATGCAGACACGCTCCCCCTTGACTGGTTTCCGCCGACTCATGGCCGGCGTATGCGCGGGTGCGTTCATATGTTCGCTTTCTGCATGCTCGATGCCTCGATTGGCGGACCGAGCCGAAGCGGAACGAACGATGAGTCCCTGCGAGAGCGCGCTGACGTTGGCGAACTTTGCCACGACTCCGGCCAAGGGCACTCCGCTCATGGTGCAGTACGGTAACGGATTGGCCGCTCCCCTGGCATGGATCGATGTTGCCGGACACTGTTCCGGGCGCTTTGCCGAAGGAACGTTGCGCAACGCCCAGACCAAGCAACGATTGACCGTGCTGGCCGGCAAATTCGGACACAGCACGCCAGAAGTCACGCCGGCCCGTCTTGATGGCATCACTTCCGCAACCATCGACCGATCGGCATTGGATGCAATGGCTATTGCCGAGGACCGCGCCGGATTTGCCCTCGAAGTGTTGGCCGCCCGCGGGGTGACAGCCGGTGCAACACTCACATTGAGCGACATGCATAAGACCGCCGGACAGCAGTTGGTGTCGCTGGCGAATAAGCGCTTCAGCGATTCTGGTTCAACTGCCGACGCCGGCGACAGCCAAGACCCACGGCAAAAGGTCTATGCCATCGACCAGTTGCTGGCCGATCCGACCACCATCGAAGACAAGGCCAGCGGACAAACCGTGCCTACGGCTTCCGCCATCGAAATGGATTGCGCCCGTGCTGAAATCAAGGCCGTGGCCGATTCCACCTCCCAATCCGACAGCGATACCTTGCTAGTGCTTGCCGCCCTGGCCGCCAAGCATGCATACACCGCATTCCAGCTTGGTTATCCCTCCGGAGACTCCGCTTTGTTTGCGTAGGGATATAGACGGCACAGGCAGATCGCCCGATTACGCGCAAAAAACAGGAACTGCACGTTACCGAGCGAGCTTGGTCGAGGCACGCTCCACCACGGTGAAATCGGTGGTGTAGGTGCGCGCCGGCCCGGAATATCCTTCAATGCGTTCGATAAGCATATCCACGGCATGTTTGGCGTAATCATCCACATGCGGATCGATGGTGGTCAGCGCCGGCACCGAGTACTCGGATTCCGGCACATTGTCGAAGCCGATGAGTTGTACATCGGCCGGTACTCGCAGCCCACGCCGCTGCAATTCGTGAATAGCACCGAGCGCGATGGCATCGTTAAGACACAGCACCGCCTGAGGGCACGGCAACGAATCCAGCATGGATGCCGCGGCCTGCACACCGCCATGCTGATTCCAGCCGAGCAGAGGAATGACATACCGCCAATCCACGGTCAAACCGCGCTCTTCATGAGCCTGCACATACCCCTGGATACGCAGCGACTGCGTGCCGTCGCGCTGATCGTGAACGTCCTCCCAACCATGCATGCCGGGTAAGGCGCCGATAACGGCGATGGTTCTCACACCTGTGTCCAGCAAACGCCCGACCGCGAACCGCACCGCCTCGGTGTTCGGCATGGTCACCTGATCGCATTTCCCATACGACAGGTAGTCGCCGCCCAACACCACCGGACACGGCTGCTGAAGTACCTCACCCTTGTTCTCCAGCGCGCGTTCGGTAAAGAAAATCCACCCATCCGCACCCAGCCGGTATGTTTCCTCGATATTGTCGGACAGACCCATGCCACCCGAGCCATAGGTATTGATGATGACGCCATACTCGCGTTGCTTGGCGAACTCGATGACAGGCAATGCGGCTACCGCACCAACGCAAAGCCCCCGAAGTGCAAGACTTCGGGGGCTTGGTTGCGGATGAAGCGAGATTCGAACTCGCGGAGGCTTTCACCTCACACGCTTTCGAGGCGTGCTCCTTAGACCGCTCGGACATTCATCCATGCTGCCCAAAAGGCAACTTGTTTATTATGCCACATTCCGACGACGCGGCAAGTCGGGGTTTTGCGAGTCTACGCCACCTGTTCATGCACGGAGGCATTGACCCACTGGGTCTGCTGGACGTTGTAGCCGGAGAATATGCCGATGTCGAGCATGCAGTCGCGGTAGTCGCGGCCGTGGGCGATGGTGATGTAGTTGTCGTCCACCAAACGATTATGCGTGGGATCCAAGCCGACCCATCGGCCATCCTGATAGACCTCAACCCAAGCGTGAGTGGCGCCTTCTCCCCCGAGCAGTCCTGCAATGTACCGGGCGGTCAGTCCAACATGCCGGCACACGGACAGCATCACATGCGCATAGTCCTGGCATACGCCTTTGCGCTGCGCCAAGGCCTGTTCGGCGGTGGTGCGAATCGTGGTGGATCCGGGAGTATATACAAAAGCTTTGTACACCTCGTCCATCACTTCGGCAGCCTGCTGCACCGGCGTAGCATCAGCAGGCAGCGCGGCAAGACGATCACGGCATACAGCAATCATCGCCTCTACGTATGGGCCAGGAATGGTCAGCGCAGAATTGAACCGGTAGAGCGGCTTGTAGATTTCCTTCTTGATGTGTTCGTTGTCCACAAAGGCGATGCCGGTCACCGAATAGCTGAACATGTCGTGCGGCTCGGGCGCAAAGCCGGTCATCACCACGGAATCAAAGGAATCGATGGTGGTTTCGAGTTCAGTCTCTGGCTGAATCTTCACTTCGACGTCAATCACTTGCTGGCGCGGACCGGTGGCCGGTATGCAGCGCAACTGGAACCTGTGGTCGGTGACCGGCGAGCTGAAGGACAGCTTCATCTCATAGTCGAACACGAGTTTTTTCACGACGTCTCCTGCACAATACTCACGCACCAGCGGCCGGCACATTTCGGGATAGCAGCACTACAGATACAGTGGCCGCCGCACCCGCTCGCAAAAATGTAGCGGGCGCATACGGCTTGAAGCCATACCACCATACCATTGCAACCTGTCAGGGGCGCTTGGCATCCATGTTCATGGAGCTGAGCGAGCCCATGTCCTTGATGGCCAAAGCGCTGACTCTGCCGGAATAATCGTCAAGGTACTTCTTCAGAGAATCGGCCACCTCCTGATATCCGCGAGACGGCAGCTGGCCGACAAGCCAACTCAGTCCGTCGGCGAAACAGCTCGGCAACGGCATACCGTCGAGAATCATCGAATAGGAGGCCAGCTTCTTCAGCGGGGCTTCCATTTCTTCCATCGTGAGCCCAAAACGGGTGTACAAATCGATGCGTTCCAGATACTTGCCGATGAAGATAAAGGCCTTTAGCGTGGGATCGACTGGCGAATTCTCGATGCCGCCCCAGAAGGCGAGCATGTCATCGGTGATGTCTCGCTGGTTGTAGATGTCCTCGGCATCGGCTGCATGCTTGGCGGCATCTGTAATGTTGGTCATCGCCAGTTCGACGTATTGCAGCAGTCGGGAGCTCAGTTCCGGGCGCAGAATCACGGCATTGTTGAACGCGGAAGTAACTGCGGAACGCACGGAGTCCGGGTTCGAGCCGTCGTACAGGAAGCTTTCCACGAACCCATCAAAGTCCTCGAAGTCCTCGGGCAGATCGAGGGCATGAGCGAAGGGCCGGAAGGCGTCTACATCAGTGTCCATCACACGGTCATAGAACGGGAAGAACTGGTTCAGGGTGGTGAAGGCACGTTCGGTGTATCGGCCCAACCAATACAGATTGTCCGCTTTAGAAGCGGTGACCAAGGCCAGCGAATGGTGACGCGACTGACTCAGCAGGTTCGCCATCTGCACCTCTGTACCGTATTCGTGTTCCACTCCGGTCTCCGGCGCCAACACCCACGTATCCTTGAATCCACCGCCCTGCGACGAGTTGACGATCATCTGGCCAGGCACGGACGAATAACGGGTCAGGCCCGAATACCACACATGCGTGTTCTTGCCGGTCACCACGAAGGCGCGCAGATCGCATTTGCGCGGCGACATTTCGCCGGTCTTCGGATCGACCACGTCGATATCGCGGAACTGAATGACCTCCTGTGCAATGAATCGACGTGGCTCCTCCTTAATGCGGTCGGCCAGTTCCTCACGTGCGGCGGCATCCAGCGACGAGCCGAACACCACACCATAGCCGCCGGCCTCGGCCACATCCTTAATCACCAGCTCGCCCATACGATTCAGGACTTCCTTACGGTCGGCCTCAAACATAGGCATGTAGGTGGGAGCGTTGTGGAGGATGGGCTCTTCGCCGAGATAGTACTTAATCATCTGCGGCACGAAGTAGTAGATGGCCTTGTCGTCGGCCGCGCCGTTACCGGGAGCATTGACGATGGCCACATTGCCGGCACGGTAGGCGGACAGGAGCCCGGGCACACCAATCACGGAGTCGGGGTTGAAGGAGAACGGATCGAGGAACTCGTCGGAGAGACGGCGGTAGACCACGCCCACACGGTGACGCTTGCCGGCGTAATCCAAGAAATAGACCTTGTTGTCCACCACTTCAAGGTCTTCAGGGAAGGCAAGTGCGGCACCGGTTTTCTCAGCCAAGTAGGCATGTTCGAAGAACGCGGAATTGTATCGGCCTGGCGTGAGGACCACGACGATACCTTCAGTAGAGACGAAATCCATGGCTTTGCGCAGTAGACACGGATATTCACGGTTGTCTCGGATACGCACGTCACGGAACAGTCGTGGAGAGATACGGCGTTCGATATCGCGTACGAACAGCGGGTAGCTGGCACCGGACGGAATACGCAGGTTGTCTTCCAGCACCCACCAGCGACCGTCCTCACCCTGGACCAAATCCTCACCGGCGATATGCGCGAAAATGCCACCGGGAGGGGTCACACCGTTGACCTGCGGGAAGTATCCGACAGACGTGTAGACGTATTCCTCCGGCACCACACCGTCATGAATGATGGCCTTGTCCGAATAAATGTCTTTCAGGTAGGCGTTGAGTGCGTTGACACGCTGCTTCAGGCCTTTCTCAAGCTCATCAAACTCGTCGGATTCGATAATGCGTGGTACAGGATCGTATGGAAACAAACGGTCGTGGTATTCGCCGTTCTTGTAGATGCCGAAGCGCACGCCGTTGCGGGACAGCTCACGGTTGATTGCCTCACGGCGATTCACCAGTTCGTGGGCCAGTCGGCGTGCCGCGGATTCAATCATCGTACCTGCTCCTTGCTCTGACGGCTGCAGGCTTGCCATGCTTGAGGCGCACGCTGACGCCGCAAGCCGCAACCGGGTTTGATGGTTTCAACCTAGGCGGCACCCGTTTCAGCAAATGTGCGGGTTTGTTACGGGCAGGTCACTTGCAGGTCCATGAAATCTACAAAGTACGTACGGCACGAATGGCTTCGGCACGAGCAGCCAACTGGTCATCCGCCGGATATTCGATATGTTCCAGAGTCAGCCCTTGCGGTGCGATTGGCCCGCTTGACCCCTCTCGCACCGGATTGGCCATCTTGTCCGCAAACCATTCCAGCGTTTTGCGCCCCGAACCAACCTTGATCGAGGAACCGACCAGCGAACGAACCATATTGCGAGCAAAAGCATCGGCCACAATCGTGAATACAACCAAGCCGGATTCCAGCGACGGCGTCCGGTATGCCTCGTTCTCAGCCAATACGTCTGGCACCAACGAGGCAACCGGCACTCGGCGCCAGTAGGCCGTCTTGACTTCACGAATCGTGGTACCACCCGGATTCGGCGTGGCAAACGAACCAAAATCATGCAGGCCAATGGTCATGGCGGCAGCGGCATTCATCGCATCCAAATCCAGCGACTCATCCACGCGCAGTACACAGCCGCGCAGCCGGGGGTCCACTTCGGATGAACGGTCGGCAACACGGTACACATACGTGCGCTCCAACGCGGAGAACCGCGCATCGAATCCCTGCGGCGCAATGGCGATGCCGTGAATCACAATGTCAGCAGGCAACACGGCCTTAAGCCTGCGAGCCAATGCTTCGGTCAGCGGCACATCCATATGCCCCTGGCAACGAGCAAGTGTTTCATCAGACACATCCAGATGCGCCACCTGATGCGAAGCGTGCACACCGGTATCCGTACGACCGGCCACAGTCAGTCGCAGCGGCTCTCTCTCGTCACCGACCGGCACACGCAGCACCTTGTGCAACGCATCCTCAATAGTTCCCTGCACCGTGCGCAGCTCAGGCTGCTTGGCCCAGCCGTAGAATCCGCCGCCGTCATAGGCAAGGTCGATGCGTAGTCGTGTCATAGTCCATCATCTTAATGATCACGATGATAATTCGACTTTTGATGCGATGCCGGCATACAGAGACGAACCAGCATACAGAGACGAACCGGCTATGGTCGAATAACGCAAAGGGCTGGAACCCAAATGGATTCCAGCCCTTTAAGCTAGCTATGCGACCTAGCGGTCAGCTCACTCGGCCTTCTCGGCTTCAGCGGCTTCCTCAGCAGGAGCCTCAGCGGCAGCGGTCTCCTCGACCGGAGCCTCAGCAGCTTCAGCAGCCTCGGTCTCGACGGCCGGAGCCTCTTCCTCGGCAACCTTAGTGGCAGCCTCGGCTTCCTTCACGACAGCCTTCTTGGCAACCGGCTCGGTGACGAGCTCGATGATGGCGGCCGGAGCGTTATCGCCAACGCGCGGAGCGATCTTGACGATACGAGTGTAGCCACCTTCACGCTGCTCCATCTGCTCAGCGATCTGGGTGAACAGAATGTGCACCACAGACTTGTTGCGGATGACGCGCATCACGCGACGGCGAGAGTGCAGATCACCGCGCTTGGCGAAGGTGATCAGGCGCTCAGCCAGCGGACGAAGACGCTTGGCCTTCGGCAGCGTGGTGGTGATTTGGCCATTCTGGAACAGGCTGGTCGCCATGTTTGCCAGCATGAGGCGCTCGTGCGCAGGGCTGGAAGCCAGACGCGGGCCCTTCTTAGGTGTAGGCATGGGTTTACTCCTTATTGTCCGAAGCAGGCAAGCAGGTGGGCATGTGCCCGAGCATCCGCTTGCCATGCGAACAGACGGTTAATCAAAAGCGACGAATCACTCGTCTTCCGGCGAGAAGAAGGTGCCGCCTTCGAGGTTATTGGTGTCGAAGGCCATCGGCGAAGACTTGAGGCTCAGACCCAGAGTCTGCAGCTTCTCCTTGACTTCGTCAATCGACTTCATACCGAAATTGCGGATGTCGAGCAGATCCTGCTCGGTGTGGGAGACGAGCTCACCGATGGTGTGGACACCCTCACGCTTGAGGCAGTTGTAAGAACGCTGCGTCAGGTTGAGATCCTCAATCGGGACGGCCATCTCGGGGTTGGTCTCCTCGGCCACCGGGGCCGGACCGACCTCGACGCCTTCGGCCTGGGCATTGAGCTCGCGGCACAGGCCGAAGAGCTCCACCAGGGTCGAACCGGCGGAAGCCACCGCATCACGCGGGGAGATGGCGGGCTTGGTCTCCACGTCCAGAATGAGCTTGTCGAAGTCCGTGCGCTGTTCCACACGGGTGGCCTCGACCTTGTAGCTCACCTTGAGCACCGGGGAGTAGATGGAATCGACCGGAATACGGCCAATCTCATCGGTGTCCTGCTTGTTCATCTGGGCAGGCACGTAGCCACGGCCACGCTCAACGGTGAACTCGATCTCGAGTTCGCCGTCCTCGGCGAGGGTAGCGATGTGCTGCTCCGGATTGGCAATGGTGACGCCAGACGGCGGGGTGATGTCCCCGGCAGTAGCCTCGCCCTTGCCGCTCTTGCGCAGGTACATGACCACAGGCTCGTCATACTCGCTGGTGAGCACGATGCCCTTGATGTTGAGCAGGATCTCGGTGACGTCTTCCTGAACACCCGGCAGAGTGGTGAACTCATGCAGGGCTCCGGAGATACGCACGGAGGTCACGGCAGCACCCGGGATCGAACTCAGCAGCGTGCGACGCAACGAGTTACCGAGCGTGTAGCCGAAGCCAGGCTCGAGAGGCTCGATGGTGAAGCGAGAGCGCTGCGGATTCAGAGATTCCTCGGTCAGAGTCGGACGCTGTGCAATAAGCACTGTGGTTATCCTTTCAGCTTGAACTCGGTGGTGCACTCACCGGCTAAGCGGTTTTGGATGGATTGGTATTGCTGAGTGCTCAGACGCGACGACGCTTCGGAGGACGAACGCCGTTGTGGGCTTGCGGGGTGACGTCGGTGATGGAACCGACCTCGAGGCCCGCGGACTGCAGGGAGCGGATAGCGGTTTCACGACCGGAACCCGGGCCCTTGACGAACACGTCGACCTTCTTGACACCGTGCTCCATCGCCTTGCGGGCGGCGGACTCGGCAGCCATACCAGCGGCGTACGGAGTGGACTTACGGGAGCCCTTGAAACCGACGTCGCCACCGGATGCCCAGGACACCACGGCGCCAGACGGATCGGTGATCGAGATGATCGTGTTGTTGAAAGTGGACTTGATGTGAGCCTGGCCGACCGGGACCGACTTGCGGTCACGACGACGGGGCTTACGAGCGGCTTGCTTAGGCGCTGCCATTGACCCTCGTTTCCTAGTAACGAACTTATTTGTTGACGTCCGAACGATGGGATGGAACTCATCCCGTGGCTCGGAGCATGCCACCTATTACTTGGTGGCCTTCTTCTTTCCGGCGACTGTACGCTTCGGGCCCTTGCGGGTACGGGCGTTGGTCTTGGTGCGCTGACCGCGCACAGGAAGTCCCTTACGGTGACGCTGGCCTTGGTAGCAGTTGATCTGAATCTTGCGACGAATATCTGCATCGACTTCACGACGCAGGTCACCCTCGATCTTGTAGTTAGCTTCGAGGTAGTCACGCAGCGTAATCAGCTGCTCGTCGGTAAGATCCTTGACGCGGATGTCCGGGTTAATACCGGTCGCGGCAAGCGTTTCCTTGGCACGAGTACGACCAACACCGAAAATGTAGGTGAGGGCGATCTCGATGCGCTTCTCATTGGGGATGTCGACTCCGGCAAGACGTGCCATTGCGATTCCTTCTTGTTGCCGTAGGTCTTGCACCCACTCGTCCGGTTTCCCGGCACGGGCCTACGTACCCGTGGTTCAGTGTCGTTCCCTTGCGGGAAGCACTGTGAGAGAGTGCCTTATTTACTTAGTGCCGCTGGAGAATCTGCTCTCAGCCCTGACGCTGCTTGTGGCGGGGGTTGACGCAGATCACCATGACGCGGCCGTGACGGCGGATCACGCGGCAGTTTTCGCAGATCCTCTTCACGCTAGGGCTGACCTTCATGGTTATCCTTTTCTTGTGTACCTTTACTTGTAGCGGTACGTAATGCGTCCGCGGTTCAGGTCGTAGGGGCTCATTTCCAGCACGACACGGTCCTGCGGCAGAATGCGAATGTAATTCTTACGCATCTTGCCGGAAATCGTGGCGAGCACGATGTGCTTGTTCTCGAGTTCGACGCGGAACATTGCGTTGGGCAATGCTTCCACTACCTGTCCTTCGACCTCAATCACACCGTCTTTTGCCATGCGCCTCTAGTCCTATTCCGTTGGATGATTACTGTGGCATATCCGAAGACACACCAACTGTCAACTATATACGCACATACCCCTATGCGACACTCGGCGTGTCGCATAGGGGTATGTACGAAATGTTGTGGTAGCCGCTAGGCTTGCCGCCTCTACTGCAGGTGGCTGATGATGCGGCGGCTGATCTCGTCGATGTCGCCGACACCGTTGACCACGACCAGCAGACCGCGGGACTCGTAGATGTCGAGCAGCGGGGCGGTTTCCTTCTCGTAGGTTTCCAAACGCTTGGCGATGGCCTCCGGGGTGTCATCAGCACGACCCTGCTCGGCGGCACGCTTCTTCATGCGCTCCAGCAGCACGTCACGGGCGGCTTCGAGAGCCACCACGTGGTCGAGCGGAGTGCCGAGGTCGGCCAGCATTTCGTCAAGTGCGGTGACCTGGGCGGCGTTGCGCGGGTAGCCATCAAGAATCCAGCCGTTGGCACAGTCTTCCTTGGCCAGACGATCCTTGACGATCTTGTTGGTCAGGGAATCCGGAACCAGCTCGCCCTTATCGGTGTAGCTCATCGCTTCAAGACCGAGTTCGGTCTTGTTCTTGATGTTGTAGCGGAAGATATCGCCGGTGGAGATGGTGGGGATGTTGAAGTGCTCAGCGAGCAGCGCAGCCTGGGTGCCTTTGCCCACGCCTTGAGGTCCCATGATGAGCAGACGCATGGTGGTCTCCTTTTATGTTGGAAATTAATACGGCTTTGGCTCCCTTGTTAAGGGAACCATTGAGTTATATGTGGGAGGAAACGGATTGCTCCGTCAGTCGACAGCCCACAGGGCTGTCTCCTTCCTCGCGCTGACGCCTGCTGAGCGGGCGTCAGCCTTCCTTATGATCCACGTTCTCGAGCAGGAAGCCGGTGTACTGGAACTGCTCGGTCTGGGCCTTGGCCTGACGCAGGGTGTCAAGGCCGACGCCGGCGATAATCAGGATGGTGGTACCACCGAACGGCAGCTTGGCATTGAGTCCGAGGGCCATGATGAGCACGGTCGGAATCAGGGCCACGAACAGCAGGTAGACGGCACCGACGGTGTTGAGTCGGTTCATCACGTAGGTCAGGTAGCGGCTGGTGGCGTTGCCGGCGCGGATGCCGGGGATGAAGCCGCCGTACTGCTTCATGTTGTCTGCGGTCTCGTCCGGGTTGAACGTGATCGAGGTGTAGAAGAAGCAGAAGAACACAATCATCAGGGCATACAGCGCGATGTACCACACCGAAGTGGTGTTCGCGAGGTTGCTGTTGATCCACTTGACCCAAGACTGGTCGGACTTGCCGAACTGGGCGATCAGGGTCGGGATGGCCAGAATCGAGGAGGCGAAGATGGGCGGAATAACGCCGGACATATTGATCTTAAGCGGCAGGTAGGTGGAGGAGCCACCGTACATCTTGCGGCCAATCATGCGTCGGGTGTACTGCACCGGCACGCGGCGCTGGCACAGTTCCACGAAGTCAACGAAGATGAGGATGACCACGAGCACGCCCACAACGATGCCGAACTTCAGCCAATCGCCATCAGTGCCGTTGGTGCCGTAGCCAATCTCCCACAGCTGCGGCAGGAAGCCGGAGCATATGGACATGAAGATCAAGATGGACATGCCCTGGCCGATGCCCTTGTCGGTCACAAGCTCGGCCATCCACATGATCAGGCCGGTGCCGCCGGTCATGATCAGCACCATGACCACGAGGTTCCACACGGAGCCGTCCGGAATGACCTGGTCACACTTGTAGTTGAACAGGGCGCCGGAGCGAGCGGTGACCAAAATGGTGGTGGACTGGAGTACAGCCAAACCAATGGTCAGGTAACGGGTGTACTGGGTGAGCTTGGCCTCACCGGACTGACCCTCCTTGTGCAGGGCCTCGAAGCGCGGAATAACCACACGCAGCAGCTGCACAACGATGGATGCGGTGATGTACGGCATGACGCCCAGCGCGAAGATGGACAGCTGAAGCATAGCGCCACCAGAGAAGAGGTTCACCAATCCGATGAAGTTCTCCTGTGAGGCGCTACCAGTGGTGGCCATGCACTTGTTCACCACGTTGTAGTCCACGCCCGGCGTCGGAATGAACGAACCGATGCGGTAGACGATGATGATGAACAGGACGAAGAGAATCTTCTTCCTCAGCTCTTTGGTCTTCAGGGCCTGGATTAGTGTCCTCACCTGGGTTTCCTCCCACTAGCGCGCACTCGACGCGCGAAATACACAAACTATCGAACGAGCATAGTCTAACGTGCCTACTTCAGACAACTGTGCGTCTCGTCAATGCTTGCTGAATATGACTTTATGGACAACGCATCTCCCCGAAAATCGGGGTATTGTATCGGCGCCAGCGAATGTAGGACTTGATGTTGAGACCGCATCACTGCGCGCGGAACGCCATCAATGATCTCGATAGGTCATAGTGATAGCAGTGCCCCCGACCACCAGATAGGCGGACGGGGGCACAGAGCTATATTCAGCGTTTCGCGCGGACTAATCAGTCCTCAACGACGGAGCCGCCGGCAGCTTCGATCTTGGACTTGGCGGAAGCCGAGGCCTTGACACCCTTGAGGGTGAATGCCACGGTGGTTTCGCCTTCGCCCAGAACCTTGACCGGAGCGTTGCCACGGACGACGCCCTTGGCAACCAGATCCTCGGCAGTCACTTCGCCGCCCTGAGGGAAGACCTCAACGAGACGAGCAATGTTGACCACCTGGAACTCCACACGGAACGGGTTCTTGAAGCCACGGAGCTTCGGCAGGCGCATGTACAGCGGCAGCTGGCCACCTTCGAAGCCAGGACGCACGTGAGTGCGCTTGGTCTGGCCCTTGGCGCCACGACCGGAAGTCTTGCCCTTGGAGCCTTCACCGCGACCCACGCGGGTGCGGTCCTTCTTGGCGCCCGGGGCGGGCTTCAAATCGTGCATCTGCAGGATTTCGTTATCTGCCATAATCAGTCAACCTCCTCAACGGTGACCAGGTGACGCACGGCGTTCACCAGACCACGGTTGGCCGGGGTATCCTCGCGGATCACGGTCTTGCCGATCTTGTTCAGGCCGAGGGTCTTGATGGTGGCGCGCTGAGCCGGAGTACGGTTCACGATGCCGTGGTGCAGGGTAATCTTCAGGTTCTTAGCCATGAGTATCACTCACCATCCTTCTCTTCAGCGGCCTTCTTGGCAGCCTCTTCACGAGCCTTGCGAGCCTCATCGATACCAGCGGCACGAGCGCGCAGCAGGGCATCGGGAGCGACCTCGTTGAGGGCCAGACCACGACGGGCGGCGATCTCCTCGGGCTCTTCGAGCTGCTTGAGAGCATCGACGGTAGCGCGCACCACGTTAACGGCGGTGGCGGAGCCCATCGACTTGGTCAGGACGTCGGTGATGCCTGCGCATTCCATGACGGCGCGCACGGAGCCACCGGCGATTACACCGGTACCCGGGGCAGCAGGACGCAGCAGAACAGTGCCGGCGGCGTCGTGACCCTGAACCGGGTGGGTGATGGTGCCACGGACGCGAGGCACAGAGAACATGTGCTTCTTGGCGTCCAGCTGGCCCTTGGCGATGGCGGCCGGGACTTCACGGGACTTGCCGTAGCCGACACCCACGGTGCCGTTACCGTCGCCCACTACCACGAGAGCAGCGAAGCTGAAGGTACGACCACCCTTGTGGGTCTTGGACACACGGTTGATGGTCACCACGCGATCGAGCAGTTCGTCGCCGCGGTTTTCCTCACGACGGTTACGACGCTCGCCACGACGGCCTTCACCGCGCTGGCCACGACGACCCTTGCGGTCCTCGTTGTTGGATTCGGTCGCCACAGTGTTCTGAGTTTCTTCAGCCACTTGGGTTTCCTTAGTTTCGTTGTCGCTCACAGTGCAAGACCTCCCTCGCGGGCGCCATCAGCAACGGCTGCGACGCGACCGGTGTACTTGTTGCCACCGCGGTCGAAAACGACCTCGGTGATGCCGGCAGCCTTGGCCTTATCGGCGATCAGCTCGCCGACCTTCTTGGCGGCCTCGGTCTTGGTGCCCTTGAAACCGGCAAAGTCGGCCTGCAGGGTGGAGGCGGACACGAGAGTCACGCCCTTGGTGTCGTCGACCACCTGAGCAACCATGTGACGGTTGGAACGGGTGACCACCAGGCGCGGACGCTCGGCGGTACCGGAGATGCGCTTGCGGATACGCACGTGACGGCGCTTGAGAGCAACCTTCTTGCCTTTTCCGAGAATAGCTACGCTCATATCACTTACCAGCCTTTCCAGCCTTGCGCAGGATGCGCTCATCGGCGTACTTGACGCCCTTGCCCTTGTAGGGTTCCGGAGCGCGCAGCTTGCGGATGTTGGCGGCGACCTGGCCCACAGCCTGCTTGTCAATGCCCTCGACAACCACGTGGTTGGCATCGGTCACCTTGAGGGTGATACCTTCGGGCGGGTTGACGGTGATGGTGTGGGAGTAGCCGAGGAAGAACTCGATGCCCTGACCCTTGGCGACGGCGCGGTAACCGGTGCCGACGATCTCAAGAGTCTTGGAGTAGCCATCGTGCACACCCTTGACCATGCCGGCCATGATGGAACGAGCCAGACCGTGCTTGGCACGGGTCGGACGCAGGTCATCAGCCGGGGTAACGATGATCTCGTTGCCCTCAACGGCAGCGGTGATGCCTTCCGGAATCACGTAGGAATCAGAACCCTTGGCGCCCTTGGCCGAGAAATTCTGACCTTCAATCTTGACTTCAACGCCAGCGGGGATGGCGATGGGGAGCTTACCAATATGCGATGCCATGTTTCAGCTCTCCTTTCTCACCACACGAAGGCGACAATTTCGCCGCCAATGCCCCGGTCGAGGCATTCCTTCTGAGTCAGCAGTCCCGAGGAAGTCGAGATGATGGCGATACCCAGGCCACCGAGCGGCATCGGCAGGGAGTCGGACTTCGCATAACGACGAAGGCCCGGCTTGGAGATGCGCTTGATGCCCTGAATGGAACGCTCACCGTTCGGACCGTACTTGAGGGTGACCTCAAGAGTCTGGCCGACCTTGGCTTCCTTAGCGGTGAAGTCCTTGATGTAGCCTTCGCGCTTCAGGATCTCGGCGATGTTCGCCTTGAACTTGGAGTACGGCATATCCACGGTCTCGTGCTTTGCCGCGCTCGCATTACGCAGACGCGTAAGCATGTCTGCGATCGGATCTGTCATTGTCATTTGGGCTTGTTGCCCTTTCTCGCTATGGTTTCCGCCGCCCTCACGCTTCTTCTAGAAGCGATTGGGCCGCGGACCTTCAGCGTCGATGTTTACCAACTGGACTTCGTAACGCCGGGCAGTTCACCGCGGTGAGCCTTCTCGCGAAGGCAGATGCGGCACAGGCCGAACTTGCGGTAGACGGAGTGGGGACGACCGCAGACCTGGCAGCGCGTGTAAGCGCGCACCTTGAACTTCGGCTTGCCGGCCGCCTTGTTCTTAAGAGCGGTTTTTGCCATATCAGTTCTCCTTGAAGGGGAAGCCGAGGTGCTTCAAGAGCGCGTAAGCTTCCGTGTCGTCCTTGGTGGAGGTCACCACAGTGATGTCCATACCGCGCACGTGATCGATCGAATCAGGATCGATCTCATGGAACATGGACTGCTCGGTGAGACCAAAGTTGTAGTTGCCCTGGCCATCGAACTGGTGACCGTTGATACCGCGGAAGTCGCGGATACGGGGCAGCGCAAGGGTCAGCAGACGATCCAGGAACTCCCACATACGGTCGCCGCGCAGGGTGACGTATGCACCGATGGCCTGGCCTTCACGCAGGTGGAACTGCGCAACGGACTTCTTGGCCTTGGTGATCTTCGGCTTCTGGCCGGTGATCAGGGTGAGATCCTTGACGGCGCCTTCGATGAGCTTGGAGTCGCGAGCTGCGGCACCGACGCCCATGGAGACGACGACCTTCTGCACACGAGCAACCTGCATCGGGTTGGAGTACTTGAACTCCTTCTCGAGCTCAGGGATGATCTGCTCGTTGTACTTGACCTTCAAGCGCGGGGTGGCCGGCGCTTCGACAGTGGTATCGGTCATGCCAGCTCCTTTCCGGACTTCTTGGCGACGCGTACACGCACGGCCTTGACCTTGCCGTCACGCGCCTCTTCCTTAACAGTGATGCCCACGCGGGTCGGCTGCTTGGTCTCCGGGTCGATGACCATCACGTTGGAGCGATGGATCGGAGCCTCAGTGGAGACGATGCCAGCCTGCTGGCCCTGCTGCGTGGCGCGCACGTGCTTCTTGACGATCTGCACGCCTTCGACGATCAGTCGGTCGTTGTCCAGCACCTGCTTGACAGTGCCTTCCTTACCGCGATCCTTGCCGCGAATGACCTTGACCAGGTCGCCGCTCTTAATCTTGGCTGCCATGTCAGATCACCTCCGGGGCGAGGGACACGATCTTCATGAACTTGTGCTCACGCAGTTCACGACCAACCGGTCCGAAGATACGAGTGCCCTTCGGTTCACGGCCGGAGCCGAGAATAACGGCGGCGTTCTCGTCGAACTTGATGTAGGAACCATCCGCACGGCGGGATTCCTTGACGGTACGGACGACAACGGCCTTCACCACGTCGCCCTTCTTGACCGACCCGCCAGGAATGGCGTCCTTGACGGAGGCGACGATCACGTCGCCGATGCCGGCATAGCGTCGCTTCGATCCGCCGAGCACGCGGATGGCGAGGAGTTCCTTCGCACCCGTGTTGTCGGCGACATGAAGCCGCGTTTCCTGCTGAATCATTGATTCTCCTTAGCCGAGCTGGTTCTCCCCATTTACCGGGGCACCTTGGTCTTCCGAGGTGCCCCGGTAAATGGCGAGCCTTGCCGAACTTTACTTACTTGGCGCGCTCGATAATGGATTCGAGACGCCAGCGCTTGGTCTTGCTCAGAGGCCGAGTTTCCATAATACTCACGAGGTCGCCAATGTGGGCGTCGTTGTGTTCATCATGGGCCTTGACCTTGCTGGTGGAACGAACGACCTTGCCATACAGCGGGTGGGTCGAACGCTGCTCGAGCTCGACGGTAATCGTCTTGTCCATCTTGTCGGACACGACGTAGCCGCGGCGAACCTTACGGAAGTTACGCTCTTCAGCCATAATCACTTCTCCTTGGATTCGGTAGCGGCCGGCTCCTGGCTGATGCCAAGCTCACGCTCACGCAGCACAGTGTACATGCGGGCGATGTCGCTCTTGACAGCCTTGAGACGGGCGGTGTTCTCGAGCTGACCAGTGGCGTGCTGGAAGCGCAGGTTGAACAGCTCTTCCTTGGACTTCTTGAGGAAGCCTTCGATTTCCGCGTTGGTCTTCTCGTTGAGATTCTTGATGGAGTAATCAGCGGTACCGACTGCCATCAGATATCACCACCTTCACGTGCGATAATGCGGCACTTCATCGGGAGCTTGTCGATAGCACGACGGAGGGCTTCGCGAGCGACGTCCTCAGACACACCACCGATCTCGAACATCACGCGACCAGGGCGGACGTTCGCGATCCAGAACTCCGGGGCGCCCTTACCGGAACCCATTCGGGCGCCGAGCGGGTGCTTGGTCAACGGACGATCCGGGAAGATCGTGATCCACACGCGGCCACCACGCTTGATGTAGCGGGTCATGGCGATACGTGCGGCCTCGATCTGACGGTTGGTCACGTAGGCCGGGGCAAGAGCCTGGATGCCGAAATCACCGAAGTTGATCTCGTTGCCGCCCTTGGACATGCCAGAACGCACGGGGCGGTGCTGCTTGCGGTACTTAGTCCTCTTGGGGATAAGCATTCTTGCTCACTCCTTCGTTTCTGCAGCGGCAGTGGCCTCGGCAGGAGCCTCGGCCTTGGGGGCCTGAGCATTCTGCTGAGCGGCGGAACGGTTGCCACGGCGCGGGCGGCGATCGCCACGACGGCCCGGACGGTTGTTCTGCTGAGCCTGCTGCTCTTCGAACTCGGATTCGGTCATATCGCCCTTGTAGATCCACACCTTGACGCCGATGCGGCCGTAGGTGGTCTTGGCCTCGAAGAAGCCGTAATCGATGAGGGCACGGAGGGTCTGCAGCGGAACGCGGCCCTCGCGATAGAACTCGGAACGGCTCATTTCCGCACCGCCGAGGCGGCCGGAGAGCTTGATGCGGATACCCTTGGCACCAGCGTGCATGGCGTCCTGCTGAGCCTTGCGCATGGCACGACGGAAGGTGACGCGGTTGGTCAACTGCTCGGCGATGCCCTGAGCGACGAGCTGGGCGTCCAGCGCGGCGTTCTTGACTTCGAAGATGTTGAGCTGAACCTGCTTGCCGGTCAACTTCTCCAGCTTGGCGCGAACGCGCTCAGCCTCGGCGCCACGACGACCGATCACAATGCCCGGACGGGCGGTGTGAATGTCCACGCGGACACGGTCACGGGTGCGCTCGATGACGATGCGGGACACGCCTGCGCGCTCGAGATCCTTGCTCATTTCCTTACGGATCTGATCGTCCTCGAGAACGAAGTCGCGGTAGCGTTCGCCGGCCTTGTTGGAGTCAGAGAACCACTTGGAACGGTGATTCTCGGTGATGCCCAGGCGGTAGCCAAACGGATTGATCTTCTGACCCATCTTTAGCGGGCTCCTTCCTTGGTAGCAACAACGACCGTGATGTGGGAGGTGCGCTTGTTGATACGAGCGGCGCGGCCCTGGGCACGAGCGCGGAAGCGCTTGAGGGTCACACCTTCGTCAACGAAGGTCTCCTTGATGAACAGGTCGTTCTCGCGGAACGGCTCGCCGGCCTTGTCGGCCTTCACGCGGGCGTTGGCAATGGCGCTCTCCAGGGTCTTGCGGACCGGAAGGGCCGCAGCCTGAGGGGCGAACTTCAAAATGGTGACGGCGTCGGTGGCCTTCTTGCCGCGGATGAGGTCGACCATGCGGCGAGCCTTGCGCGGCGTCACGCGGACGTGACGAGCGATTGCTTTAGCTTCCATGTTCTATTCCTTATCCTTAGCGGCGGGCTTTCTTGTCGTCCTTCACGTGACCCTTGAAGGTCTTCGTGGGGGCGAACTCACCCAGTTTGTGACCAACCATGGCCTCGGTGACGAACACCGGGACATGCTTGCGACCATCGTGAACGGCGAAGGTGTGTCCGATGAAATCAGGGGTGATCATCGAACGACGGGACCATGTCTTGATGACGTTCTTGGTGCCCTTCTCGTTCTGCTCGTCGACTTTCTTCTGCAAGTGGGCGTCGACGAAGGGGCCCTTCTTGATGCTACGAGTCATCTTCTCGATACTCCCTTACTTGCGGTTCTTGCCGGACGGACGACGACGAACAATCATCTTGTTCGAAGCCTTCTTCGGACGACGAGTACGAACTTCGCCCTTGCCCCACGGAGAAACCGGCGGCTTACCACCGCGGGTACGACCGCCGTGCGGGTGGTCGACCGGGTTCATGGATTCACCACGGGTGACCGGACGCTTGCCGATCCAACGGGCGCGACCGGCCTTGCCGAGCTGCACGTTGGCGTGGTCTTCGTTGCCGACCTCACCAACGGTGGCGCGGCAGCGGGCGTCGACGTTACGGATTTCGCCGGACGGCATACGCAGCTGGGCGTAAGCGCCATCCTTGGCGACGAGCTGAACGGCAGCACCAGCGGAGCGAGCAATCTTGGCGCCACCCAGCGGGCGGAGCTCAATCGCGTGAACCACGGTACCGGTCGGGATGTTCTTCAGCGGCAGGTTGTTGCCCGGCTTGATATCAGCCTGAGCACCAGTCTCGATGACGTCGCCCTGCTTAACACCCTTCGGCGCGATGATGTAGCGCTTCTCGCCATCTGCGAAGTGCAGGAGGGCGATACGGGCGGAACGGTTCGGATCGTATTCGATCTCGGCGACCTTGGCGGGCACGCCGTCCTTGTCCCAACGCTTGAAGTCGATGAGACGGTACTGGCGCTTGTGACCACCACCGCGGTGACGGGAGGTGATACGGCCGTAAGAGTTACGACCGCCGGTCTTGGAGTTCTTGCGAACCAGCGACTTCTCAGGCGTGGAGCGCGTCAGATCGGAGAAATCCGAGACGGACGCGTTGCGGCGACCTGCGGACGTCGGCTTGTAAACGCGGATAGCCATAATATAGTTCTTCCTTTAACTTTTCTCGGCTAGCCTTCAGTTGCCAAAGATGTCGATCGTCTGGCCCTCGGCGACGGTCACGATCGCGCGCTTCTGGGAAGCACGCTGGCCGAAACCGGTGCGGGTGCGCTGCTTCTTGCCAGCGCGGTTGAGGGTGTTGACGTTCGTCACCTTGACCTTGAAGATCTCTTCAATTGCCTGCTTGATCTGCACCTTGTTCGCGTCCTTGGCCACCACGAAGGTGTACTGGCCACGGTCGGAAAGGGCGTAGCTCTTCTCAGAGACGACGGGCTTCAAAATCACGTCGTGCGCGGGCTTGTGAATAGCGACCATCTAAATCAGGCCTCCTTCGGCTCGGTCTTGGCAGCCACGAAAGCCTCGAAAGCTTCCTTGGTGAAGACCACGTACTGAGCGGTGATCACGTCGTACGTGTTGAGCTGATCGACAAAAATCGGGTGAACGGTCGGGATGTTGCGCACGGAGAGCCACTCGTTGATGTTGTCACGAGTGAAGACGACCGTGGTGAACTTGTCCTCGGTGATCGGGCTCAGGGCGGCGACAGCAGCCTTGGTGGACGGCTCGGTGATACCGAAGTCCACGACGGCGATGCGGCCGGCGTTGGCGCGATCAGACAGGGCATAGCGCAGAGCTGCGGCCTTCATCTTCTTGGGGGTGCGCTGGGAGTAGTCGCGCGGCTGCGGGCCGAACACGACACCACCGTGGTACCACTGCGGAGCGCGGATGGAGCCCTGACGAGCACGACCGGTGCCCTTCTGCTTCCACGGCTTCTTGCCGCCGCCGGAAACCATGCCACGAGTCTTGGTGGCGTGGGTGCCCTGACGGGCAGCAGCGAGCTGAGCGGTAACAACCTGGTGAATCAGCGGGATGTGAGCCTTGACGTCTTCAGCGGAAACACCGAAGAGTTCAACCGGAGCCTCGACGGTACCGGCGGCCTGGCCCTTGGCGTCAGTGACGTTCAGAGTAACGTTTGCCATGGTTTATCAGGCTCCCTTCACAGCCGAACGGACGAGAACGATGCCGCCCTTGGGGCCAGGAATGGCGCCCTTGATGGCGATGATGCCGTTCTCGACATCAGCGGAGACGACGGTCAGGTTCTGGGTAGTGGCGGTCACATGACCCATGCGGCCGGCCATACGCTTGCCCTTGAGAATACGGCTCGGAGTGGCGCATGCGCCCACAGAGCCAGGACGGCGCTCGTTCTTATGAGAGCCGTGAGTACGGCGGTAGGACTTGAAGCCCCAACGCTTGATAGTGCCGGCGAAGCCCTTACCCTTGGTAGTGCCGGTCACGTCGACCTCAGTGCCCTCTTCGAACAGGTCGGCGGCCAGTTCCTGGCCAGCCTCGAACTGATCGACGTCGTCGGTGCGCACCTCAACGAGGTGGCGACGCGGGGTGACACCAGCCTTGGCAAAGTGGCCAGCCAGCGGCTTGGTCACCTTGGTCGGGTCGATGGCGCCGTAGCCGAGCTGGACAGCCTTGTAGCCGTCGGATTCCTCGGTCTTCACGGCAGTCACCACATTGGTGGACACGTCGACAAGAGTAACGGGCACGAAGAAGCCGTTCTCGTCCCACACCTGGGACATGCCGAGCTTCTTGCCCAGCAGAGCCTTGCGATTAGACATAATGCTTCCTCCTCCCTTACAGCTTGATTTCGATGTTGACATCCGCAGGCAAATCGATGTGCATCAGGGAATCCACGGCCTTGGGGGTCGGGTCCACGATGTCGATGAGGCGCTTGTGAGTGCGCATCTCGAAGTGCTCGCGAGAATCCTTGTACTTGTGAGGAGAACGGATAACACAGAAGACGTTCTTCTCGGTCGGCAGCGGAACGGGGCCAACTACAGTTGCGCCCGCGTTCGTCACCGTTTCGACGATTTTCTTCGCCGATTGGTCGATGACCTCATGGTCATAGGACTTAAGCCTGATGCGGATTTTCTGTCCCGCCATTGCCGTCCGCCCTTTCTAGCGATGTTCGTTGTACTGTTTACCAACCTGCTTCTTCAGGGCACCGGCGCGCATGGCCTCCCTTGGACATACGTCCTCTGGCGGTCATCCGACATCAGTGCGCAGTCTCCGTTTGCCACCTACAAGAAGTGGTTCCCGGCCCGCGCTCGCTTTTTCAATTCCAATTTGCGAGCCCAAATCAGGCAACTTGTTTATTCAACCATCGAGGCGGGACACTGGAATCCGCGCGTGTCGCGTGCTCGCGCCGACCATACTCTCATAAACCATCAAAAAAAAATTACTTGACTCGATACGAATAGGTTGGCGATTACGGGTGAACAGCCAATTGCAGAAACCGGGAATCGTCTGCTCGTACACACGTGTCATAAATCACGCACCAAATATGAACGTTCGGATTGTGACGTACAGCACTGGGCGTTACGCTAAGCGACGTGACACAATCACTGGCAAAAAACATCAAACCCATTCACGAACATGGCGCAAACGTGCTGTACCAACATGGCACCCTGGCCCTACTGGTACCAGGCCTGCTGGAAGGCACCACCACCATCGGCGAGCTGCTCAAGCACGGCGATACGGGTATCGGCACCGGCGAAGGGCTCGACGGCGAGCTCATTATCTTGGATGGGGTCGCATATAAGGTCGGCCAATCCGGTGTGGCCGAGCGCGTGCCAGATGATTTCACGATGCCATTTGCCAACAGCCATAGGGCGGCATTCCAGTATCAGTGCGAACGCGAAGATATTGGTCTTGAGGAACTGAACAAGAAAATCGTTGAGGCCAACGGTCGCGCGAACACCTTCTTCTCGGTGGTGGTGCGCGGCACGTTCAGTTTCATCAAGACCCGCGCGGTCATCAAGCAACAGGCACCCTACCCCACGTTGGTGGAAGTGGCCGATCGACAGGCCGTGTTCCTGCGCCACGATGTCAAAGGCACCATGCTCGGATACTTCTCCCCTGTGATGTTTCATGGTGCTGCCGTGGCCGGATTCCATGAGCATTTTCTGTCCGACGACCACACGTTCGGCGGGCATGTGCTTGATGCGGTACTCCAACGAGGCAAAATCTACAGTCAGGTATTCGACACCCTAGTACAGCATCTGCCGGTGGATGATCCCGGATACCGCAATCATGATTTCAGTCAGGATCCGATTGCTGAGGCCATCTCCAGTGCCGAAGGCGACATTCGTCCACACAACGAATGATTGCCCGGCCAATAGTCCAAGCCCACTCCCCCATAGCTGGCGGCATTGGCCCTCGGCACTTTCTGGGACGAAACGAATGTTCCTCACTCCCCGTGGCCGGCGGCATTGACTTGCATTGCGAATGATTGCCAAGCCAATAGGCTCGGCTACCCTCACACAGCCTGCGGCATTTACTCGTATCGCAAATGATTTCCGCAAGAACAGCGCGAATCCAACTCATATTCTTCGGATAACCGCGCATACCGCGCGCACGCCTGAAATCGGACTCCCACACTGCCGGTATTTGGTTAACACGTTATTAGTCTCACATTGCTCTTACCTAGAACCGGCCGCTACGATACTATTGCCAGCTATGACGGCACAACGCACGACCCGCAAACGTGATTGGTTTGACAATCAGCCCGGCGCATGGGTGATGGTTATGCTGCCCGCAGCGGCAGGCTTCATTATCGGTGGTCCTAATCTTGATACGCTCTGGCTATTGGCGATTTGGGCTTTGTGCTATTGCGTGCAGTTCAGCGCTGCGCACTGGTTCAAGGCACACTTTTCGCACCGCTATCTGCCACCGATGATTGCCTATACCGTGGCACTTACCGTAATTGGCCTGCCATTCCTGATTACGCATACCGGCATACTGCGCTGGGCTCCTTTATATATAGTGCTGGTCGCGCTATCAATGCTGTCCTCGTGGTTGAGGAAGGAGCGCTCGCTGTGGGGCAATGCGGTATCGGTGATTGCCGCGTCGACGATGGCCACGGTAATCGCGTCATTCGGCAGCGCTGCCAAGACGGCATGTGCTATTCCTCTCAACGCGGCGCAAGCCTCGTGCGGAGCCGATGCAGACGCCGCACGTGCCATGATTCGGAATATGCCGGGATTCAGCCAGATATTTGAACCCCGTGCCTGGTGGCCCGCTGGTTCTTTGCCCATGAACGGGCTGATTGCCACTGCGCTGTTCGCACTCATGCAATACAGCTCGGTATTGGTGGTCAAAACCATGATTCGAGAACGTGGGAAGCGTTCGTACGTGGCAGCATCGTGGGTATGGCATGTGATGTTGGTGGCGCTGACCATAGTGGCAGGGCATAATCCGTTCCTCATAACAATGAGCGTGCTGCTACTGGCCCGTGCCATCGCCCTGCCTGTGGCCGCTCGGTACCGAACCATGAAACCTGTGGTAACTGGTATTACCGAAGCATTCGCCAGTCTTATTGCTTTTGGCTGCATTCTTGCGGCGGTGTTGATGTAATACCGCCTATGCATAGAGCCTCCACCGCGCGGTGAAATGCCCACCACGTAGTGATTCTTCCACCACGATGTTAGCGAGAGTTCCTTATCCGCGGAATTCCGCCATTCTGGGACACTGCGCGGTGGGAAATACACGTCGCGGTGGCGCCCCAAAGGCTTTCCATCACATAGCAAAATACACAACATATGACAAAGAGCCCGGCCCCGGAATGGGGTCGGACTCCTGTTACGCGGTCATGAAACCGTTTGGTCTCATATCGCTAATGGCACATGGCCATTAGACTCTTGCAATCAGCGCTCGGAGGCTTCCTCAGTGGCGGCCTCGCCTTCGCGCTCGATGCGCAGCTTGTGGCCTTCCTCCTGGGAGACGCCGTAGTAGGCACCGACGGCGATGTCCTTCATGTCGTTGATCAGCGGGATGCGCGGGTTAGCCGGGGTGCACTGATCCTCGTAGGCACGCATGCCGATCTGATCAAGCACGGACCAGAAGTAATCCTCATCCACGCCGCAATCCTGGAAGCTCTTGTTCATGCCGAGCTTGTTGTCGCGGTAATCCTCGACGGCCTTAGCCAGGTTCTCCACGGCTTCGGCCGGGGTCTTGCCGGTGTCGATGCCGAGATTGCGGGCGATGTCCTGGTAGCGCTCCGGAGCGACGTACTTGTTGTACTTCGGCCAAGAGGTGGGCTCCTCAGGAATCTGGCCGTTGTAACGAATCACATACGGCAGCAGGATGGAGTTGGTACGGCCGTGGGCGATGTGGCACAGAGCACCGATGGTGTGGGCCATGCCGTGGCACATGCCAAGGAACGCGGAGCCGAACGCCATGCCGGCCATGGTGGCGGCGTTGTGCATCTTCTCCTGGGCGTCGGTCTTGGCCAGGCCGGGCTCGCCGTTGACGGACTCAGCCAGGTTGTCCCAGATGAGCTTGGCAGCGTGCAGCGCCATGCCGTCGGTGAAGTCGTTCGCGTACACGGACACGTAGGCTTCCATCGAGTGGGTCAGGGCGTCGAAGCCGGCGTCGGAGGCCAGCTTGCGCGGCTGGGTGCGGGCCAGCACCGGATCCACGATGGCCACGGACGGGGTCAGGGCGTAGTCGGTGATCGGGTACTTGTAGCCGGTCTTGTGGTCGGTGATCACAGCGAACGGCGTGACTTCGGAACCGGTGCCGGAGGAAGTCGGGATGCACACCAGCTTGGCCTTCTTGCCCAGCGGCGGAATCTTGAAGGCGCGCTTACGGATATCGAAGAACTTCTCGCGCACATCGGAGAAGGCGATTTCCGGGTGCTCGTAGAGCAGCCACATGATCTTGGAGGCGTCCATCGGGGAGCCGCCGCCGACCGCGATGATCGTGTCCGGCTCGAACTCCTCGCGCATCATGGCCGCACCCTTTTCGACGGTCTCGACGGAGGGCTCCGGCTCGACGTAGTCGATGATGCGGAAGGTCACGCGGTTGGAACGGGCACGCAGCTGGTCGATGATCTTGTCGACGATGCCGAGCTGCTCCATGACCTTATCGCAGACGATGACGGCCTTCTCGATGCCGTACATGTCGCGCAGGTACTTGATGGCGTTCGGCTCGAAGTAGGTCTTGGCCGGGATCTTGAACCACTGCATGTTGTTGTTCCTCCGAGCAATGCGCTTGATGTTGACGAGGTTCACGGCCTGCACGTTGCCGGAAACCGAGTTGCCGCCGTAGGAGCCGCAGCCGAGGGTCAGGGACGGGGCGATGGCGTTGTAGATATCACCGATGCCGCCGAGAGAGGAAGGCTGGTTCCAGATGATGCGGCAGGCGTGCATACGAACACCGTACTCGCGCACGAGCTCCTGGTTGTTGGTGTGGATGGCGGCGGTGTGGCCGGCACCCAGCTTGAGCATCTTCTCGCACATCTCGAAGGCCTGCTCCTTGTTATCGGCCTTAAGGACGGCCTGCACCGGAGCGAGCTTCTCGTGGGTCAGAGGCTCATCGTCAGAGACTTCCTTGCACTCCGCGGCGAGGATGGTGGCATCCTCAGGAATGTCGAAGCCGGCGGCCTTGGCGATGAACTGCGGGGACTTGCCCGGCACCACGGAGTTCAGCACCGGCTTTTCACCGGAACCGGCCACGCAGCCGAACATGTACTTCTCGAGCTTGGCCTTCTCTTCGGCATTGACGAAGTAGGCCTTGCGCAGCTTGAGTTCCTTGATGAGCGGGGCGTAGACGTCCTTGTGGGCGATGATGGCCTGCTCGGTGGCGCAGATCATGCCATAATCGAAGTGCTTGGAGAGCACCAGATCGTTGGCGGCGCGCACGATGTCCACGTCCTTGTCGACGTAGGCCGGCGCGTTGCCGGCGCCCACGCCCAAGGCGGGCTTGCCGGAGGAGTATGCGGCCTTGACCATGCCCGGACCGCCGGTCGCGAGGATGGTGGCGATGCCGTCGTGCTTCATCAGTGCGCCGGTCGCCTCGATGGAGGGGTGCTCGATCCACTGGATGCAGTTCTCGGGGGCGCCCGCCTCGATGGCGGCGTCGCGCACGATCTTGGCTGCTGCGACGGAACAGTTCTGGGCGCCGGGGTGGAAGCCGAAGATGATCGGGCAGCGGGTCTTCAATGCGATCAGGGACTTGAAGATGGCGGTGGAGGTCGGGTTGGTGACCGGGGTGACGCCGGCGACCACGCCGACCGGTTCGGCAACTTCATCGATGCCGAGCACGTCATCTTCGCGGATGATGCCGACGGTCTTCTGACCAGCCAGGTAGTTGGTGATGTGCTCGCAGGCGAAGATGTTCTTGGTCGCCTTGTCTTCCACCAGGCCACGGTGCGTTTCGTCGACGGCCATTTTGGCGAGCACGAGATGCTTGTTCAGCGCCGCCACGGAGGCCTTGGCGACGATGTGGTCGACCTGCTTCTGGTCGAGCTTTTCGAATTCGACGAGAGCCTGCTGGCCCTTGGCTACGAGTGCGTCCACTTCAGCTTCGGCTGCGGCAAGCTTTTCTTCCGGAGTCGGCTTCGTTGCGCTGTTCTTAGTTTCTGCCACTGTAGGATCCTCCTCTAATAGAGATCTGGAACGTGGTGCGTTATTCCTTATTGCTGATTGCCGTTGTGCAACAGTCACGTCACGACGCTTCATGACACTGAATCGCCTGTGACCTGCATCACAATATACATGACCCATTGCATCTTTTCATCCCTTAAGCGAGTTGTGCGTTTCGTGTTATATTCCGTGTGCTTAATGTTCAAACAAGGATTATTTTTGCACAAAACTCTGTTCACTCTCTCCTAATTGTAACCTTTTGTTCATTTTATATATCAAATGAACATTGCATCACCCCTATTTCTAAAAGCCGTTTTTTAAAACTCACGTATTCAAGTCTGCCTTGTTAGACAACTTCTACAAAATCATTTTATTTTAGTGGGCTTGTCGTGTGACCGCCCATCGGCGAAATCACCGATCGGCGTTATCACTGGGTTTCCGCCCCGCCTTCCGATGAGCCTTTCGATACGTCGACGGCGTCGTTCCCGTCTCGTCCAGAAAGCGCCGGTTGAAATTCGACGCATTGTCGTACCCGCATTCCTCCCGGATCCTGGCCACCGCGCGATCCGTTGTGGCCAGCAGACGTTTGGCCCTGCCGATACGCAGCCGTCGCACGAAATCCGAGAATCCGATGCCGGCCGCCCGCTTGAAGAAACGGGAAAACGCCGAAGGGCTCATCGACACCAGACGGGCCGCCTCCTCCAGCGATATCTCCCCGGCCAGGTTCTCCGTGACATAGGCGATGGCCTCGTTCACCGTGCGTTCGGTGTCGGAGCTGAGCTCGAGATCATACCCCGGCGTCACCACCGTGGATGCCTCGGTCTCCGGAGCGTCGGCGAATACGCCGAACAGCTCGATCAGGTCGGCCACACGACGCGCGGGATCATGGTCGCCCATCCCCTCCAGCAACGCTCCGGCAGCCTGGGCCGACTCCCCGGACAGCACCATCGCACGCGCGGCACGGCGCAGTACCAGATTGAACCGGGCGGTTTCCGGAAAACACGCCATCAACGCCTTCACGGTCTGGGGACGCACATGGCACAGCACGTCACGTCGGGCCAACCGCTCCCCCGGCTTCACATCGGAAACCCAGTTATGCGGAAGATTCGAACCAATCAAGGCGACATGCCCGGCGCGGCAGGGGACCACGCAATCACCCACCATCATCAGCCCAGAACCCTCACGGATGAGATGGAACTCGATCTGCGGATGATGATGCCACTTGGCCAGTGAATTCGGATACCCGTGGCTTGTCCATCGCACCGCTGCATCGGCATCGGGAACGATGACCTCCAACGCCCCAGAGCCCGATTCCACGACGGTCCGACGACGGTCGGCGAACATGATATCGGCATTCATCGAAGCCCCCTTCGCTTGCCCTGGCATCACCGGCGGAACGGCCCGGCCCATCCCACCGGATGGGCCGAACCATACCCGGCTCAGTCGCGATCCACGGTAATCTGCAACTTGATATCGCCGGGACGTCCCTCATCCATACGGTCGAAGGCGGCCTTGGCATCGGCCATCGCATAGGTGTCGGTGATGAACGGCTTGAGGTTCAGTTTACCGCTGGCGACCAGGTCAATGGCCTTCTGGTAGACGTTCGCGTAACGGAACACATTCTCGATGCGCACCTCGGTCGCCTGCAGCTCGGTGATGTCGATGCTCACGGGATCGACCGGGATGCCGACGAGGACGGCGGTGCCGCCCGGCGCGACGAGCTTGAAGAAGGTCTCGTAGGCTTTGGGGGCACCCGAGCATTCGAAGATCACGTCGGCTCCCCAGCCTCCGGTTTCCTCACGCACGCGTTCAACGAGATCCTCCTTGGTGAGATCCACCGGCACGATTCCCGGAATCTTGCCGATGATGTCGAGTTTGATGCTGGAAACGTCGGAGACGATCACCTTGGATGCGCCACCGGCAAGCGCGCAGGAGGCGGTGAGCATGCCCACCGTGCCGGAGCCGGTCACCACGCACACGTCGCCGGGTTTGATGCCGGCCTTGGTGGCGGCCCACATGCCGACGGCGGTGGGTTCGAGCAGCGCTCCCTCGCCATAGCTCACATTGTCCGGAAGCTTGTAGGTGAACGCCGCGGGATGGTTGACCGTCTCGCACAGGCAGCCATCCACCGGCGGGGTGGCGAAGAAACGCACGGCCGGATCGACGTTGTACATGCCGAGTTTGCTGGCACGGGAATTCATGTCCGGAATGCCGGGTTCCATGGCCACGCGATCGCCGACTTCGAAGCCTTCGACGCCTGAGCCGACCGCGACGACGGTACCGGAAGCCTCATGCCCCAGGATCATCGGCTGTTCGACCACGTATTTGCCCACACGCCCATGCGTGTAATAGTGCAGATCGGATCCGCACACCCCCACGGTATGCGGGGCGATGGTGAGCTCCCCCGCCGCCGGAGCCGGGGTGTCCGGCACCTCACGCACGTTGATGACGCCCTTCTTCTCAAGAACGACTGCCTTCATGATGTACTCCTTCTGTTTGTTTGGTTGTTTGGTTACATATTCGATTGCCGGCGGGCCACGGCACCATGGCCGATGACACCGACGAGTGGGCTCTCACCGTCGAGCGACGACCTACCCCCGACATTCCGGTTCGGGCTGCGCCAATTCGCCGCTCGACTCCAGAGGCTTCCGGGATTCCAGGACCGTGGCGCCTTTGCCCTTCAGTCGCCGCCCGCGTTCATCGAACCCGGGCTGCTTCGGCCGGATGAACACCGTGATCAGCGAACCGACCGCATAGAGCCCGGCATAGGCCCAGCACACGCCGCTATAACCGACGGTGGAGATGAGAACCGTGGCGATCAGCGGGCCGAAGAACGTGGTCAAGCCGGAGGCGAGATTGTGTGCGGAAATCGCCGCGCCCTTATGCTCCGGGGCGAGGGCCGGGAATATGGCCCCCATCGGCACGAAGGCGGAGATACCCAGACCGAGCACAATCGCGTCGGCGCACATCAGCGCCATATTGCCGCCGAAGAAGCGGGGAATGTAATACATGCCCAGCGTGCCGAGCACGCACCCCCAGCATCCGAACCAGCGCATCTGCCGCATCCATCCGTAACGGTCGCCCATACGACCCCAGAACACGTTGCCGAACACGGTGACGACGAACTGGAATCCCCAGATCTGGCTCCACTGCGAGACTTCGAACCATGCGCCGCCGCCATTGGTATGGGTGGCGAGATACAGCGGCATGATGACCGGGAATCCGTACAGCGTGAGATTGCAGATCACACGGACCACCGCCGCGAGGGCGATCTGCCGGTTCTCCACGAGGATGGTGGCGCCGCGGCTCAGCTCATGGAATTTCTCCTTGGCGCTCATCCCTTCCGTCTTCTCGTTGCGGGTCGACGGCACCAGGGCAAGGCAGATCAGCAGACCGGCAACCGCGAACGGCAGGGACAGCCACAAGCTGCCGTATTCCCCGACCCATCCGATGGTGAAACTCGGCAGGTATGCGCCGAACACGCCGATGCCGAAGGAATAGGACGTCCAGAACCAGCCCATCGCCGTGGCGAGCTTGCCCGGATCGACGGTCTGCGAGATCAGGACCACGAAGCTGTAGATGAACAACGGATATCCCACGCCTCGCATCGCGTACACCGCGAGCATCAACGCATAGGAACCGGACGGCAATGCCATGGTCAGGAACACCAGATGCAGGCAGATCCACGAGATCGCGCCGATGAGCATGATGCGCTTGGCGCCGAACATCTCGGCGAGCACGCCAGACGCCCAGCCTGCGACCGCGGCCATGAGCCCGTACATGGTGAACATCAGCGAGGCCTGAGATGAGCTGAATCCCTGATCGACAATGTATTTGGACAGGAAGGTGAGTTCGAAGCCATCACCGGTCATGAACACGGCGATGGCAATGAATCCCGCCAACAGTTTCCTTGGCAATCCTATGGACATGTTTCCTCGTTTCCCAGCACTTCGTTGTCTGTTGTGTCTGTCCGCTCCTCCTTGGGCGTAATACCATTCTCATGCTGGAAAACCGGGTGTTTTGGTGCCCAACCACCTCGTTGTGATACTTTTTTAACACGCGAGACAGGGCAACATTTCAAAAAGTCTTTTGCTAAAGTAATGAGGGGCCTTACATAGGCAACGACGCGCGAAACGGAAAGGATACGTCATGAAGCCCATGCCATCCACAGCGGTCAAACAGGCCAACCGTCAGGCGATAATCGACCATCTGTACCGGCATGGCCCGTCCACCAAGCAGCATCTGCAGATGACCCTCGGGCTGAGCCTGCCCACCATCACCGCCAATCTGCGTGACCTTGAGGATGAGGGACTGGTCGGACGAGGCGAGCCGACGGAATCGACCGGCGGACGCAAGGCGCAGACCCACGTGTTCGCCGCGAAATCGCATGCGGCGATCGGCGTGAGGATGCGCGCGGACGGCGTCACGCTGGTGGCGGTGGACCTGTACGGCGAGGTGATCGCCCGCAAACGCAAGCGCGTCTCCTACCGCAACACCAGCGACTACTACGATATGGTCGGCGATTTCGTCACCGAATTCGCGGGGCGTGTGGTGCGTTCGGGAAGCCAGGTGCTCGGCATCGTCTTCTCCATCCAAGGCATAGTCTCCCCGGACGGCAGCGCGATCACCTTCGGGCAGATCGTCGGCAATACCGGTCTGACGCTGGAGAAACTCACCCGGCACATCGAATTCCCGGCGCTCATGATCCACGACTCGGACGCTTCGGCCATGGCCGAGCTCTGGTTCGACCCCAGCATCAGCGACGCCGTCTGCATCTATCTGGAACGGCGCCCGGGCGGTGCGGTGATCGCCCATGGAACGCTCTACCAAGGGCCGAACCTGTCCAACGGCACCGTGGAGCACATGTGCCTGGTGCCCGGCGGAAAACCCTGCTATTGCGGGCAGCGTGGATGCATGGACCCGTACTGCTCGCCGGAAGCCCTGCTGGAGGACGGCGAAGGCATGCCCGGTTTCTTCTCGGTGCTGAGCCAAGGCGAACGCGGGCATCGTAAGCGTTTCGACGAATGGATGGGGTACGTGGCGCAGGCGATCGTCAACATCCGTTCGGTGATCGCGGGCGACGTGATCATCGGTGGCGAAGCCGCGCAATATCTGGACGACGACATGCTGACCGAACTCAAGCATCGCGCGGAGTCGCTCAGCCCGTTCACGACCGACTTCACACTGAAGAAAAGCATCTGCATCGAGGATCAGAACACCATCGGCGCCGCGCTGCGTTTCGTGCGCGACTACGTGGACGGCATCTGCGGACGCATGAGGCCACTGCCCCGAAGGTGAACACGATACGGGAAGGGCCGCTGCCCTACCTTGGAATCAGGTGGGGCAGCGGCCCTTCCCGCCATTGCGGATCCGGTTATCACACGATCTGGCAGAATTCGATGGTCTCGTCATTGGGACCGTACACGTTGAAGTAGCGGATGCCATGCTCCCAGAAGCTGTCGATGTGCTGAATCTCGGTGTCCTTGAACTCCAGACCGAGCTTCTTGGCGTTGGCGAACGCGGCCTCGATATCCGGGGTGTCGAACGCCCAGTGGTTGATGGCGCCGGTGACGCCGGGTGCCGGCTCACCCTCCCAGGTTTCGATGGTCAGATGCCCGTAGCGCAGGAACGCGCAACGGTTGTCGCCGTTATGGAACAGTCCGGCGAGTTCAAATCCGAGCTTTTCCGTGTAGAACGCGATGGTTTCGTCCAGATCCCTGGCGATCATGCCGGAATGCTGCAGATCGGTGGTGAAGGCGGACATGGGTTTGGTCATGATGATCTCCTTTGCATTGGTTGATGGATGATGGTTCATATCAACGTCGTTGACGATTGGATTGCGATTAAGTCTAGACGGCTTCGGCTGCGGCAACACCGACGCCGATGCTCTCCTCTGATACCGTGTTGACCGCCGGCACCGCATCGTCTTGCGGCGCCGTTCCGTTCTTTGCCTTAGCGATCCGATGGCCATGCTCGTCGAATCCGGGCTGCCGCGGCCGGATGAACAACGTCAGCACGAATGCCAGCACATACAACGCCGCATACGTCCAGCACACGCCGCCGTACCCGATGACCGGCAGAAGAATCGTGGCGACGCCGGGACCGGCGAACGTGGTGAGGCCCGCCGCGAGATTGTAGGCGGACAATGCGGCGCCCTGTTTGCCTTCACCGGCGTACAACGTCATGATGGTCGGCAGCGACGAGAAGGCGCAGGTGCCGATGCCCACGATGATCGAGGCGACAATCATCATCAGCGCGTTCGCGCCGAACCATTGCGGAATGTAGTAGAAGGCGACGGATCCGACGGCGAGCACCGCGCAACCGAACCAGCGCATCGGCCACACCCATCCGAAACGATCCATGAACCAACCCCAGAAGGTGTTGAAGATCAGGGTGACCACGAATACGAAGCCCCAGATGCGCATCCATTCCTCGGTTTTGAAGATGTTGATGCCGCCGTTGTGCGTGGTGCACAGGTATAGGGGCATGATGACGGGGAAGCCGTACAGCAGCAGGTTGTTGATGATGCGGATAATCGCGCAGATGAGGATCTTGCGGTTGGTGACGAGGATGGTGGCGCCTTCGGCCAGTTCCTTCAGCTGTTCCTTACGGCTCAGCCCTTCGCCTTTGACGACCTTGTTCTTCGGCACGAACAGGAAGCACATGATCGTGCCGACGATGGAGAACGGCAGCGCGAACCAGAAGGTGCGGTATTCGCCGAACACCGGCATGATGAAGCTCGGCAGGTATGCGCCGAACACGCCGATGCCCAGCGAGAAGCAGGTCCAGAAGAATCCGGTGGCCGAGGCGAGTCTGGACGGGGAGATGTGCTGCGCCATCAGCACCACGAAACTGTAGATGAACAGCGGGTAGCCGATGCCGCGCAGGGCGTACAGGCCGAGGATCAGCGGATAGATGCGGCTGGGGATGGCCACGCCGAGGAACAGCAGGTGGATGCCGATCCACCAGCATGCGCCGAACATCATGACGCGTCTGGCACCGAACATCTCGGCAAGCATGCCGGCGGACCATCCGCCCGCCGCGGCGAACAGACCGTACACGGTGACCAACAGCGAAGCCTGGGATGAGGTGAATCCCTGATCCACCATGAATTTGGAGAGGAAGGTGAGTTCGAAGCCGTCACCGGTCATGAAGATCGCGACGGCCAGGAAGCCGAGCATCAGCACCCGGGGAACGCCGAGGCGCTCAAGCAGCCTAATCATGAGCAATAAACCCCTTACCCGACCTTCACCGACGTTGGGAAGATCGTTTCACAGTCATATGAATGTTCGCACACAGCGGTTCCGGCCCCTTTGCCGGCGCCCCGCACCGCGGGAGGCATGGCCGCCGTCCGTGTGCGCGTGGCGACGGCCATGATTTCATACGTGTGGGCGGATGGCCCGTGGCGTCACTCGCCGATCTTGACGACGGCCTTGGAAACGCCCTTGATCTTGCCGTCGAGGAAGTCCTGCACCTCGTCGAGCCCCAGTTCGTGGCTGATCAGGCCGCCGATGTTCATCTTGCCGGCGGAAACCAGCGAGATGGCATCGCGGAAGGTGAGCGGGTTGATGAAGGAGCCTTGGATGGTCAGCTGCTTCTTGTAAATGTCGTACGTATTCATTTCGAAATGCGCCTCCTGCGGGCCGACGCCGAACATCAGCACCTGGGCGCCCTTCTTGGCCGCGGCGACCGCCTGGGCCTGGGTGGCGGGCAGGCCGACCGCTTCGACGATCACGTCGTAGGAGTCCGCCGGAATCTGCTCGCGGGTGGTGTTGTACGTTTCAGTGACGCCGAAAAGCTCCTTGTTGCGCTGCAGCTTCTCGTCGAAGATTCCGGCAAGATCCACCTGATGCACGCCGTACGCCTGCAGCAGCTGGACGAAGATCTGCCCCATGAAGCCGTCGCCGATGACCAACGCCTTCTGGTACGGGTGCAACTTGAGCAGATCGAGTCCGTGCACCGCGCAGGAGACCGGTTCGATGGCGGCCGCGTCACGCAGGGAGACATTGTCGGGCAGCTTGTAGACCACAGTGGCGGGAGCGGTGAACTGTTCGGCCAGACCGCCGTCGCGGGTGACGCCGACCGCGCTCAAGTGGTCGCATAGTTCCGGACGCTGAGTCAGGCAGAATTCGCACTGGCCGCAGTAGATGTTCGGATCGACGGCCACGCGGTCGCCGACCTTGACGTTGGTGACTTCTGAACCGACCGCGGCGACGACGCCGGAGTTCTCATGGCCGAGCACGATCGGCGGAACTGCGGCAGCGGAGCCGGGGCGACCTGCGTACAGGTCGTGGTCCGTGCCGCACACACCTGCATATACGGTGTTGATCAGCACTTCATCGGGTTCGATCTGCGGTGTTGGCATGTTCTGGATTTCGAATTTCTTGACACCGGTCAGTACAAGAGCTTTCATGATATGTCCTTTCCACTATGAAAGAGGTTCCGGCAGATCGTTCTGCCTGATGATTGAAAACTATACACTTTCTTAAATTCTTTTGCAAATTTCTTTTCATAAAGTTATTTGCAAATCGTGTTGCCGCAGAAAATCAACGTTTTTCAAAAAACCACCATCACAATATGCACATCATCATCAAAAATAGCCAGAACGGCATCTCACCGGCAGCGCAGCAACCATCGATCTGACATGGGCGGAAATGGTCCCGACATAGCAAGTCAACAGATAATTCCAAAGTGTTTAGAATGAGGTTATGAAGAACCCGTCTTTGCACCGTTACGCAACCCGCCCAGGTCTCTACTTCACCGATGACGGTGGCGCCGACGCCATCGTCCGCTCGGAAACAGCAGACCAGCTGTGGTTTTGCGTACTTGAACCACTTGACCAGCCGAGCGCCTTCTATGCCGACGCAGTACGATTGTTCAACGAGCCGGGGCTGACCTTCATCGATCAGGCGATGAAACAGCGCATCTGCACTCGGCGAATCCCCTCGCTCAATCTTCGCGAAACACTATTCCGCATGGACGGGCCCAATTACGGACTGTGGTACGTTCACGTTCCCCAGGCTTGGGATGGCATGCAATACGGATACCGCGTCAACGGCCCATGGGACCCCGACCACGGCGTGAGCTTCAACCCGTACAAACTGTTGCTCGACCCCTATGCCAAAGGCATCGAAGGATCAATGGAGCTTGATCCCGGAGCGTTCTCCTATGAATGCGAGATCGTGAACGGCAAAGTCAAAGGTTCGCCATTCGGCCCGATGAGCACCATCGACTCCGTGGGGCATGTTCCCGTTTCCGTGGCGATAGACGACCGTGCCACCAACAAGCATGACGGTGAGCCATCACACCCGCATGTGGCATGGAGCAAAACCGTGATCTACGAGCTGCACGTCAAAGGCTTCACAGCCAACGCGCCTTGGCTTCCCAAAGAGCTTCGCGGCACCTATGCAGGTTTGGCACATCCGGCGACGCTCTCCTACCTGCAGGATTTGGGCGTCACTTCCATTGAGCTGCTGCCGATTCAAGCCAAGCAATCCGAACTGTTTCTGCAGGAACGCGGACGCGTCAACTATTGGGGATATTCGACGCTCGGCTATTTCGCGCCGGAAGCCTCATACGCCACCAAGCGCTCCCAGGAGGCCGGCGCCGCCGCCGTACGCCAGGAAGTCATTGACATGGTGCGCGCATTGCACGAGGCCGGTTTCGAAGTGATTATGGACGTGGTCTACAACCACACCTGCGAATCCGGTCCGGAAGGGCCGACCGTATGCTGGCGCGGACTTGACAATCTGTCGTACTATCGACGCACCAAAGACAAGATGAGTCGCCTGTACGACACCACCGGCTGCGGCAACACACTTGATTTCACCAACACGCACGTCACCACGTTCGCCGTGGATTCGTTGCGCTATTGGGCCAAACGCATTGGCATCGACGGATTCCGATTCGATCTCGCGGCGACGCTGGCACGTCTCGACGATGAATTCACCCGCTACCATCCGTTCCTGTATGCATTGCGTTCTGACATGCTGCTCGGCAATCTCAAAATGATCATGGAACCTTGGGATTGCGGTCCAAATGGCTGGCGCACCGGCGAATTCGGCATCCCCTTCGCCGAATGGAACGACAGGTTCCGCGATTGCACACGCAAATTCTGGCTGACCGACGTGGATCGCATGCGCGGTGGAGAATACGGCGAAATGACCATGCAGGAGATGGCCACACGTTTGTGCGGATCATCCGACCTGTTCGCCACCGATCCAGGCCGCGGTTCGACCGCGTCCGTGAATTACGTGGCATGCCATGACGGCTTCACCACAGCCGATCTGACCATGTACAAAACCAAGCATAACGAGGCCAACGGCGAAAACAACCGCGACGGAACAAACGACAATCATTCCGTCAACTTCGGTCACGAGGGCCCCAGCGGCGATCAAATCATCGTGCAGCAACGGCAACGCGCCACCATGAACCTGCTGGGTACGCTGCTGCTTTCGCTAGGCACGCCAATGCTGCTTGCCGGCGACGAATTCGGCAATTCGCAGAACGGCAACAACAACGCCTACACGCAGGATAACGACACCACCTGGCTTGATTGGGATTGGCTGTACAGTACCGAACAAACGCCGGAATTGAAGCAGTTCAATCTCACTTCCCGTTTAATCACATTGCGTAAATCCCGTGATTTGTACAATCATGAGGATTTCTTCACTCGCCTGAGCGAAATCGGTTTGCTGAAGAAATCCGATCGCGTGCATTGGTATTTGCCGAATGGACAGATGCCAAATGATGCGGATTGGACGAATCCTTCCGTCCGTCCGTTCGCCATGCAGCTGCTATCTCCCGACGAGCCAAGTCTGCTGATTCTGATCAACGGTTCCGATGAGGTCACGCGTTTTCATCTGCCGAAAGACATCGAATGGGAGATGGTCTGGTCCTCGTCGGAGATTGTCGGCGAATATCCGGGATTGGGAACGTCCATCGAACGTGTGTCGGAATTCGACGAAGAATCGGAAAGCAAGCCCGCGGGCAGACTCCGCAACCATCTGCACCGCATCAACATGATGTACTGGCAGATGAAAGACGATGCGGACGATCTGCAATCCGCCGATGATGGGCTGTCGGAAGATGATCCGACATTGTGGACGCTTCCGGCATTGAGCATCAGCGCGATGAAGCAGATGCCAACCATCTAAACGCCAGTCAAAATACCGTCCGAAATACCAAGAAACCCCTCGGAAATCGAATTTCCGAGGGGTTTCGTATAAGCCGTAAAGCTTTAGCGCTTGGAGAACTGCGGGGCGCGACGTGCCTTGTGCAGACCGGCCTTCTTGCGCTCCACGACGCGGGCGTCGCGGGTCAGGAAGCCAGCCTTCTTCAGGGCGGCGCGGTTGGCGTCACGATCGATGGCGTTCAGAGCGCGGGCCACGCCGAGACGGATGGCGCCGGCCTGGCCGGTGGTGCCGCCGCCGTCAACGAGGACGATAGCGTCGAACTTGCCTTCGAGCTTGAGCAGAACGATCGGGGAGTTGACCTCACGCTGCAGCAGCTTGGAGGGGAAGTACTCCTCCAGAGTGCGGCCGTTGATGGTCCACTTGCCGTCACCCGGAACCAGACGGACACGGGCGACAGCCTCCTTGCGGCGACCGGTGCCGTAGCCCGGCTCGATCGCGGAGGTGCCGGTACCAGCGCCAGCGTTGGTCTCGGTGGTGTAGTTGGTGAGCTCCTCTTCGGTCTCGACAACCTGGGAGTCGTTGGTGTTTTCAGCCATGATTCTTATCTCCTCTCAGGTTTCACTTAGCCTGCTGCGAGACCTGAGCGATCTCGAAGACCTGGGGCTTCTGCGGGGTGTGCGGGTGCTCAGCGCCGCGGAAGATACGCAGACGATCGAGCTGCACCTTGGCCAGACGGTTCTTCGGCAGCATGCCCTTGACAGCTTCCTTGATGATGCGCTCGGGGTTCTTCTCGAGCAGCTCGGCGTAGGAGTCGCGACGCAGACCACCAGGACGGCCGGAGTGCGAGTAGAGTTCCTTGCCCATCTTGTTGCCAGTCAGAGCAATCTTGTCGGCATTGATGATGATCACGTGGTTGCCGGAGTCGGCGTGCGGCGCGAAAGTCGGCTTGTTCTTGCCACGCAGCAGGATTGCAGCCTGGGAGGCGAGACGGCCAAGCACCACGTCGGTGGCGTCGATGACGTACCAGTCGTGAGTCAGATCAGCTGGTTTCGGAGTGAAGGTTTTCACTGGATTACCTTTTCTATATATTGTGTTCCGGGCTGTCAGCTGCTTGGCGCGGCTTGGTCAGGGCCGCATCCAAGAGGCTTCAGGCCTCATTATCCGTGGGCTCCCTGAAAGTCCTCGATGGCGAGTGGGATAGCGCTTTGAAGGACCCCTTAGGGAAACACAACAATCCACTAGTATATCGCCAGTCTTGACATAGGGCAACTGTGGAGACACTCCCGCTTTTTTATGTCGTCTCTCCCCCACCTCGCTTCGCGAGGAGCCCTCTCATCAGAGGGGGGGGCTGGAGTGAGTCAGTTATTGAAGATTTGGGCGAAACGTTGGGCACCGGGGGTGTCGAAGAGGGTTTCGAGCGGCACCACATTGCCCTTATCGTCGGCCAGCGGGATACGCCAGTTCGGATACTCGTTATTGGTGCCGGGCTGGTTCTGCGCACGCTTCTCCCCCACCGCATCGGTAATCGAGGCGGCAAGCAGCTTGCACGGAGATCCCTTCAGCGCACGGTACAACGCATCGATGATGTCCGCCTCGTGCTCCTCACGGTGTTCGGCGAAATCGGCATCCAGATATCCTTGATCAACCAGCATAGCAATCATGGCGTTTTGCTCAGCCTTGGCAGAAGCTTGGAACTCCTCAGCAGGGCCAGTCAGCAGCCCCAAGCGTTCGCGAATCTTGACGTGCTCATACTCCAGGTATCCGGCGGCCGGCGGCAGGTCATGGGTATTCACGGACGCCAAGGCATACGGACGCCATTGAGATGGTGTGCGGAACACCCCGTCCCTCTGCTCGAACCATTCGACCGCACAGCCGAGAATGCCGTGGCCGGACAGGGAATCGGCCACATAATCGGGCATCACGCCCAAATCCTCACCGACCACCACGCCGTTGGCGCGGGACGCCTCGATGGCCAGAATGCCGAGCATGATGTTGGAATCGTAATGCACATAGGCACCATCCGTTGCCGAATGATTCTCAGGAATCCACCACAGACGGAACAGACCAAGGATATGGTCGATGCGCACGGCACCGGCACGGGCGAACATACCATGCACCATGTTGCGGTAGGTCTGGTAGCCAGTGGCTTCCAAATCAAGCGGGCTCAGCGGCGGTTGGCTCCAATTCTGGCCCTGCTGGTTGAACATATCCGGCGGAGCGCCAACCGTAGCGCCCTTGGCGAACCGCTCAGGATTCCACCACACATCCGCGCCGAGGGGATGCACACCGACCGCCATATCAGACATGATGCCGATTTCCATGCCGGCATCCTTGGCCGCCTGCTGCGCAGCGGCAAGCTGATCGGACGCCACCCATTCGAGCCAGCGGTAGAAGTCGAGCGTATCGGGGAATTGACGCTTCAAATCAGCAATCTGCTGAGAATCCCGGCCAAGGGCCTGTTCCCAATTGTCGCCTTGTGCCGAGGGCGCACCCCACTTGTCATAACACAGGCACCACGTGGCATAGGCTTCGAGGTCGGAACCGAAATCCGTCTTGAACTGGTCGAATGCGGCCTGACGCTCGGCAGTGCGACCGGCCTTGAAGATAATCCACAGAGCATGCATCTTGCTGCGCCACATGGCGTCACGGTCAATGACCTGGGCATCGCCGTTCAGCGGCTCCACATCGGAGTGCAGTCCATCCACTTCATTCTTGGCATCGGTCGGCAATGTGGCGTATTCCGGTACCGACTCAGGGCGAATATACGTGAAATTGACCAGACGACGGCTCACCGGAAGATACGGCGACGGCGTAAGCGGAGACACCGGTTCGGCGGCGTGCAACGGATTGACCAGCACAAAATCAGCGCCGGTCTTCCGCTTGGCGTCGACCAATATGGTCTTCAAATCCTCGTAATCGCCGACACCCCATGATCCGGAGGAACGAATCGAGTACAGCTGCGCCATCCAGCCCCACAGGCTACCGTCCTTCATCGGGTCAATCAACGGAACCTGGCTCGGCGCACTAATCAGGGTGGCGTCCTGCGAACGGTTACCGACCTTGACATGCAGGGTGTGATAGCCGACCGGTACATCGGCGGGAATGATCAGCGATGCCGTAGACACAAAGTTACCATCCAAATCGAACGCCGGAGATCCGTCTCCCGGACCGACTCCGATGGTCCCCTCGTATGACTCACCATTCTCCAGGATGATGCTTGCAGAAGGTATCTCCATGATGCCGGTGTTAACGAGCAGACGGTCTTCCTCGCCGACGGTATGCAACACTGTTGGAGCAACCAGTCGGCTATGGCGTTCCTTCAAAATCCTGTGAATGGCTTCCTTTTGCCGATCGTCGTTTCGGGCTTCGATGCCTAGAGCAGACAGGATTTCGATGAGCACATCATCGTCGATCTCATGATAATCGTGGCTCATGCCCACATAGCTGGTACCGATACCCACCAATTTGGCCAATCGAATCAGCGGACGAGCCAATCGTTCTTTACTCTCGGTATTCTCACTCATAGCCCCAGTGTAGCGCCGAAAAGCCGCGCCACACCGTAAGACGGCCATAGAATGCTTACGTTTGCAACAATTGAGCAACCATATATCGACATGAGAACGCTCACATGGCGGCAAAACGGAATCTAGCGACGACTCTCCACCGCGTGACGCACCTCCACTGACGGATCTTCCGCCAGCTTGGCCATCATGTCCGCAGAAGTGTTGGGGTTCAGCGCCACGGCACGACGAACCATGGAAGAAAGCACCGCCGGGGCGCCTTCCTCAAGCTCAGTGCCGAGCAACCCAAGATAATCCAGAGTTTCACTGTCCGCAGCGGGATCCTGCGCACCCTCGAGCCGCATCTTCCAACTGGTGCGCTTGTTGCGCAGCGCGGCATCCCTCACCTCGGGAATCGGATCCTTGGTCAGACGCCCGACCAGCCAGTTCTTATCGTCCTCGTTGGCAGCCACAGCCACACGCACGGAAGGCTCGGGATCCACGGACAACTTGACCAGTACGTTCGGGAACGGCATGGTACTGGCAAGAAACACGCGATCTTCGACCGGCGTGTGCTTGTTGCCAGCCACGGCCTCAAGCAGTGCGGTGGCACGCGAGAACGCCGCCTGATCGCTACGATCAGGCAGAGGACGGCGAGCAAACTCGGAAAGCTCGGCAGAGTCAGTGGAATGACGCAAGCGCTCGTATGAGGCGGTCAACGGCTCAAAGGCGGCGCCGTTGGCGTCACCGCCCTGTGATGCGGCGGAGTCGCCGCTCTGCTGGGTCTCATTGATGGGGTTCTCGTCGGTCATAGTGTTTAGCTTAGTCATGCCAGAGGAACCGGAATGTTGACCATGTCGATTGGTTCCGGAGATACCGCAGCGTTGAACGCTTCTACGACCTGCAACTCGAATTGTTCGCAATGGTCGACGGGCACCACAGCCGTCAGCTCGACGTTCGCCGCATACGATTCGTCTTCCTGCCGCCCATCCAGTTGGCTGAGCAGCTGCTGGAATCGGGACAACTGCGGGTATTCAAGATGCACGCGATACCGGCGCGCAGTCATGATTCTTGCCACTTGCGCCGCTTTCATGGCCAATGACGCCGCGGATGAATACGCCCGAACCAAACCACCCGACCCCAACAGGATTCCGCCGAAATATCGGGTGACGGCAATCACGCAATCGGTAGTACCGGACTGCTTCAGCACATCGAGGATAGGCTTGCCTGCAGTGCCGGAAGGCTCACCGTCATCGCTCATGCGCTCGGACAAACGTCCGTCCGCGCCTCCACACACCGCGGCATACGCGACATGTCGAGCTTTTGGATGCTGCTCGCGGATTGAGGTCACGAATGCAAGCGCCTCATCGAGCGTATCGACATGAGCGGCATCACCGATGAACTCGGATTTCTTCTCCACGAGGGAATCGTGGGCCGGATTGTCGGATGTGTTGAGAATCGTCTGCATAGGCGGCGTTTCGACTAGACGAATCAGTGTTCGGAGACGACGACGTTATAGTCCTCGCCGGCAAAGTAGGCGTTCATGCAGGCGATCATCTGGCGGGTGAGCTCCTTGAATGCGCCATCGGTACGCCAGCCGACATGCGGAGTCAGAACAATGCCCGGCACATGGCAGATGGGATCATCTACGGTGAGTGGCTCGTGGTCAAATACATCAAGCGCGGCGGGAATGTCGCCTTCCTGCAGGCGGGCGAACAGCGCACCGGACTCGATGACTTCGGAGCGCGCGGTATTGATCAACATTGTGCCGGGCTGGAGATGAGCAAGGTTTTCAGCGGTGACAATGCCACGAGTGGCATCATTCAGCGGTAAATGGACGGAAATAACATCACTGGTTTCAATAAGCTCATTGAGATCGTCGACCGGAACGGAACCGGACCGTTCAAAATGCTCGGCAGGCACATGTGAATTCCACGCGGCAACTTCCATGCCGAAGGCGCGGGCAATGCCGGCCACGGTAGTGCCAATGCCGCCCAGCCCGATAATACCCATGCGGCGGCCGGCAAGCTGCAAACCGTCGCCCCCTGCCCATGCCCAGTTGCCCGCCTTGACATCCTTATCGAGTTGTCCGACCTTGCGAATGAGTTCGAACAGCAGCGCGAACGTATGCTCGGCCACGGCATGATCGCCGTAATGTTCGGCATTGCAGACACGAACCTTAAGCTCACGTGCCAGCTCGAGATTGATATAGCTGGCGACTCCGGTACCACAGAACACGATGCACTTGACATGGCCTTGTTCGCTGATCGTGCGCAATAAGTCATCCGAGATATGGTAGCCGCCGACCAACAGGGCATCTGCGTTTTTCAGGCGTTCAGCCAGCACGGCTTCGTCCGAAGTGAATTCCTCGAACATACGCACGCGAGCCACATCATGCAGCGCCGGGAACTGAGCCTTGATGGGTTCAATCATCGCGTCGAGCACGGCAGGCATCACGACAAGCGGCAAATCGGTACGTTCGCTCTGAGTTTCGTAAATCTCGGTCATGGGCACCACATTAGAACTGCGGCGGGAAATTCACTGTGCGGTTTGCTGCGCCTGTTCTTGGGTAATGTTCCACTCCTTGACAACATTCTGGTCGGCACCCATCGCATAAATCACATCCGATATGCGCTGGCGCACTTGAGCATCCTTGACCTCGGTCCAACAAGTGCCCATGGGATGGTCGCTGGATATCGCTGTCGTGATGCGGATCGCCTTGCTCGCGCAGGCGATCAATCTGCCAGTCATGGTCGGCGGTCATGCCATTGATGGACACCGTACCGGCCACCAGACCGAGTTTGCCGCCGCCTGTGGGAGAATCAATGACCAACGGCTTAAGGGAATCCTCCTCGGTTTTGTATGAGCCAGTTTGGGCAATGCCGTCGGCCTCCAACGTGTCCCAAAGCCGGGCGATGCCATCGGAGCCTTGATCCCATGAATGGTTGGTGGCATGAGTGCAGGCGTTGTATCCCACGTTGCGGGCGGCATCGGCCACTTCAGGCGGTATGTTGAAAATCGGGTAGGCACTGTAGGGGCCGCCTCGTTGGGCGACTGGAGTCTCGAAGTTGCATACGGCGATATCAGAGGCCTGAATGTACTGTTTCATCGGCTCAAACAGTGGATCAAAGTTGAAGGCAGTGCCATCCGTGGCACTGGTGTTGGCACCGCGGAAACCGTTCCACAGGCTCTCGTGGAACAGCAAGTCGCCATTCACCAGCATGGCGATGCAGTCGGTATCCGGGCAATCCGGCGAATTGCCGTGATGCTCCGCCACCGGCTGAGGAACGGATCCGGATTTGTCCAGCGACGTATCGGCAACCGTGCTGGTTCCGGGACGAGACACATCGGTTGAGTCGTTATGCATGGCAGCGAACCATACTCCCAGCCCCAAAGCCACAGCCAAGACGGCAACGAGCACCGCAATCAGCGCAATGTGGCCGGTATTCGATGACCATGAACGATGCTGGCCTCGACCGCTGATATGGCTCATATATTCCCCATCCCGCGACTCTCCATACTCACTACCAGAGTACCGTCCGCAGGAGGCAATACGTCAGTATTCGGTGCATTCCTCACCATATGCCGAGTTTTTTCACGACGCGCCGTCTCCATAATGCCGGTAGAATAGCCTCTGGAGGCGGACGGACAATGGCGTACCTCCGGCTCCGCTAATCTGGCAATGCGACTATCGATAGAACAGTAACAATAAGTATTAGCGATGGATACGAACTTGCGAGCCGTGTACGCAACAAATGAGTTGCCATAAAACAAACAGACATCATGGATTGCGGGACACAGTTCATATGAAAACCGTGCCCCACATTTTTTGCGGATAAGTTATCGCATTCTAATAACAGAACTACCGATACGGGTGAGTTACGACTCCGGTGCGAGAAATAGAACCAAGCCAGTTAAGCGATGCCTTGGGCTGGCGTTCAAAAGTGTCTTTATCCCAACCGATAAGACCGAATGTAGGCTTGAACGACCCCCATTCATAGTTATCAAGCAAGGACCAATGCGTGTAGCCTCGCACATCAATACCGTCATCCATCGCGTCATGCAGTCCAGCAAGGGCATCGAACGTATAGTCGATACGACGACGATCGTCAGCAGTGGCAATGCCGTTTTCAGTGACGAAAATCGGCGTATGTTTTGCGACATCCCAAGTATGACGCACAGCGATGCCGAGGGCTGGAGGATAGTATTCCCAGCCAGTTAGGGTGCGTTCCACATCATCGTCGACGGGCACAGGCCCGTCCTTGCCGATGAATGTGCGTAGGTAGGCTTGTACGCCGATAAAGTCATCACCCGCACCCGCTTCGGTGAAGTAGTCCTCGCGTGGGTACTGATATTCCTCCATCTCCTTCTCACAACCAGGCACAGCATGGAAAGCCTGACAAGCGATGGTCCAGCCGACTTTTGCATCAGGCAGCTCAGACTTAATGACAGCGCGGGACATATGATGCGCATCGACTAGCGCCTTGGAAATCACCGGGTCAGGGGCAGGCAGGGAGGCAGCCACAAAGTCAGTGCCTTCCGTGCCGCCTTGGGTCAAAGCGACCATGTTCGGCTCATTAATCGTGCAGATCCACGTTACATCGTTGAGAATAGGCAGCACATAACTCACGTAACGTTTGAACTTATCGAGTGCATCCGGTCGTTTCCATCCACCTTCTGCAGCAAACCACAATGGCATGGTGAAATGGTAGATAGTCACCATAGGTTCAACCCCGAACTCGTGGCAAGCGTCAATCATGGCGCGATAGTGCAACAACTCGGCTTTGGAGAAGCAACCTTCTACGGGTTCGATGCGTGCCCACTCGATACCGAATCGATACATGGTCAGACCAGAGTCGGCGAGCAGCCTGACATCCTCGCGATAACGGTTGTAGCTGTTTGCGGCATCACCGGATGGTTCGCTCACGTCAGTACGAGGCGAGTGCTCGCGCGCCCACCAGTCGCTGGAGGTATTATTGCCCTCGATCTGGTGACCAGCAGTAGCGGCACCCCAAATAAAGTTTTCAGGAAATACGTAATTTAGAGAAGACATCGAAGCTTATCTTTCTTGTTTAATTCCCGCTTATTTAATGCCCGTCATAGCCACGCCCTGAATGAAGTAGCGCTGCAGGAATACGAACAAGAGCAGGATGGGTGTGATGACTAGCACGGCGCCGGCGAGCAGCACACTGTAGTTGGTGGCGTTCTGGCCCGTGGAGTAGAGGGACAGGGCTACTGGCAGCGTGTACATCTCCTCGCTTTGCGCGGAAACCAATGGCCATAGGAAGTTGTTCCAGCTAGACAGGAAGGTCAGGATGGACAGCGTGGCCAGCGCCGGGCCACATTGCGGCAGGATGATCTGGAAGAAGATGCGTAGTTCGCCAGCACCGTCCACACGAGCGGCTTCCATGAGCGCGTCCGGAATGCCACCGATGAACTGACGCATTAGGAACACACCGATAGGCTGGCACAGGAACGGCAGGATCAACGCTGCGTATGTATTGGCCAGGTGCATGTTCGAGATGATGACGAACAAGGGCACGAACGTGGCGACACTAGGCACCATGAGGGTGACCATGACCGCGCCGAACAAGATATTCTTGCCGGCGAACTTCATCTTGGCCAGTGCGTAGCCGACCATCGAGCAGAACACCATGTTGCCCAGAACAGTGATGACCGCGACGATGAGGCTGTTGGTGAAGTACGAACCAAAGTTCAGCTGGGTGAACCATTGCGAAAAGTTGGCTAGTGTCGCGTGCTCAGGCATGAGCTTGGGCGGCTTAGCGAGGATTTCACGCTGGGTCTTAAGCGAGCCTAGAGCCATCCACAGGAACGGGAAAATCCAAACAATGCCAATGACCGCCAGCACGATGTACGAGATGCCACGACCTTTGATGAATCGCTGCCACAACAGCAGCTTGTTGTCCTGTGCCGGTGCAGGGCATCCGGCGGATTGTATTGTTGCACTCATATCGATCCCCCTTAGTCTTCGGAACGCAGGATGCGGAACTGCAGCACGCTCACCAAGGCGATGATGATGAACAACACCCAGCTGGCGGCGGATGCGATGCCGTACTGGCCGAATCCGAACTTCTGGTAGACGTAGTATGCGGCCGACAGGGTGGAATCAAGCGGACCACCTTGTGTCATAACAAACGATTCCTCAAAGAACTGCAGGTAGCCGACTGACAGTAGCACCGCGCCGAGTAACAGTGTTGGCTTCATGAGCGGCAGGGTAATGGAGCGGAAGGTGCGCCATTTGCTCGCGCCGTCGATGGCGGCGGCTTCCTTGAGTTCTTCGGGGATGGCCTGCAATCCAGCGAGGAAGATAATCATCAGCGTGCCCATGTTACGCCAGACGGTCATGATCATCAGGGCAGGCAGAGCATAACGAGTCTCGTGCAGCCAGTCCGATCCCTGTACGCCGACGAGGGAAAGCAGGGAGTTGAGCAGGCCGTCTCCCTGCAGGATGTAGCGCCATACAACGGAGACGGCAACGACGCTGGCCACGACCGGCGCGTAGAACAGCGCACGGAAGAAGGCGTTCAGGTGCTGGGAGCCCTTGTTGAGTGCTACGGCGAACGCCAGAGCAATGATCATGGTGATCGGCAGACCGATGAGTACGAAGATGCCAGTGACACCAAGCGAATGCAGGAAGCGCTTGTCACTGAACAGGGCGATGTACTGGTCGAGTCCGACGAAGTTCACGTTGAACGGGGTACGCAGGTCGCGGGATGTGATGTCGGTGAACGACATCGCCATGGAGGAGATGAGAGGGATCAGCATAAATACGCAGAAGATGACCGCGAACGGCAGTGCAAATCCCCATGCAAGTAATGTCTGGCGGCGGCGAAGGGAGCTGCCGGCTCCCTTCTCCTGCGCCTTCGCGTGCTTGACCATTGCTGTATGTCCTGATGGACTCACTCGCCGATGCCGATGGAATCGGCTTCGGACTGCAGGCTCTTCAGACCATCGCCCACAGAAACCTGGCCCTTGGCAATCTGTTCGTAAATGCGGTCAGCTGCGGAGGAAACCTGTGCCCAAGTGGTAAAAGCAGGCACGCCCTGAGCATGTTCAAGCTGATCGCCAAATGCGGTTAATGTGGTGCTGGAGGTCAGTGCATCATTGTCCCAGGCGCTCTGAGCAGCCGGCAAATCGGAGGACAGGGTGTACCACTTAGCCTGCACGTCAGACCGGCTAGCCCACTGTATGAACTTCCATGCCGCCTGCTTATTCTTGGAATCCTTGAAGGTAACCAGACCGGAGCCACCGAGGTAGGAAGTACCCATGTCGGAGGAGTCGTCCATTGCGGGAAGCGTCACCGTTGCGTACTTGTCCTTGATGTCGTCGCCACCGAGTTCCTCGATCTGGCTGACAGCAGTGGGCCCTTGAAGCATCATCGGCGTGGTGCCGGCTACGAAGTCAGCGATGTCGGCACCGGCGCTCACGTCAGCATTGGCATCAGCGATACCGTCCTTGTAGAAGCCGGTGACATAGTCAAGAGCCTCGGTCATCGCATCACTGTCGATGGTCCACTTGGTCTGGCCGTCATCGGAGAGTGCAGCGCCTGCGGAGTAGGCGTATGGCAGGATGCCAATGAAGCAGTCCGTGCCAGAAGCACCGATACGCATGCCGTAATCGACGCCATCCACTTTCTGCATGGCTTCAGCCATCGTCTTGAGTTCGTCCCAAGTCTTCGGCGTTTCAGTGACGCCGGCTTTCTCAGCGATGTCGGTGCGGTAGTACAGCACGCGGGTGTCAACATACCACGGCACGCCCAACTGCCGATCTCCGACCTTGTAGTTGTCGGCCGGCCCTTCGAAAAATCCACTCATGTCAAAGTTGCCGGGGACCGTAGAGAAGGAATTGGAGAAATCGGCCATCCACGTGTTGCCCATCTGAGCAACGTCCGGGCCGTTACCCGCCGCGATGGCGGTCTGAATCTTGTCGTGTGCGGAAGACCACGGGATAGCGGTCACCTTCACAGTGACATCCGTATTCTCCTTCTCGAAATCCTTAACGAAGTCGCCAAGCAAATCACCTTCGTTACCCATAGCCCAGATGGTTAGATCGCCGGTGGCCTTAGCCGAATCGATTGTGGTCACGTCATCTGCACTGTCAGACGTAGCGCTAGTGCGTCCGCAGGCTGCGACGCTGGTCAGCATAGCCGCACTGGCGATGATGGCAGTCGCCATCTTGAACATGCTTCGCTTCATTCCTCGTTCCTCCTTGAACTGTTACTTCTCAACAATCTAACCGCGTAGATTGTGATTAATATTTAAGCGCATAGTTTTTTGTTTGTCAACTCGCGAACCGATTCGACACGACGAAACAGCATCAACAGTGACTCCCCTGCAGGAGGTCTCAAAAGCCTTATTTAGCCTTCTTCAAGAAATAATCAACACCCACAGCTGCCCCGCACGATGAGCTTGACCGGCAAACGGAACCGTTCGGGCTTGCCCCACGGCTCCCCTGCCTGCTCATCCAACAGTCGGGCCGCCAACTGCCCCAGCAGCTCCAAGGGCTGACGCACAGTGGTAAGCGTGGGAGTCAGCACCTGACCAGCGAGCACACCATCAAAACCAGTCAATATGACATCCTGAGGAACCCGGACACCGGCATCTCGAAGTACGCTCATGACTTCGAACGCAGTTTGATCGGTAGCGCATAGCAATGCCTGCGGCAACCGTCCAGCGTCTATTACCTCGCACAGATCTACGAACCACTCATGCGTGCCAGACACACTGTCATCAAGCGGCAAGTCCGGAACCCGCAACCCTTTCATTTTCAGTTTTGCCCGCATCGCAGCAAATCGATGACGAGAATCGTAGTTGTCCAGACTGCCCACAAACTCCATGTCATGCACGCCGTGGACATCAACCAGATGGTCAATCAGCTGGTTCATGCCAGTTTCGTTGTCACAAGAGATGTAGGCCGCAGGCTCGTCACCATCACCCTCGCTCAGACGCACGATAGGTATGCTTCGGCACAAAGCCTCCAATGGCATAGTGCTGGTGAATTCGTTTGGAAACACTGCTAAACCATCCACGCGACCAGCTACATCTGTGATACCCGCACCATCGTCATGCCGAATAGCAGTACCTAGCAGCACGGCACGATTGCGACGCCGGCATTCCAGCTCGAATCCACGCTGCACTTCATCCACATACAATGGGTACGACAACACACTCGGGCAATCAAAGCTCTCACCTGCGCGATTGGAGAAAATTGGTTTCCCATTCTCAGACACGACATCGTTGCCGCCAGAGCATGAATCGAAATCATCCTCATCGCCAAGCGGCCGCTCAATAAGCATGTCAAAGGAATACAGACCGAGCACGCCGGTGTTTCCGCGAGCCAAGCCACGAGCGTTGGCGCTGGGCACATAGTCAAGGTCTTTCGCCGCCCTGAGTACCTTCGCCCGGGTTGAAGGCTTGACCTTATCCGGGCGACGGAAAGTAAATGAAACCGTGGCGGTGGACACTCCCGCCTTCTTCGCCACGTCATACACCGTTGCCCTACGCATGATTCCTACTTTAATCGATTCCGGAGGTCAGCACACGTTCGACCTGAATCTAAAAAAGTTTTAGTGGCTTTCCTGTCAATCTCGCATGCATACTTCAGGTTACGGGCGCAGCACCCAATAATGGGTACCGCGCCTTAATGACCGCTACACGAGCAGTCTCAGCAACTGGTAAAGCTGCCATAGGCTGCGCACGTTGAAATGCATGCCATCCACCGTGGCGCACGCCTCGCCATCGCCCACATGGACAATGACGGTGCGACCGTTCACGGTCAGACCACCGTGCATCGTGATATGATTCATTTCGTAACCTTTGGTTAGGGGCGTAAGCCGATAACCACAACAAGGCCCGATGTTCGTAGCGTCGGGCCTTTTTGCTACCAGCTTCCGCCGGTAACGGCCCGTCATATCAACGGGGATGCCGCATGTTACGACATCACTATCCAATGTACCAGTTGCACGAACGCAGCCTGAATGCCTAGAGAACAACAACTGTTCATTCACCTGAGCTATAAGAGCTGACACGTCCATAAGCCGGTATTTATGTTCCTAGTGCGGTGGAGCAGGAAAACAGAAAGGGCCTCCGAGAAATCCCGAAAGCCCTTGCTCGCGGAGTCAGAGGGATTCGAACCCTCGAGCCGTTTACACGACTAACACCTTAGCAGGGTGCCCCTATCGGCCACTCAGGCATGACTCCACGTTACGCAATGAAGCGCAACAGCAAAACATCGTACCATGCCCTGCGGATACAACGTGCCGAATGCGTCCAAAAAAAAACGCAAGACGGCCTTGCCGGCCAGGCAGCCCGTCACTTGCCCTTGGCCAGGGACGCATCACCGGAAAAGGTGACGATCACGGCACAGATCACCAATGCGACGCCAATAACCTCACCGGTGTCTGGAATCTCGCCAAACGCCAGTCCCACAGCCACGGCCATCGCGGGGTTGATTGACTGCATGACCGAGAACGCTCCCGAGGTGGTGCGGCGCAACGTAATCTGTTCCACCGCATACGGGATGAAGGACGCCATCAGGGAAATCACAAACAGCAACGCCAACAGTTTCCATGGCCCGCCAGGAGCAAGCGCCCATGTGGCATCGGATTTCGGATGAATCACATGGCTCACAGCCGGCACGCCAAGGAACAACGACTGCACCAGCCAGCCGACGGCAACCGCGATGCACAGGTTGTCCAGCGAGTTGCCTCCGGACGCCACACGACGGCCTGTCACAATGTACACGCCGTTGTAGATGACTTTGTTTTAGCTTGTCGCTAGAGCGAAGTCATCTGCATGGCCTCGTTGCCGAGACCAGCTCCAAGTCTCACGCGACTCTCGCCGCCGCTTGGTTCGCGTTTCGCCGGATGCCGCATTGTCCCGCACTCAAGGCGGGTCTGTCTTCCGCTTCCTCCACGCGCGTTTAACGTCTCCGGGGCACTCCCGGCGACTTGGATGTTGATGGCCGCGTTCACATCACGGTCGATGACAAGCCCGCACTCCTCGCAATGGTAGACGCGCTCGGACAGGGGCAGCTTGGCTTTCACCGTCCCGCAGTTCGAGCAGGTCTTCGAGCTTGGATACCAGCGGTCGATGACGTGGAGCCTCGCGCCGGCGCGTGCGGTCTTGTAGGTCAGTAGGCGTCGGAACTCCGCGAACGCGGCGTCCTGAATCGATCGGGCGAGCCCGTGGTTTCCCACCATGCCCGCCACGTTCAAGTCCTCGATGCTGATGTCCGCGTAGGTATGGGCGAGCATGGCGGTGGTCTTGTTGAGCGCGTCCGAACGCAGGTTCGCCACCCGTGCGTATAGTCGGGCGACCTGCGCTCTCGCCTTGCGGCGGCGGTTGGAGCCTTTCCGTTTGCGGCTCAGGCTCCGTTGGGCTTTCTTCAACCGTCTGAGGTTCGATTTGAGTGCGTGCGGGTTGTGTATCACGGTGCCGTCCGACAATGCGGCGAGCTCCTTCACGCCCAAGTCGATGCCGACGCTCCCGCCTTTCGGCGGCGATGGAATCGGCAGGTCGGCGCGTTCGACGGTCAGGCTGGCCTGCCAGCGTCCACCACGCTTGGATACGCTCATGCGCAGCACCTTCGCGCCGTCCACTCGCCTGGACACGTCCTCCATGCAGTGCACGCGGCCTATCCTCGGGAGCCGCAGCGCATGAGGGTCACAGTCAATGAGACCAAACGAGCCCGTCGTGTACGCGAATCCGGGAACCGCCTTGTCCTTGGATTTGAAGCGCGGGAAGCCCATCCTGCGGCCTTTCCGTCGCCCCTTGCGGGACTTGGAGAAGTTCTTCAGGGCGTCGGCCAATGATTCGAGGCCGCTGTTGTATGACTCCTTGCTGTTCCTGGGCCACCATGGTTCTCCCGTGGTCTTGTCCATGGCGAGTGTGTTCTTGGCTTGGTTCCACCACCTGCGCAGCCCGTAGTACGACCATTCGGGTTTATCGCCGCGTTCGAGCATGTCCTTGACGTGCGCCAGCCCATTGTTGTAGGCGAATCGCGCCGCCCCGGCGTGCGATTCCAACAATCGTTCCTGCCGCGGAGTCGGGTCGAGCGCCACCTTGACCGCCTCAAGCATCGCGCGCCGCCTTCAACGCCGCGTCCGTCTTGCGCTTGGCCGCGCGACGCCCGTACAGCCGGGCGCAGAACGAGGTCAGCACCTCGGTCATGTCGCGCACCAGATCGTCGTCCGGCTCCGTGTCGTCCACCACGATGATTCGGCGTCCCTGCGCCTTCAACGCGCTCTCCACCAGCCCCGCGTTCATGCGGGCGAGCCTGTCCCTGTGCTCCACGATCAGCGTGCCCACGGTCGGGTCGGCCAATAGACGGTTGAGCCTGCGCCGCCTGTCGTCCATGCCGGAACCCGTCTCCGTGACGATTTCCGGCTTCTCTACTCCCATGCCAAGGGCGAACGCCTTCAACCGGTCGGCTTGACGTTGCAGGTCGTTCTTTTGGTCGCCGCTGGATACTCGCGCATAGCAGACGGTGCGGGGTCCCATGCTTTTCGATTGCGGCATGGTCTCGTATTTCGGGTCGTGGATGAGCCACATGCCGGTCGGCGTCTGTTCCACAGGAACGGGCATGGTGCCCTGACGGCACCATTTCCACACGGTCTGCGGATGCAATCCTTCCAGTCTGGCCCATTCCTTTACCAACATGAGATTTATTATAACATAGGATTACTTAAGAAAACAAAACAGTTCAGTAACAGGCAACAACCCCACATCGAGCCGCCGATAAGGATGGCAATCAAACCAATGAGAAAATTACCCTGTCCTGATGGGTTGGCCAGCAAAATCCCGGCCTGCGCCATAGCAACAGCATCACTGTCATAAACCCGACGCGATACCAGACCGAATACAACGGATCAAGCTGGGTGAATGCCAGTTTGGCAATGGCCATAGCCGTATAGATGACCAACGCCTCACCGATCACGATGCACACCACAGGAACGCGATCGAGGATACCGACCGCTGCCTTCTTCATAAGATTCACGCTACTCGCAGAGCCGGGACAGTACATAGTCGGAAGAGTTCGGCTCGGACAACGACATAATGTGGACGCCCCTATGAGACTGCTTACAATGGTGAGCATGAGCACCGCACCGAGACTTGAGGCCGCCAAGCGCGATTGGGGTCATGACGAGACCGGCTGCACCGTGCTGCATATCGATATGGATGCTTTCTACGCCTCGCTGGAAGTGGCCCGCAATCCCGGGCTGAAAGGCAAGCCAGTCATCATCGGCACCGGGCCGCGTTCGGTGGTATCCGCAGCGAGCTACGAAGCGAGACGCTACGGCATCAATTCGGCCATGCCGGCCGCCCGCGCCCATCAACTCTGCCCGGATGGCGTGTTCCTGCCGGTGGATATGGCGTACTACCGCATGATGTCGCACCGCATCATGCACGAGGTCTTTCTGACCATCACCGACCAGTTCGAACAGGTTTCGGTGGACGAGGGATATATGGATGTGTCCGGCGCGCTGCTGGAATGGGACAAACCGAGCGCAATCGGGGCATGGATACGGCAGCAGGTGGCCGAACGATTCAACGTGACTTGCTCGGTGGGCATCGCCTGCAACAAATTGGTGGCCAAAATGGCTTCGACCAACGCCAAGCCAAACGGCATGCTGCTCATTCCGGCGGCACGGTCGGCACAGTTCGTGCAGATGATGCCATTGCGCGGCATTCCCGGCATTGGACCGTCGCTGGAGAAACGGCTCAACGCCTGGGGTGTGCATTCCGTGGCCGAATTGGCACAAATGGATGAAGCCGCTCTCATACAGGCCACTGGATCGCCCGCCGCGGCGCGCGGACTGTGGGCGGCCTCGCATGGTCTGGATTCACGTGAGATCGCAACAACCCGCGAAGAGAAGTCCATCGGTTCAGAACGCACCTTGACCGAAGATACCCGTGACATGCACATCGTATGCCGGCTGCTGCGTTCAGCATGCGATGAAGTCGCCCGTACCTTGCGCCGCAAAGGATTGGTGGCTCGCACGCTGACAGTGAAATTGCGGTTCGCCGACCTGAGTTATCAGACCAGATCCTTCACCATGGAGCAGCCGACCGATACGGCAAGCACGCTGTATCCCGAATGCGTGCGGCAGTTGAAAATTATGCTTGGTATACCGGCGAACGCCGAACCGACCACTCCCCTGCCAAAACTCATCAGGCTGGCAGGCATGAGCACATCATCGCTCAGTGAGGCACATGCTACCGCAGTGCAGCCGTCATTAGACGATCTGCTCGAAGAGGCCGATGACGCACACGGGCAGACCACACAGGCGCGAATGCATGACGCCGAAGCCGCACTGGATGCCGTGCGCCGCAAATTCGGCAACACGGCGGCACAGTTCGGGGCGTAGTTAGGCCATCAGACGCTGGCATGCAGCGTCAATGGCATCATCGGTGGCGGTGGCGGAGAAACGCAGATACTCGGGGGCACCATAGAACTCGCCGGGGCTGGGAATGATGCCCAACTGGGCAAGCTCGGCCATATCCGACCAGCAATCACCAGACTTGGCCTTGACCCACACATACAGTGCACCTGACGGCATCTGAGCCTGATAACCATAGGCATTGAGCGCGTCGACCAATGCGACCAATCGACCCCGATAACGGTTCCACTGCGCATATACGGAGCCGGCGTCGTTCAGTCCTGCGGCCATGGCGGCCTGCACCGGCCCCGGAATGATCTGGCCAATCTGTTTACGATATTCGCCCATTTCGGCGACCAGCCGGTAATCGCCGGCAATCAGTGCGGTGCGATAGCCGGCCATGTTGGACTGCTTGGACAGCGAATACAGCACCAGGATGCCATCGGCCGAGCCTTCGCATACCTGCTGGTTGAGCGCACACGGCGTGGCGAACAGGCTGAACGCGGCATCAGAGGCGGGCTCGTTGGATGCCGCCGCAGGCCTGGAAGTCGTATTGCGCGCCGAACGCCAGTCCATAAGCGCGTAACATTCGTCGGAGAGCACTACTGCGCCAATGCGTCGGGCTGCAGCAACGATGTCGGCTAGCCAATCGGCGGAAATGACTTCGCCGGTCGGATTGCACGGCGAGTTAATCCAGATGGCTTTGACATTGGGAATGTTGACCCAGGAATCGACATCGGTCACGTCATCGACCTTGGCCACGGTAGCGCCGGCAAGCTGGGTGCCGATTTCATAAGTCGGGTAGGAAACCTTCGGCTGCACCACCACATCGCCCTCGCCAAGATGCAGCAAGCTGGCCATTAATGCCACTGCCTCTTTGGAGCCAACGGTGGGAATCACCGCCGCGTTCACGGCTTTCAAATCCACACCGCGCATATTGCGGAACCACGAATCTATAGCGGATTTCAAATCGACAGTGCCCGCCGTGACCGGGTATCCGTGGGCATTCGACGCATCCGCTGTAGAGGCCAACGCCTGCTGCACGGCGTCAGGAACCGAATCCACAGGCGAGCCGACGGACAGGTTGATCATGCCGCCCGGCACTGCCTTGGCCGCGGCCTTGAAACCGGCGATGCGTGACCAATCGTACGGCGACGAATATGCATGAAAGCCCATGGGAACCCTTTCTTGGACGATATGTTCCTAAGATACGACGAGCCCTCGGCCTATTGACCGAGGGCTTGCATTACATGATTGAGCGAATCAGCTCACTGATTCTGCGGCGGCAGCGCGGCCACCTGCTCGGGATCCTTGCCAATCGGACCATTGGCGGAAGCACCACCAAGATCGCCTACTTCGGCAAAGAAGCTGACGGCTGCGTCCTTGTACCAGGCCCACTCATCCGGCAGATCATCCTCATAGAAGATGGCCTCAGTGGGGCACACCGGCTCGCAGGCGCCACAGTCGACGCACTCGTTCGGATTGATGTACAGCGAACGAGAACCCTCATAAATGCAATCGACGGGGCACTCGTCCACGCAAGCCTTGTCCTTGACATCCACGCAAGGCTGAGCAATTACGTATGGCATGGAATTCTCCTTACGAACAACTTTCTACAAAAATACGCGCGCGTTAGGACGCGCCCCCGACACCTCAGCCGTTAACGGCCCGATCAGTCTCGTCAGATAGCGTTTCGCTCAAATCTCCCTTACCGAGACGAGCGTGCCAGTAACCATAGCTGAAGTAGATGGCGAAACCGATCACCAGCCACACTAGGAAACGAATCCAGGTGAGCACAGACAGGTTCAACATCAGCCAGAAGTTGGCCAAGGCAATCAGAATCGGAACCCACGGGTTGCCGGGCATTCTGAAGGCACGCGGCAATTCGGGGCGTTTCTTGCGCATAATCGGAATGGAGATGGCCACCAAGGTGAATGCGGACAGCGTACCGATGTTCACCATGTCAGAAAGCACGCCGATGTCGAACAGGGCAGCGACCAGGGCCACCACTACGCCCACAACAATCTGCAGAACGGCCGGGGTGCCATGCTTGCCGGTCTTGGACAGGCCACGCGGCAGCAGACCATCGCGGCTCATAGCAAAGACGATGCGGGTCAAGCCCAGCAGCAGCACCATAATCACGGTGGCCAAACCCAGCACAATACCAAAGCTGATAATCTTGGCGGCCCAGTCAGCCCCGACCAATTCGAATGCCGTGGCCAGAGACGGGCTATCTTGCTTGGCAAGATCCTTATAGGAGACCATGCCGGTGGTCACAATGGCCACGAGCATGTACATGACGATAATGAGCAGCATGCCGACACCGATGCCCAGCGGCACGTTCTTGTGCGGGTTCTTGGTCTCTTCGGAGGCGGTGGCCACCACGTCGAATCCCAGGAACGCGAAGAACACAAGCGCCGCACCAGACAGGATGCCAGGCACGCCGTAAATGGACGGGGTCATGCCAGTGGCCCATTGCCATAGCGGCTGCGCCATCTGAGCGCTGACGGCACCGTCGCCGGTAGTGGCTGCGGCCGGCTGGCTCGGTGGAATGAACGGGGTGAAGTTGGAGGCCTTGACGTAGAAGAAGCCGACAATCACCACAAACACCACGATGGCGATCTTGAGCACGGTCATCGCGCCATCCACACGAGCGCCAATCTTGGTGCCGAACACCAGCAACACGGTGAAGAACGCGACGATGATAATTGGCGCGAGGTCGAAGTTGAAGGAGCCTAGCGCCAGATCGGTATTCACGTTCCAACCCATCAGACGTATGAAATCGTTGAGATACACGCCCCAGTATTTGGCAATCACCGAACCGGCGAACAGCATTTCCAGAATCAGATCCCAGCCAATGATCCATGCCATGAGCTCACCCACTGTGGTATAGGTGAAGGTATAGGCGGAACCGGCCACTGGAATCATCGAGGCAAACTCGGCGTAACACATCACGGCCGCGCCGCAGACGATGCCGGCAATCAGGAAGCTGATGATCACGGCCGGGCCGGCGTGGAAAGCCGCCGCCTGCGCACCTACTGAGAAGATGCCAGCGCCCACGGCCACAGCCACACCCATGATGGACAGATCCCACCACGTTAGGCTGCGCTTGAGCTTGCGACCCTCTTCACCTGTTTCGGCAATGGTCTGTTCGACGGATTTCGTACGGAACAGTTGCATGATATTGCTCTCTTCTCCCCTGCCTACACGCCGGACGCGCGCAGCACTGAAAATGAGTATAAATGGGGGTGATTACGTTGTCCATCAATCCGTTATCCAGTGGAATCACTGGTTTGCCGGCCAAACGGCCAGGCGATCATCGCCAAGTTTTCTGCGGGGAATCACAGCACGCCGATACAGACCGGCTCCGGAACCAAGGTGACGCCGAATGCTTCCCGAACTGCCTGCTGCACGGCCCTTGCCAGGGCTTCGATGTCAGCGGCGCTCGCTCCCCCACGATTGGTCAGGGCCAACGTATGTTGCGTAGACAGACCTGCAGGGGTGTCCTGGCTGATCTTGTATCCCTTATGGCAGCCGGCATGATCGATAAGCCATGCGGCCGAGGTCTTAACACCCGGCGTTCCATCAGGCATGGTCACATCAAAACGAGGAGCATCCTCAGGCAATGCGGCAGCCTGCTGTGCGGAGAGTATCGGGTTCATGAAGAACGAACCACAGCTGTGGCGATTGTAATCAGGAGCGGGCAGCCCATCGCTGCCAGCCGGGATGCCGGCCTGATTGTTCAGGGCGGCGAGACGATCCAAATCAGCCAGAATATTGGCCTCACGCTTGGCGGTGGCCATATCGGGCAGTGCATAACGGGTGGGATCTTCGAGCATGCCCTTGGCGGCACGAACCGCAAGTACGGCCTTACGAATATCGGTGGTGGCCATGCGATCGCCCACCTCGACGCCGAGCGCCTTGGCTAATTGCCCATAGCCGACCGTGCCTTCAGCCGAATGGGTAAGGGCAAAGGTAACGGATAGCACCACATAACGCGGGGTCGGGAAGAACCGGTTGGCAGGCTTGCCGGGCCCGGCATACATGCTGGCCTTGAGTGCGGAGTAACGGTATCCGAACTGGAGATCGGCAGGAGTCAAATCGCGCGTGGTTTTGGTTTCGCGGTCCCAGACCTCCACCGATTCCACCGAAGTGGCAACCTCCTGGCCATAGGCACCGATATTTTGCACCACAGAGGCACCGACGGTGCCGGGAATGCCGGATAGTCCCTCAACGCCTTCAAGCCCGAGTTCCACGGTGAACGCCACAAAATCATCCCAGTTGGCGCCGGCCTCGGCATTGACATGAACCGTGCGATCGCCGCCTTCGACCGGTGCGGCCTCGTCCGGCACGGTGATCAGGCAGCGCGCATCTCGCACCACCACGCCGTTGAAGGGGTCATCGGAAACGAGCATATTGGAGCCTCCGCCGATAACAACCAAAGGAAGTCCTTTGGAATCGGCGTCTTCCACGGCCTCGATCAGTCCGACGCGCGTGGTCGGCTCGACGAAGTGGGCGATATGTCCGCCCACACCCATGGTGGTGATGTCTGCAAAGCTTGTCATGGCTTCCTATCTTAGTGTCGCACGAGCGATATCGAGGCAATCGTCGTCTGAGACAGCAGCAAGTCCCATACGCAAAAACCCGACCGCATGGGCCGGGTTCGAAACATAATGCTGTGCGCAGCAATCAACGAGTCTCGCGGTGCACAGTCTGCTTGCCGCAGCGCGGGCAGAACTTCTTCAGCTCGAGACGGTCGGGAGTGTTACGACGGTTCTTCGTCGTAATGTAGTTGCGCTCCTTGCACTCGGTGCAGGCCAGCGTGATGCCCGGACGGATGTCGGCGCTCTTAGCCATTGTCATTCACCTCTGTGTTCTTATAAGGTTTAGTGCGCGCCCACCGGTTAGCGGGCGCGATTTGTAGCGAGGAAGAGGCTCGAACTCTTGACCTTACGATTATGAGTCGTACGCTCTAGCCAGCTGAGCTACCCCGCCAGAGAGCCCCGAGTGAGAATTGGACTCACGACCTCTTCCTTACCAAGGAAGTGCTCTACCACTGAGCTATCGGGGCGTGGCGGATAGTGGATTCGAACCACTGAAGCACGAAGCGGCTGATTTACAGTCAGCTCCCTTTGACCGCTTGGGAAATCCGCCAGTCTGTTTCCCGCCGCGGTGTTTGACCTCAACAGGCAACTTGGCTATATAACCACAAAACCCAGACAAACGCAAATCGGTGCGACACTCCGCGAATTCCCGCGTTTTTCTCGGATCCACATAGGCCAGTCGGAGAAATCAGGAAGCGACCAAGACGACGCACTCTTCTTGGAGTCATCAGCACCGGCTTTCTTGCTGCCGGCATCGTTGGCGTTATCCGTAGAATCGGACTGTGCGGAGGCATCGTCGGATTGACCGTCAACGGCTGAGCTTTTTGGGGAGAATATGCATTCCCTCGGCCCCCTCAGTCGTCTACGGCGACAGTTCCCCTCAAAGAGGGGAGCCAAGACACACAAGACGCAAAAACCCCGACTGTCCGCAAGGAACAGTCGGGGTTGGTGAAGTTCTCTATACGATTAATCAGCCGAGAATGGCAAGAATGTCGCGGGAGGAGACGATGAGGTAGTCCTCACCCTCGTAGTGAACTTCGGTGCCGCCGTACTTGGAGTACAGCACCTTGTCGCCGACCTTGACATCCACCGGGATGCGCTCGCCCTTGTCGTCACGACGGCCCGGGCCAACAGCCAGGACTTCACCCTGCTGCGGCTTCTCCTTGGCGTTGTCCGGAATGTACAGACCGGATGCGGTCTGAGTCTCGGCCTCGGCCTGCTTGACGATGATCTTGTCTTCCAACGGTGTGAGCTTAATCGACACTGTGGGTCACCTCGTATCTACTCGTAGTTCTAATGCCGCGCCAGAACACCTCAAGAGGCTGACGATCACTTGCGTTGTCCCTTTGCGCTAGGACACATCGTAGCGCGATTGTTAGCACTCTGCCAACTCGAGTGCTAACGCTGTGAGAGAAATCCCTTAGTTGCCGCGGCGGGCAAGAATGGAATCGAGCCCCACGCTCAACGATTCAGACGTGGCGACCGGGGCCTGCACCTCAGCACGCTCCTCATGCTCATGGAAGGATTCCGGCTGCGCAGCACTGTGATCCGCTTGAGCCTTGGCTGCCGAGGCGTCGTCGGAAGCCTTGACGGCCTTGGCCTCATCAATCAGCTTGTTCACCATCTCAGGCTCGGCGGGAGTGGCTTTGGACACCTGACGCGTCGACTTGATTTCCAAGCTTTCCGGAGCGTTATCTTCAGCATGGTCCGCCCCCAGAGAGAAGGAGATGAGATCCTGGGAGGTGGCCATATCGAACACATCCAGCGCACGGGCCGGCTGAACGGAAGCGAGCTCCGACGTGGCATCGTCCGCAACGGAGTCATGCGCATCGCGCTCATCGCGTACCGTCAGGGAAGGTGTCTCCGCTTCGGAATGGTCGGCAGCCTGCGGCGCAGCAGCCTCCCGATCGGCCTTGGCTTGTGCTTCACGCAACGCCTTGGCCTTGGCCTGCTCGACTTCAGCGTCATGCAGCACGCGGCGAATCTGACGCTGTTCCATCACTTCGGTGGCAGCATCATCTGCACGACTCGTCTGAACGGCCGGAGCGGCGGACTCGGCAGCATGGTTCTTAGCCGGAGAATCAATCTGCCCCTGCCGAGTAGGAGTTGCAGACGTCTTCTTCTGCTCATAGCGGGACACCCTGCGTTCCCACTGACGGGCCTGACGTGCGGCATTCGCACCCATTGCCAGCACCGCTGCGGTCAGGGCCAAAGGAATCAAAGCGAACAACGGGCTGTAATGCACGATGAACGCCAACGCAAATACCACTATGGCCACGGCGAGAAGGCTGGCCACCAGAATCTGGCGACGACGGATGGATTCACGGCGCAATTCGCGTATATGCGCGATATGCTCGGTCGTCAGCCGGGCTGACTGTGTCGATGCTGGCATTGCTGCCCCTTTCGCCTGATACGGCTCGATATCGCCGAATCGTCTACCGTCTTCCGCTTCCACAATACGCAGGGACGGCGAATAACGATCTTGCCGATGCTCAGCCGCGCGCTTCATGCCGTTAGCCGTACGCGCGGGCAACCATACAGCGATGGCAATTATCACAATCACCAAGACGACAACCGTGCTCAGTGACTCGTAACCCATACCGTCAAGAATAGGAGACATATTGACCGAACCAGCACTTCCCGCTCGGGCGTGTCGGGAGTATTAGGAGATTTATTGGAGGTTTTGCGAGGCCAATCGATTGGCGAACCCTTGCCCGGCATCCTCGGCCAACAGCGCAAAGGTCACGTGGTCTCGCCACTGACCATTGACGTACATATAGCGCTCGCGCAGTCCTTCATGATGGGCCCCGACCTTGCGCACCACCGCTAAAGAGCGCGCATTGTCCGGCAAAATGGCGATTTCCAGCCGGTGCAGAACCGGGCCAAAGGGATCCGTCAGTGCCCAGTCGGCGAGCAAAGCCACGGCCATGGGGGCAAAACCATGACCAGCGTAACACTGGTCAACCCAATAGCCAACCACACCGGTGCGCATGGATCCGTAGGAAATCGCCCCCAACGATATCTGGCCCACAATGCGCATCTGGTATTCGATGGCGAACAACGCCCCCACCCCATGCTGCTCGTTACGGCGCTGGCGCTGAATCCACTGATTGAAGGTGATGAATCCGCCATGCACCGGATCTCCTGATTCCCACGGGGCAAGCCAATCATTATTGCGCCACCGCACCTCATTCCACTCTTCCTCGTCGTCCAAGGTCAGCGGCCTAAGCGTTATGGGAAAAGCAGGATGGGAAAGACGAGGCATACGAATCTGATGATCCGGCTTGAACGCCTCTTTGATGGATTGGAAAACTGACACGGCCTTTATTGTAGCCATGCTAGGTTGTGCGGTATGGATAAGGCAACGCTACGGCACAGATTGCTGGCTCAACGAGCTTTGATTACGCCTGAGGCCCGGCTTGCAGCAGGAGAAAAACTGGTTCATCAGTTTCCCGCATACGTGTTGGATCGTCCCTGTATTCACTACGGCTCCGCTCCACTGACGGTGGCGGCATATGTGTCGATGGGATCCGAGGTTGAGACTCGTCCGCTGTTGGCTTGGCTGCTAGCGTCAAGAATCCGCGTGTTGGTTCCGTTGTTGGGATCCGGCCTGGATATCGGGTGGAGTGCACTGGATTCGATGGAATCACTGCATCCAGTGGCGGGTTCTGGACACCGGCGGCCTGACGAGCCGCAGGGAACTCCATTGCCGCCTGAAGCGTTGCACGATGCCAACCTGATTATCGCTCCCGCATTGGCTGTCGACCGGCATGGCAATCGGCTGGGACGCGGGGCCGGCTGGTATGACCGCGCATTAGTGAATCGTCGGCCCGGCTGCCCGATCATCGCAGTGTGCTGGCCTTGGGAGGTGGTGGACGACGATGAGTGGATCGCGGACCCCCACGATGTGCCAGCGGATGGCGTGCTGACGCCGGAAGGATACCGGCAGCTGCAGGATTACCGGCGAATACCGAACATAAGACGGCTTTTATCTCGCCTGCGTATGCCTGCAGGGCAAAGTGTCAGGGCGGCGACTAGGATATGAACGGTTGTCCAGCATGACGACAATGCCTATGCGTGAGAATTGACTTGTGGAGGAATCCGTTGCCTACTTATCACTACCGCTGCAAGAACTGCGGCTATGACTTCACTGAACAGCAGTCGTTCAACGACGACCCGATCACCGTATGCCCGAAGTGTGCTCAGGAGCAGGTGCGCAAGGTGTATTCGGCCGTACCGATCGAGTTCAAAGGCCACGGTTTCTACCGCACGGATAAGTCCGGCAAGTAGAAAAACCGACCTGACAAGCTGGAACCACAATGGTCGTTTCAGCTTGCACCGAGAGATAAGCGCAAGTCACCATGATGTTCATGGTGACTTTTTCTATATTCACGCCACCCACGCATGGCTTACTACGGCGCCGTCGTATGCTGCATGCCGCGCGCAGGTGCATTGCCGCGTTCTGCGCCGGTTTGGCCGTGCTGTTTGGATTGGGAACAGTACTGGCTCAGGTGCAGACCGCTCCAGTGGTGATTGCCGACCGGCCTATTGCGCGCGGCGAGATAATCTCCAGCGCCGATATCAGAGTGGAGCTACTGCCGGTCAGTACGGTTGGATCGTCTTATGCCACAGATGCCGATGAGATCACTGGACTGATTGCGCAGATTGATATTGCGGTCAATGATCCCATCTCTACGCATATGGCACGAGATGCACCACTGCCGCCCACCGGCACCACGGTGATTGAAGTGCGGTTGGCCAGCAATCCAGATGATCTCTTGCCCGGAGACAACGTGCAGCTGGTGTCCGCCGTGGGATGCGCCGGGGAGGATTGCGTGCTCGCTGAGGAGGCGCTGGTGATGGCCATTGGCGAGGCTGAAGCATCGTCACTTGGGAGCAATGAACGACAGGTCTCATTTGCTATGAAGCCTCATGCCGCGGCTGCAGTAATGGAGTTGCAGCAAGCCGGCGCGATAGTCGCCGTGATGCGGTGACTGTCTCTTGCTCCCGCCGGCGGGAGCTGGCTCGCGAAGCGAGACTGAAGGTGGACTGTTCTCCCAACCACCCCAGTCGGCTTTATCGACAGCTCCCGCCAGAGAGGGCGACTAGCGCTTGTCGTTGAACACAGCCCAGTGAGCTGAGCCGTATAGCAGACAGCCCGGTGGGCTGTCTGTAGGCGAAGTGAGCGGCTGCACTACAAGCAGCCGCGAAGGCCGCCTCATTGGGCTGACGTTCAACGCTTGTCGTTGAACACAGCCCAGTGAGGCGGCAACTCGCCGAGAATGCGCTTGTCATCGTCGGCTCGACGCTGCTGGTCGGTTTGCATGTCACCAGGCTCGAGCTTGACACCGTCTGCATCGAAGCTTTCAGTGCCCTTCATCACCACTCGTTTATGTTTGCGTGGGGTGCGCCTTGTAGCCGAATATTCCGCCATGTCTACTCGACTTCGCGATAGATCTCGCCGATACGGGCCACGATGCGATCGACTTCCTTATCCGGGTTCACGAATGCCGCAACGCTCCATACACTCATGACATTCCAACCTAGGGAAATCAAATCCTGTGCCGATAGGCGATGACGCTTGCGCGTGGACTGCACGGACATGAAGCTGGCATCATCGGTCTGCACCGCCAACGCGAACGGGCGACCCTTAAGACCGACGACCAAGGGGATCCTTGAGCCCCTATCGAAACCGTAATTCACAGCCGCTTCAAGACCGCGCGCCCGCAGACGCTCGGCGATATCTTCGAACAGTACGTTCTGACCGGCATCATCACGCGTCGGCAATATCGGACGATCGTTGAATTGCTCAGCCCAGGCCAGCATGGTCTTCAGGAATCGTGGGCCCTGCTGGTGGAGACGCTCATCCTCCATATCCTGAGAGCCAAACGCCGAGACGATATCCAAGTTGCGGTCGGCAAGCGCCAATGCGTCGAGCAGCATGCCACGTCCGCCCTCGTGCTCCACCACACCGAACTGCTGCAGCAAGCGACCATGCACCGTCTTGGCATAGCACAGGGACAGAATCACGTCGGTGGCCTGGCAACCCGCCACGTCACGCAGCGGAACCAGCCGCACATGCCGCAGGAATCGGCCCATCGGCTTGTTCTTGGAGGCCAACGACTTCAATTCCGCGCCCAGACGAGTGCGGAATACATCAGTCAGCGTCACCACGGTCAGCACATAGCTGGAAGGCACCACAGTAAAGCTGGCAGCCCGCTGAGTGATAAGGTGCACCACCTTATCAATCTCCTGTTGGCTGGATTCCACAAGACCAGACAGCATGACCGGTACGCCGTTGGCGTCCTCGACCGAATGGAAACGCACCTTGCCTGATGCCGGCTCAGTCGCCACATCATACCGAACCGAACCATAGCCCTCAGATTCAAGGAATGCAGCGAGACGCGGGTCGCGGCGGGTCGGAGCGGACTCCACTTCAACATGAGGAAGCAAATCAATCAGTTGCTTCATGGATTCACTGGTCACCGTAGCGCAATGGGCAATCACCACTACCTGACGCACACGGCCAAGAATCGAAAGCAATTCAATGGATGGAATATGCGCGCAGGCATCCACAATGGCCACATCCGCAATAACCGCGGGGTCGGTGAGTGCGGCCAAAGTGCCCGGCGTCGCCACGAGTATCGGCTTGGCAGCAGCCAAAATCTCCGGATAGTCACGGCGAATACGACTAAGCGACACATGGGCACGACCGGCTAACACCGTATGCAACTGGTTGGCCTCCTGTGTATGGGAGAACAACATATCGCACAAACGCCGCATCGATTCCTGAGATACCATCGGCCCCACGGAACGCACATGCTCCACATCGACCTGGGCGAACCGGTCGGATGCGGTTTGCAATGCGGAACCGTCCTGGTTGGAAATGATGGCGGACGAACGCACGATATCCTCAAACACCGTGGTCCACCATGCCAGTTGCACTTCGCCACGAATCTGCGGCACACTCACCTGACGAGTATGCAGATCCTCGACCAATTCGTTCAGTCCGACACCGGCGAATTCATGTTCCAAGCGGCATCGTTCCGGCAAGGTATCAAGAGCCTTACGGTCATCAAGCAAGGCCTTCAGACGCACCTCGACAGTATTGAAATCGGTGGATCCCAAATTGCCGCCCGCTGGAGTCGTGGCGAGCACGGTGTCGAGCGCAGTCATGTTGCTGACCATCGCGTCCAATGTGGTGATGATGTCATCCAGCTTGGTGGGGAGCACCGGCCATCCGCCGTGTGGCACGAACTGCCTCCACTGCTCCGACTGCCGAGCCACTACTTTGAGCGCTTCATGCAGGTCTTCCACCTGGGCACCCACGCGCAGCAGACCCTTGGCCTCCTTGATATGACGACGCCGCTCCCAGAAGCCCATCGCGCTTCCTTCAGCCTTGCGCTGAGCCTTGGGCTTGGTCGCTTCAATCATCGAATCGATGTCGCGCTCGAAAATCTCCGGCTGGAACACGTCGAGCACGCGGCGCAGGTTCTTGAGCACGGTGACCTGGCGCTCCCATTCGCGGATGGTCGAGGGAACGGGGAATCCGCACGTCTGTACGGTACGAGCCACCTGCTCACGGGTTGCGGGAAGGAACCGACGCAGCAAATCATCCACGCGCTGGTAGGCTGTCACTGCCTCCTCCTCGGTGTTCAGGGAGGCCTTGTACCAGGCGGTATCATCCGGCCCGATGGAGAATTCGCCGAGTTCACCGGCCCGCTCCAACTTGCCGACCCATGCTTCCATATCGCCGGCAACGGCAATCGCGCTCTGTTCAGTCAGGCGGATATGCGTGGCGGGATGCGTGGGCAGCACGGAGATGCGAGCCAGATTCTGAATCGTCTCGTAAGCAGATACGTTCCACTTATCGTTCACCCCGTGCAGGTCGCCCAGGTACCGGGTCAGACGAGAACGCACGCCAACAAGTTCATCAGCAAGCTGGTCGAAACGCTGTGTGGCTACACCCTGCTGGAATCCCACAGCGGAAATCAACTGCTTGTCAATGGCGGCGTTGGCCTGCGCATCAGCCACATCCAACATCTGAGCCTTCAGCTCATTGGCGGACACGGCTTGCATAAACAGTCGCTTCTGTTCGGCGACACCCGGCACATACAGCACCGACCGACCACTCATCAGGCAGCGCGAAGCGACGGCTACCGCCTGCTCTGCCGTGCCTTTGGGGAACTCTCCGTCAATGACGATGCTATGGCCCGCGGCTGCAAGCGATGCGGCATATCGCACGGTGTTGTCGACATCGCCTACCTCAAATTCCGCATGCGGATCTGCATCGAACGGGCTGTACTGCGCAAGATCGGCATCTTTGAGGGACGACTGCGCATGTTCGTTACCAGCGAGTGCATCAAGCAGCACATTGTCACTTTCGCCGTTCTCCAGCTGGTCGATGAAGCGCTGGCTTTCGGCAATCATCAACGATGAGGGATCCACAAAGCAGCCCAGCACGATTTGGCGCTCGATATTGAAGTCAGGAATGCGTTCCACGGCTTCCGCCGTGATTCTGGCGAACATAGCCGAGGTTTCAGGCTCGCCACTGTCATAGCTGGAACCGTCAAACAGAGAATCCTCGTCAACATATACCCGCTGCTCTCGCAGCACATTGACGAATGCCGTATTCAACTTCACACGGCCGGTGAACTGCACAGTGGCGGCGGATTCTTCCTTGGGCACCGTGACGTTGACCGGATACAGCAGCACGGGCAGTGCATTGCCCTTCCACGTGGCCACACCGACCACCAACGAAAGCTCGGCCACTCCGGACACACGTCGCTTGGCGGTCTGGTCATCCATGACCCGAGACAAGTGCCGTTCCGCCGCCTTCAACACCCCGGCATCACGGAACAGCGAGTCCAAGCGAACATGTCCCGAAGCGAACAATTGTGCAATGCCGGACGGATGGGCATGCGTCATATCAAGTTTGGCCACCAGCTGGTTCGCGTCCTCCAACGGAGAGGGGGCCAACATGCCGCGATACTGGTCACGCCAGTGACGGATGCGGTTCAGACCGTTTTCAGCATTCTGATCCTGCGTCTGGGTCATCTCTTGGCTCACTTTCCAACCGCTTCGCGGTATTCCTGATATCCCTTGTTATGGGATAGAGCTTCGTCGATGTCGGCTTCGCCTCTGGCGGCGAGCCAAGCATACATATCGTCATACAGGTATGGGTTCATTGCCAGAAATGCCAGCAACTCAGGGTGACGAGCAATCTCGAACTGCGTGGAGAAATCCTGCGTGGTTTTAGCATCGTCCGAGGTCAGGCCATCAACTTCCACCACCGGCTCCTGGGCCTTCAGTTCTCCCTTGCTCACACGGTCGAACACGGAGCCCGGCTCAAAAGCTGGTGTATAGACACCAGTGGTGTCAGCCTCGCCCAAATCGGCAACGCTTACTTGAACGGGCTGGTCCGACTGATCGGACTGATCGGGTTGGACGAATTGGCCGGGCTGCTCAAATACCGGCGACTGCTCAGGCTGTGCCTGCACATCCGGCTGCTGGTCCGGGATGGATACCGCCTCAGCGGATGGTGCAGTCTCAGATTCCGTCTCGGTTGCTGTTTCAGATGCGGTCCCAGATACAGTCTCGGGCACCTTGGCAACAGGATGAGCGATCGCATCCACCGGCACCACGGCAGGTGCAGAAGACTCCGCCGGTTCGACGGGTTCAGCTTGCGGGCTTGTCTGCGGCACGAAATCAGCGGCAGGCTGGGTCTGCTGCGCCTCACCGTCCGGCACGGTATCTTCGGACTGCTCGGCCATCGCATCGGCGAACAAATCACGCGGAGTGGCCGGCTCTTCCGCCTTGACCACGGATTGGGCAATGTTCAGACTGCTGAAGTCGAGTTCGTCAACCTTATGACGAACGCTGGCGGCGCTGAACGCAGCGGTCGGCTCACCGGCCCGCAAATCCAAAATGTCGTCAACGGACATATCAGCGGCATCCGGCTCCTGCGGTGCTTCATTCACCGCGTAGCCGAACAAATCAGGCACCGGAAGCTGCTGATCATGCTCGACGTCATCGATACGGATGAAGTCCGCCGGAACATCACCGAACTGCATGCGCATCGGCGAGGACGGCAGCATAAACTCGGCGTCAACGGGCAGACGCAGTAAATCGCCATTGTCACGAACCACATAAGAGCCATTGGTCGAGCCTAAATCGCGCACGGCTGCAGAACCATTCTGCTTCACCTCGAACACGGCGTGCCTTTTGGACATCGACTTGGTCTGATCCACCACATCAAGACGCTGCATGCCGTCATCGGCTAGAGGACGCAATGGCTTACGGCCAATCTCCACGCAGTCGCCCGATTTGACGTTGACTCGATCAACCCCATTGATCCGCACCGTCCATTCACTCACCGTGACCGCCTCCCTATACACACTATGAACCACACTATGTGCCATTGTGTCATCTTTTACTCGGTTTCGCCGGATTATCCCGGTCAAGAATTGCAACTTTTGCGCATTAGCAGCTTCCATGCCGCCAGCAACGGGTGAAATCGCTCCCCCTATTCAGTACAGGGTCTGCCCAAGGGCACAATGCAGGAAACCCCGCAATCCATAACGGATACGGGGTTTCCGGCAACAATCTGGTGATTGCGGCTTAAGCCGCACAAATCACTTGAGCTCGACGGTGGCGCCAGCCTCTTCCAGCTGAGCCTTAGCCTTCTCGGCGTCTTCCTTCTTAGCCTTCTCGAGGACGGCCTTCGGAGCGCCGTCGACGAGGCCCTTGGCCTCAGCCAGGCCGAGGTTGGTGATGGCGCGGACGGCCTTGATGACCTGGATCTTCTTGTCGCCGACGGCGGAGAGGATGACGTCGAACTCGTCCTTCTCCTCAGCAGCCGGGGCAGCAGCGCCCGGAGCAGCAACGGCGACAGCAGCCGGAGCGGCAGCCTCGACGTCGAACTTCTCCTCGAAGGCCTTCACGAACTCGGAGAGCTCGACCAGGGTCATCTCGCCGAAGGCTTCCAGCAGCTCATCGTTGGTGTACTTAGCCATTATGGCTTCCTTTCAATCTTGGCGGCGGACGAAGTAGGTAATCCGCAGCCGAATAAACCTTGTTTGTTTAAATTATCGAAGCGACTGATTCATGCCGTGAGGGCGTAAATCAGGCAGCCTTCTCCTGCTTGTCGCGCAGGGCGTCGATCGTACGCACGGCCTTGGTCGGCAGAGCGTTGAACAGGTACGCGGCCTTGGCCATCGATGCCTTGACGTCGCCGGCGAACTCGGCGAGCAGCTGCGGGCGAGACTTGAGGTCTGCCAGCTTCTTGGCGCCCTCAGCATCATAGACAGTGCCGTCAGCGGCGGCACCCTTGATGACAAGAGCCTTGTTGTCCTTGGCGAAGTCACGGATGACCTTCGCAGCCTCAATGAAGTCGCCCTTCACGAAGGTGATGGCGGTCGGGCCAGCAAGAATCTCGTCGAGACCCTCGATGCCCGCTTCCTTGGCGGCGATGCGTGCCAGCGTGTTCTTTGCCACGGTGTAGGAAGTATCGCGGCCTAGCTTTTCACGCAGATCGGAAATCTGCGGAACGGTAAGCCCGCGGTACTCGGTCAGGTAGACGGCGTCAGCGTTACGGAATTCTTCCGTAAGCTGAGCGACTACCGCTTCCTTTTCGGGCCTCTTCATGGCGTTCCTTCCTAAGTCGGCCGTTGACTTGGAGTTCGGAACTTTCGGCTGGGCAACAAAAAAGCCCTGCGCACAGGCAGAGCAATATAATCTCGCGAAGCGACCTTCGCCGGCCCTTGACGGGCTTATATCTCTCAACCTGCGCTGGCTTGGCGAACCAAACTTCGAAAGTGCACTTGCGCACACTTCAACCAACGGTCTGTGGTTTACGAATGATTAGGTTACGGGCGGTCGGCGACATTGTGGAATTCGGGCGTGTCGCGCAGGCAGCACCCCAGGAGAGTGGCACAACAAAGTCCTCCCGGCCCAGCATTGGCGCAACATTCCCGGAGAAGTGGTGCAGGATTACAACGTGGCGGCATATTGAGCCACGGATGCCGTGACTTCCTTTAGGTAATCGAGAGAACGACGCCAATGGCCGGGCACCTCAATCGAATGGTTGGCGTCTGGATATTCATGCACATGCGGGGTCAATGCGTTGGCGCGGGCGCGATCATAGAACGGGTCGGCGGTTCCGGCACAAATCAGCGGTGCCGGTCCAGCATATCGGGAGCTGGCGGCGTGTGACTGCCCGGCAAGTTCGGCACGGATTATCGCCTTCGCCTCGGCCACGGATGGTGCTTCGGATTCGGCTACGATGTCATCGCCCACAGCGGGCACCGGAATCACGCGGGCAGATGGGTCGAAATCGGCGTGGTGCAACACCGGGGTCAACAGCACGAATGGCAACCCATAATGTGCGGCCACGTGCGGGTAAGTCATCGTGGTCAGCGATTTGCCGATGAGCAGCAGACGCGGGCCGGATTGATTGGTGGAATCCGACGAATCAGCAGCGTCCCTACCGACATTATCGTTGGAGTATTCGCCGGACTGATTTCCGCGCACTGGCTCCACCCACCCGTCAATCGCCTGATTGAGCACCGGAATCACTGTGGACAAATCATCGGAAGCATTGCGTACGTTCATGCGATCGACACGCCACCCGGCCTCGACCAAGGCTTGTGCAGACCAGTACAGCAGCGGACGGTCGCAGTTGTAGCCAGTGCCTGGCATGAGCAGTACGCGGCCGTATTCCTGACCGAACTTGACGACGTTCTTTTTCCATGAGGTGATGCTGACTTCGACGGCCGGTTTCACTGCGCGACTTCCTTCCGCGGCACTCTCTGCGCGTTCCTGTATATGTATTGCCGCAGTCAGTCTACCCCGGCCTGTTCACGTTACCTCCACAAGCTATAATCGGCCACGGTTCTGATTGGATGCGTAGCGCCTGACGTGCGTTGGGCAGGTCAATCAGGGCGAGTCGCAATTCTCGCCGGGGCCAACCGGGTCACCCACAGGTGGCATATGGCCTCGCACAACCCAAGGAAGTAGAGAGTATATGGAGAAGTTCTTCCATTTGAAGGAAAACGGCACGACCGTCTCGACTGAGATTCTGGCCGGTCTGACCACGTTCTTCGCAATGGCCTACATCATCGTCGTCAACCCGCAGATTCTGTCGCAGACCGGTATGCCATGGGGCGGCGTGTTCCTGGCCACTATCATCGCGGCCATCATCGGCACCCTGGTCATGGGCCTGTTCGCCAATGTGCCGTACGCGCAGGCCGCCGGCATGGGCCTCAACGCATTCTTCACCTACACCGTGTGCTTCGGCCTCGGCTTCAGCTGGCAGCAGACCATGTGCATGGTATTCCTGTGCGGCTTGATCAACATCATCATCACCGTCACCAAGATCCGCAAGATGATCATCATGGCCATCCCGGAGTCCCTGCAGCACGCCATCGGCGGCGGCATCGGTCTGTTCGTGGCCTACGTAGGCATGCTGAATGTCGGCTTAATCAAGTTCACTCCCGGCGATCCTAAGGCCGCCGCTAAGGGCGGTGCCGTGGCCGCAACCCCGGGCCTGGCCAACTTCAATGACAAGGTACTGTGGGTATTCCTCATCGGCCTCGTGCTGGCCATCGTATTCACCGTGATGAAGGTCAAGGGCGGCATGCTGCTGGCCATCGCCGTCACCACCGTGATCGGCATCCCGTTCGGCGTGACCACCTGGTCCGACTCCCAGTCTCTCGGTCAGACCTTCTCCGAACTGCCGCAGACCTTCGGGGCGATCTTCTCCGCCGAAGGCTTCCCGGCCTTGTTCTCCGACCCGGCCAAGCTGCCGCTGGTCATCGTGACCATCTTCGCCTTCTCCATGTCCGACACCTTCGACACCCTGGGCACTTTCATCGGCACCGGCCGTCGTACCGGCATCTTCTCCGCTGAGGACGAGAAGGCCCTCGAGAACGGCCACGGCTTCTCCTCCAAGATGGATAAGGCCCTGTTCGCCGACTCCATCGCCACCTCCATCGGCGCCATCTGCGGTACTTCAAACACCACTACTTACGTGGAGTCCTCCGCCGGTATCGCCGCTGGTGGTCGTACCGGCCTGACTTCCGTGGTCGTGGCGATCTGCTTCGCCCTATCCGTGTTCTTCGCCCCGGTGATTTCCGCCGTGCCGTCCGCCGCGACTGCTGGCGTGCTGGTCATCGTCGGCTGCATGATGGCCGCCTCCCTGAAGGAAGTCAAGTGGAACGATATCGCCGAGGCCATCCCGGCATTCTTCGCCGCCGTGTTCATGGCCTTCTCCTACTCCATCTCCTACGGCATCGCCGGTGGCTTCATCATGTACTGCATCGTGAAGACCTGCAAGGGCAAGGCCAAGGAAGTGCACCCGATCATCTGGATCGTATCCGCACTGTTCATCCTGGACTTCGTGTGCATGGCGATTCTGTGATGTTGGTTTGATGACGGCGGTGAATCACGTCGTTCTAGGCTGATTTGCCGTAAGCCGTAACTTATCTAGGGCCGGGCTCGAAATGAGTCCGGCCTTTGTTATTGCAGATATTTAGGTACTAGTTAGCAGCGTTGCAGGTATAAAGGAACTTCTTAGAGCCGTATTTGCCTCCTTCATAGGCCCGAAATACCTGCAATCTACTTAATGTCGTCTTTATACCTGCAAATTCGCGTCATAAATCGACCTGAGATACCTACAAATCTTATGGATTATGGCGGATGGCCGATATTCGCCCTGCAAATAGACCCAAAATGCCTGCAACCTATTTATGATTAGGCAACCCGAAAATCCATTGCAGGTATTTTGGCACTATTTGGCACTATTTAGGATAGTATGCAGGAAATCTCGATACGAAAAGTCCCGGTAAGCAGCTTGCCTACTGAGACTTTCGACAAATAACGGGGCTCTCTGGCCCAACAACAAACAAAAAAGACCCACCTTACGACGGGTCTTACTGTTTTTTCTACGCACAAACCACTACGCTGCGCGCAAGGAACAAATCTTCTCCGGTCCAGCAATTTCGAACCGGCCGGAGGCCGGACTCAAACCTTCGCTCAGCTATCGCTTCGCTCACGGATCAGCCAAAACGACCGGAGATGTAGCGCTCGGCTTCTTCGTTCTGCGGGTTGTTGAACATCGTGGTGGTGTCCGCGAAGTACTCGAGGTGGCCGGGCTGGCCCACAGCCTTCAGGTTGAAGAAGGCGGTGTAGTCGGCGATACGGGCGGCCTGCTGCATGTTGTGGGTCACGATCACGATGGTGTAGTCGCTCTTAAGCTCGTTGATCAGATCCTCGACAGCCAGGGTCGAAATCGGGTCAAGGGCGGAGCAGGGCTCGTCCATGAGCAGCACCTGCGGGTGGACGGCCACGGCGCGAGCGATGCACAGACGCTGCTGCTGGCCACCGGACAGACCGATGCCGGGGTTGTCAAGACGATCCTTGACCTCTTCCCAGAGGTTGGCACCGCGCAGAGCCCACTCGACCAGATCATCGGCGTCGGACTTGGCCAGGTGGTGGTTGTTCAGGCGCACACCAGCCAGCACATTCTCGCGGATGGACATGGTCGGGAACGGATTCGGGCGCTGGAAGACCATGCCGACGTCGCGGCGCACGGCCACCGGATCCACATCCTTGTCGTACAGGTTCTTGCCCTCGAGCAGCACCTCGCCCTCGACATGTGCGCCGGGGATGATCTCGTGCATACGGTCCAAGGTGCGCAGCACGGTGGACTTGCCGCAGCCGGACGGGCCGATGAAGGCGGTGACCTTGTTCGGCTCGATGTTGATATTCACATCCTCCACGGCCAGGAAGTCGCCGTAGTAGATGTTCTCGTGGTTGACGTCAATACGTTGTCCCATGATGTTTCCTTATATTTCCTTGTATCTTTAAGTCTAACGGCTCGCTCAGCGATCGGTCTTCACGGCGAAGACCTTCGCCACGATTCGACCAATGAGGTTCAGCAGCAGCACGACAATGATCAGCACTAGAGCGGCGGCCCACGCACGTTCCATAGGAATCGTGGTCACGCAGGTGGAGGCAGCGTTAGGCGGGCAGTTGGCGCTCAGCTTCGAGTACTCCTGATAGACGAACACCGGAAGGGTGGTCATCTGGCCGGAGAACAGGTTCACATTGGTGTTGACAATGTAACCGGCGGTCATGAGCAGAGGGGCGGTCTCACCAATCACGCGGGCGATGGCCAGAATGGCACCGGAAACGATGCCCGGCAAAGCGGTACGCAGCACGATTTTGGTGATGGTGCGCTGCTTGGTGACGCCCAAGGCCAGGGATGCCTCACGCAGGTCATTCGGCACGATCTTGAGCATTTCCTCGCTGGACTTAACCACGGTAGGCAGCATCAGCAGGGAGAGGGCCACCGAGCCTTCAAAACCGTTGATAGTACCGGGACCGAGCAAAATCGTAAACATCGAGAAGGCGAACAGGCCGGCCACAATGGACGGGATGCCGCTCATCACGTCGACGAGCAGGGAAATCGTGGTGGCAAGCTTGCTGCGGTTCGCGTACTCGACCAGGTACACGGCGCACATCAGGCCAATCGGGATGGAGATGACCATGGCACCCGCGGTGATTTCCAGCGTACCGATAATGGCGTGCAGCACACCGCCGTAACCACCGGATGGAGTCTGGCTGCCACCAACCACACCGGTCATGTTGTAGGTCAGGAAGTTGAGGTTCAGACGCTTGATGCCGTTGACGATAGTGGTCCACAACAGGGAAACCAGCGGCACACAGGCGATAATGAACGCCAGCGCGATAAGCACCCACATGAAGATATCCATGCTCTTGCGGCGCTGCACGGAGGAACGGGTGGGGCGGAAACGATCGAAATCGATCTTGGGAGCACCGTCCATCGGAGTCTTTTCAGTATTCTCAGCAGCAGTCATCACGCAGTCGCTTTCTCGGTGATCTTGCGGGCAATGAAGTTGACCACAAAGGTGATGAGGAACAGAATCAGACCGGTTCCAATCAGCGTGGAGACGCCCAGCTCGTTGGCTTCAGGATACTGTGCGGCAATGTTCGCAGCGATGGTCTGATTCTGCGAGGCCTGCAGCAGTTTGATGGAGTAATTGAGTCCCGGGGACAGAATCATCAACACGGCCATGGTCTCGCCAAGCGCACGGCCAAGGGCCAGCATGGAGGCGGACACAATGCCGGACTTGCCGAACGGCAGCACAGCCAGGCGAATCATCTCCCACTTGGTGGCGCCAAGCGCCAGAGCGGCTTCCTCATGCAGACGCGGAGTCTGCATGAAAATGTCGCGGGACATGGAAGTAATAATCGGCAGAATCATCACGGCGAGCACCACGGCCACCGTGGCCACGGTACGCGACGGGTTCGCAGCAGGGCCGGCGAACAGCGGGATGAAGCCCAGATGATTGGCGACCCAATTCCAGAACGGGTAGATGGCCGGCACCAAAATCAGGCCACCCCACAGACCGTAGATAACAGAAGGAATGGCGGCAAGCAAATCGACCACATAGCTCAGTGCGGTGGCGAGCTTCTTAGGCGCATAGTGCGAGATGAACAGCGCGATGCCGATGGAGACGAAGAAGGCAATAATCAGAGCCAGCACAGAGACCAGCACCGTGCCGAACAGCAACGGCAGCACATAGCCCCAAAAATTGTTGGCCTTACCGCCGGTGAAGCTGGACACGGTCTTGCTGTTGGCAACCTGATCGCCGCCAATCAACGGCCAGGCACGGAAGAACAGGAACAGGAACACAGCGGCAAGAACAACCAGAATCAGGATGCCGCAGGCGTATGCCACACCGCGGAACACCTTATCGGCGGTTTTGCCGCCGACTGGCTGCACAGCCGTTTTGTCTTGCGAACTCACGGATTCTCCTTATATAGGATGGTTATCAAGTATTCAAGTGGCACGGTTTTCGTCGTCAAACCGTTCGGCCCCTGACCCGCTTTAAGCCGCAGCCGTATGTGTTTACGACTGCGGCTTAAAGATTTCGGGCTATTACAATTTCAATAGTCTTGTATTCAATTATCGTTTCAGGTCAGTGGTTCAGCAACCCTTTGCGGGTCGGCCGCTCACTTGGTCTTGATGGCCTTGATGGACTTGGTGATCTCGGACTTCAGGGAGGAGGGCAGCGGAGCGGTGCCGGCGGCATCCTGAGCGGCCTTCTGGCCTTCGTCGGAGGTCACGTAGGTCAGCCAAGCCTTGGCGAACTCAGCCTGCTTGGTGTCCTTGTATGCCGGGCAGACGATGTCGTAGGATACCAGGACGATCGGGTAAGCGCCCTTGGCTTCGGTGGCGTGGTTGATCTTGATGACGATGCGGTTGTCGCCCTTCACAGTGTCGTCCTGCTTGGAGTCCTCGATGACCTTGGAGCCGGCCTCAGCGGAGATCTCGTTGTAGGAGTCGCCGACCTTGACGGCCACGGTGCCCAGGTCGCCGACCTGGGAGAAGTCGGCGTAACCGATGGTGCCATCGGCCTGCTTGACGGTGGAGACCACACCAGAGGTGCCCTTGGCGCCCTGGCCAACCTCGTTCGGCCAGTTCTCGGACAGGTCGTAGGTCCAGGAGTCAGGAGCCTGATCCTTGAAGTAGGAGACGAAGTTCTGGGTGGTGCCAGACTTGTCGGAACGGTGAACCACGGTGATCGCGGTGTCAGGCAGGGTCAGGTCCTTGTTCTGATCGGCGATGGCCGGATCGTTCCACTTGGTGATCTTGCCGTCGAAAATCTTGGCGATGGTGTCAGCATCCATGTTGATGTGCTTGCCAGCGTCGGAGACACCCTTGAGGTTGAAGATCACGGCGATCGGGGAGACGTAGACCGGCACGTCGAAAGCAGTGCCATCGGCGCACACGGACTTGGACTGCTCGACCTCGTCATCGGCGAGGGCCTTGTCGGAACCGGCCCATGCGGTGGCACCGGTCAGGAAGGTCTGCACGCCAGCGCCAGAACCGGACGGGTTGTAGGCGATCTTGGCGTCCGGGTTGGCGCCCTGGAAGCCGGCAATCCAAGCTTCGACGGCGGACTGCTGGGAGGAAGCGCCAGCGCCCTGGAAGTTACCGGAAATCGGAGCGGTCTTGGAAGCGGAATCAGTGGAGGAGCTGTCGGTCGTGGAAGCGGTGTTATCGCCGCAGGCGGCCACGGAAGCAAGCATCACAATGCCGGACAGGGCGGCAATGGAGCGAATGAGGATGTTCTTCTGCATGATTATTTCTTAATCCCTCTATCAACTATTCGCGGGCGGCTCTTGCTGCCCGGTCAACTCATGACAACTACAAGATTATTGGTGGTTTTGGGGTCTCGAAACCGAAATCAGTAAACAGAAGATGAACAGTTGGATGTTTGTGGGTCACCTAACCGCTACGTAGTTTTTATCACCCTGACCCTTCGCGGGAAAGAGGCCATCATACGAAAAGGCGACCTCGAAAGGTCGCCTTTCATCATCCGGCAAACGCCCTTTACTCCACCGGGGCGTCGATCTTGTAGCCAAGCCCGCGCACGGTGGTCAAATACTTGGGGTGTGCCGGGTCTTCCTCGATTTTGGAGCGCACGCGCTTGACGTGCACATCGAGCGTCTTGGTATCGCCCACATAATCCGATCCCCAAATGCGGTCAATCAGCTGATGCCGGGTCATCACACGGCCCTTGTTCTGCATCAGGTATTCGAGCAGCTCGAATTCCTTCAGCGGGAAGAACACGGTTTCGCCGCGCACCGTGACCTGGTGCTGGCCGACCTGCATGGCAATGTCGCCGCACACCAGCGGAATATCGTCGTCCACCGTGCCGGAAGCCTGCGCCGTGGCCTGATTGCGGCGCATCACCGCACGGATACGAGCCAGCAGCTCGCGGAACGAATACGGCTTGGTCACATAATCATCGGCGCCAATCTCCAGGCCTACGACCTTATCAATCTCCGCACTTTTGGCGGTGAGCATGATAATCGGCACGCGGCTTTGCTCGCGGATACGGCGGCACAGTGCGGTGCCGTCGATGCCCGGCAGCATCAGATCAAGCAGCACCAAGTCAATGCCTCCCTTGGTGAACAGCTCCAGACCTTCCTCACCGGTGGCAGCAGCGGACACGTCATACCCCTCGCGTGTGAGCTGGTACACCAGCGGCTCGCGGTAGGATTCCTCGTCTTCGACGATGAGAATGCGCGTCATAGTGGCCTTTCTTGGATATGTTCCCGTACGCATCGGTGCAAAAGTATCAGACACTATCGTAACCATGAGTTCTCCATTACCCTGTTGTTTCCTGGAAGTACGTAATTGCGGATACGCGCTACGCGCCCTGCACGGCGGTAGGTTCCTCATCTGCAGGAGCGGCCGGCAGCTCGATGGTGAACGTGGAGCCCTCGCCCTTGCGTGACCACACCGAGATCCGGCCACCATTCTCCTGCACGCAATGTTTGGTAATGGCCAGGCCCAAGCCCGAGCCACCGGTTTCTCGCGAGCGGGCTGGGTCAACGCGGTAGAACCGTTCAAAAACGCGATCCAATGACTTCTCGGGAATGCCAATACCCTGATCGACCACGCGAATGGTCACTTTGCCATCGCGCTCCCCCACACCGACCGCCACAGTCGTGTGCTCAGGCGAGTAGTGAATGGCATTCTCGACCAGATTCTTGACAGCGGTTTGCATGGCATCCGCATCAGCCATAATCATCAGCTCTGTTTCGCTCGGCTCATCATCGCCTTCGCCAGCCGAAATCGGCACGGGTTTGCCGTTGACATTAAGACGAATATCAATATAGCGGGCATCGGCCTGCACCTGATTGTCATTGATGGCCGCGCGGGCTACAGCAAGCGCGGAAATGCGCTTGACATCAATCACGCTACCTTCGGAAGATTGCGCCTTCTGCAAATCGATGAGGCGACGCACCAATTCGGTCAAACGCGCGGATTCCTTGGAAATACGACCGGAGAAATAGCGCACGGCGTCCGGATCGTCGGCGGCATCGGTCACAGTCTCGGCAAGCAGCGAGATCGCGCCGGCCGGAGTTTTCAGCTCGTGGGACACGTTGGTAACAAAGTCGCGCCGAACCGCCTCGAACCGACGCTGTTCGGACATGTCATTGATAAAGATGGCGTACAGGTCATCGCCAATATCGCCAATGCGCACGCGCAAATACAGCATGTTGGATGGCATCGACTGCCCCGCTTCAAGCCCCCGGCCGTTTGAGGAGGGGAAGACGCTACGATTGACCGGCATCTGCACTTCGCGCTCTCGCACACCGCCGTCGGTGGCGGCTTGGGTCAGAATATCTTCCACTTCGCGAGAGTTGAGCCGGTTGCCGGAAACCAAGCCAAACGGCACCGAACCGGGGCTGGCATATTGCACTCGACCATTACGGTCGGTGACAATTAACGCTTCGGGCAGCACTTCAACCAATCGACGCTCCGTAGGACGTACGGGAACATCGTCGCCAAACAGACACAGTGCGGTCTCGTCAGATGCTGCAGCTTGTTCGGCGGACACACGCCCGGAAACACGGCCCTTGTTATAAGCGATAATGGCCACCCACGCCACTACCAGCGCGGCAAGCACCACAAACACGATGATCTGCCAGATATCCATGGTTTCCAGAGTAAAACGTGCAAGACGTAGCTTAGTGCCCAAACTACGTAAGTTCGCCTATTGTTCATTTTTGGCAGGGCGAATATAGCAAAGCTCCCGCTGACGGGAGCCAGCGGGAGCACAACATCGGGAGCAATTTACAGCTCGTAGTCCTTGTCCTTGCCTTCCTTGATCAGGAACAGAGCAAGCAGGGCGAGAGCCGCCATGATGGCCATGTACCAACCCACACCGGCAACGCCGAACTTGGAGTTGACCAGCGCCTGGGCGATGGTCGGGGCGAACGCGCCACCGAAGATGGCGGCGAGGTTGTAGCTCAGGCCAGCGCCGGAGTAACGCACGTGGACCGGGAACAGCTCAGGCAGGTAAGCACCGCAAGGTCCGAACAGACCGCCCATGAGCACGAAGCCGATGCAGAGGAACACGAGAATATGTGCGGCGGAGTGCACCAGCAGGAACGGGGTGAAGAAGCTGAACACCAGCGTGGCGGCAGTCACGGCAAGAAGCACCTTCTTGCGGCCCACCTTGTCGGCGTACACGCAGGAAACCACGATGAAGATGGCGAAGAACACCACGGAGACCATTTGCAGCAGCAGGTATTCGCTCTGCTGGAAGCCCAAACCCTTAACGCCGTAAGACAGCGACCAAGTACCAAGCACGTAGAACAGCGTGTAGGTGATGCCCATGGCCACAGTGCCAAGCACGACTTCCTTCCAGTACGGCAGCAGGTCGCGCAGCGGGTGCTTGGAGGTGCGCTTTTCTTCGGAAGCCTTCTGGAACACCGGAGTCTCAGACATACGAGCACGCACGTAGAGGCCGATGATGACCAGCACAACGGAAGCAAGGAACGGAATACGCCAGCCCCAGGCGCCCATCTGCTCCTGACCAAGATGAGTGGTGAGCAGCAGGTTCAGGCCGTACGCGCAGAAGAAGCCGATCGGGGCGCCGAGGTTCGGGAAGGAACCGTAAAGGGCGCGCTTGGAAGCCGGAGCGTTCTCGGTGGCCACCAGAGCGGCGCCGGACCATTCGCCGGCGAGGCCCACACCCTGGCATGCACGGCACACACACAGGATGACAACAGACACGCCGCCGACCTGCTCATAACCGGGCAGGCAGCCCACCAGGAAGGTGGCGATACCCATGGTCAGCAAAGCAATCACCAGCGTCTTCTTGCGGCCCATCTTGTCACCGAAGTGACCGAACAGCATGGAGCCGAACGGACGAGCCAGGAAGGAGACAGCGAATGTGGTGAACGCCATAATCTGAGCCAGTGCCGGATTGGTGACGTTGGCGAAGAAGATCGCGCCGAAGTAGCTGGCGGCTGCGATGGAGTAACAGTAGTTGTCATAGAACTCGATGGCAGTACCCACCATCGAAGCGGCGATGATCTCAGGAACCGAATCCTTCTTCACGGGTTCCGTCACGGCCGCAGTTGTACTTGCAGGCATAATCCTTTTTCTCTCCTCACGCTGCGCATAAACCTCAACGCAGCACATGCATTGCATGTTCAACGCTTCGCGACAGTGTTGCCATCGCTCAAAGAATTGAGCACAGCGACCGGCATGCGGGAGAAAGACTGGTTATGACTTGTGGCCCCAGCGATGAACCCCCACACATCGCTGTGCCGCACACTGAGTATGGCTCAGCTGATGAGCCGAGGGCTTGAGAGCGTTCACATAGTGAACGCGTCTTATGGGTCGGACTGCCTAACGCCCCTACAGACGCTTGACGATATCGACGGCGAGACGGGCGGCGGTATCGGCATATTCGGAGATGTCGAATTCCTTGAACACCTCATAGTCGGTGTCGGCATTGTCAGAAAGCGCGCGAACCACCAGAGCAGGCACGTCATTGCGGGCGGCCACCTGGGCCACTGCGGCACCTTCCATTTCCACGGCATCAGCACCGGTAAGACGGACGACTTCCTCGACCTTTTCAGGCGTGTCCACAAAGTAATTGCCGGAGGCGATGATACCCACGATGTGGGTGATGCCGGCCTCGGCAAGCGCCGCGTCAGCAACCTCCAGCAGGTGGTCGTCGGAGTGGAATTCCTCAACCGGGGCATCGGCAGTGCCGGGCTTCCACTGGCCCACGAGTCGCATGTCGGTGTCGAGGTAGCGCAAGGTGCCGCCGAGCACCACGTCATTGATATGCAGATGGGTGTTGAGGTTGCCGGCAATGCCGGTGAAAATCACGGCATCCGGAGCGAACTCGTCAATCAGCAGCTGCGTGGTGGCGGCTGCATTGACCAGCCCCATACCGCCTACCGTTGCGGCGACCTTAATCACGTCGGATCCAAAAGAATCCACGGTGCCGGAGACGATGTCAAGGCTGCCCTTGGCGGTGTGGGTCACGTGCGTGAGCGATTTGGCAATCAGCGCCACTTCCTCGTCCAGCGCGCCGATAATAGCCACGGTCTTCATACCCATACGTAAGTTCCTTTCATACAGGCTCCCGCTGGCGGGGGCTGTCGACGTAGTCGACTGGGGTGGTCGTTAAGGTGTCTCGCTCAAACCACCCCCAGTCTCGCTTCGCGAGCCAGCCCCCGCTAGCGGGGGCATAAATGGCTCAGTGCCACCGCCGCGTCGCCACGGCTTCGGCAAGTTCGCGCAGTAGCGCCTCGGTGTCCGGCCAGCTAATGCATTTGTCGGTAATCGACTTGCCGTACACCAGCTGGTCCAGTGGCGCGGCCTTCTGATTGCCGCCCTCAATGAAGCTTTCCATCATGATACCGGTGATGCCTTGTTCCCCAGCCGCAATTCGACCGGCGATATTGCGCACTACTTCGGCCTGTCGATGCTCATCCTTGCCGGAATTGCCATGCGAGCAATCGATGATAAGGCCATGGGACGCAGCCGATTCGGCGGGCATTTCGGCACGCACGTCACCCATGGCCTTAGCCACGGATTCGGCATCGTAGTTCGGGCCGTACGCGGAACCACGCAACACCACATGGCAATCCGGGTTGCCGAGTGTCTCGACTGCACAGGCACGGCCCAAGTGGTCAATGCCGAAGAACGTGTGCTGTTGGGCAGCGGCGAAGCAACCGTTCACGGCGGCCTTGACCGAGCCATCAGTGGCGTTCTTGAAGCCCACCGGCATGGACAGGCCGCTGGCTAGCTGTCGGTGAATCTGGCTTTCCGTGTTGCGCGCGCCGATGGCACCCCAGCTCACCGCGTCCGAGATGAACTGCGGGCTAGTAGGCTCCAGAAATTCCGTGGCAGCGGCCAAGCCCTCATCCAATACGCCGAGCAAAGTCTTGCGCGCCAGCAACAGGCCCTTCTTGATGTTGTGGCTGCCGTCGATATCCGGATCGTTGATCAGGCCCTTCCACCCGACGGTGGTACGTGGCTTTTCAAAGTACACGCGCATGACGATAAGCAGCTGCTCGCCGAGCTCATCCTTCAGCGCAGCCAATCGATGAGCATAGTCAAGCGCCGCCTGCGGGTCATGAACCGAGCAAGGGCCAACGATGACCAGCAGCCGGTCATCTTGACCGTACAGACATGCACGAATTTCGTCGCGCGAATAGGCGACAATCTCCTGAGCCTTATCGGTCAGAGGAAGTTCGGCAAGTACCTGAGCCGGCGTGGGCAGCGGCTCAAGCTCCAGCACCCTGCGGTTGATGATGCGGCTGACACCTACCTGGTCCTCCCAGCGCGGCACGTCCGTGGCGATGAGCGGGTTCTTGCCCTCTCCCATGGCCTGACGAATCGCGCGAAGCTCCTCCGGCGTATTCAACGGCTGCGGGCCGACCTGCAACGGGTGCGTGGCCGTGGCGCTGCCATCCTGCTGCTGCATAACATCTCTCCTTGGATTATTATCTTTCCCAAGGATAGGGTGTCACGGGAACAAACCCAGATTGTCAGCGATGGAGCGCGCGGCGAGTCGTGACGGCGTCGGCCAGCGTGCGCAAAAGCTCGTTGGTGCGATCCCACGGCACGCAGGAATCGGTGACGGACTGACCGTACACCAGTTGATCGAGCGGGGCCGGCTTCTGATGGCCTCCCACCAGGAAGCTTTCCATCATCACACCGGTGATGCCCTGTTCGCCGGCCGCCAAACGTTCGGCAATCTCTTCGATGACCCCGGCTTCACGATTCTCATCCTTGCCGCAGTTGCCATGGGCGGCATCAATGACGAGGCCATGCTGGCTGGGGCCGGACGCCTTGGATGCCTTCAGATCCTCGAGCGCCTGACGCACGGATGCGGCATCATAGTTCGGACCATGGCTGGAGCCGCGCAGCACCAGATGGCAGTCCGGGTTACCTTTGGTCTCGGCGGAAATCACACGGCCATCAAGATTGATGGATAGGAAGTGGTGCTCAAATCCTGCGGCATAGCAAGAATCAGCGGCGGCCTTGATGGAGCCGTCGGTGGAGTTCTTGAAGCCCACCGGCATGGATAGGCCAGAAGCGAGTTCGCGGTGAACCTGGCTTTCGGTATTGCGCGCGCCGATGGCACCCCAGCTGATCGCGTCGCAGATGTACTGCGGAGTGATGGGATCGAGCCATTCAGTGGCCGTGGGCAGACCGAGGCTCAGCACGTCGGTGAGCACCTTGCGGGCCAACCACATGCCTTTGCGAATATTGAAGCGGCCATCCAGATCAGGATCGTTGATCAAGCCCTTCCAACCGATGGTGGTACGCGGCTTCTCGAAGTACACGCGCATCACGATGACGAGACGGTCTTCGAGCTCACGCTTGACGGCGGCAAGCTTTTCGGCGTATTCGTGCGCGGCCTTGGGATCATGAATAGAGCAGGGGCCCACAATGACCAGCAAGCGGTCGTCGCGACCATTGAGCACGTCACGAATCTCCTGACGGGAGTGAAGCACGAGCTCGCTCATCTCATCGGTGAGCGGCTGCTCCTTGAGGAAGGCGCGAGGTGCGGGAATGGGGTCGAGCTGGCGAATATTGACATCCACTGTCTCGGGAAAGACCGCTTGCTCCCCCAAACGACGTTCGTCCTCTGAACTATCAGGGCCACGCAGTGCTGCCATTGCTCGACTCCTTTCTTCTTCTACGACTATAAGTTAGGCCTCCGTGCGTGTTGCACGAAGGCCTAACTATAGCAGTTTGTTTATGCTCGCGCTCTCCGAGCCCCACAATTACGGACTCGCCTTTCAGCTCCGTCCTGCTGGCCGAGAAGCCGGGAAAACAGTCCACTGGACAGTTTTCTATTTCCGGCTTCTCACATTGGCCGCCGCCCGCTTCGCGTGCTACTTGGCCAATGCGCCCATCGGATCCCAAGCCGGAAGCATGGTGGCGGGCTCTTCTAAAGCCTTCTGGTATTCGGCTGGGAGCATGCTCTTCGGGACGGCGACCTCGTAGACGTACTCAGTGAACCAGTCGTCGGACATGGTGAAGTAGCCCTTGTCGGCGATCTTGGCGCCCCAGGAGTTCTCCACGCGCCAGCGGCGGGTGGTGCCATCGTCGGCAACGTCCACGCCGGCGAATGCCATGGCGTGGTTCATGGCGGAATCGCCGAAGCGTACGCGGGCTTCCTTATCGAGGTCGAAGTCTACGTCGTATACCTTGCCGTACTCGAACAGATCGGTGGCCCAAGCGCCGGATTCACGATCCATGAACGGGTGGCAGTCGGCACCGAACCACACCGGAATGCCCTGCTCGACCAGAATCTGCTTGACGCAGTCCTTCATGAACTGGTTCGGCACGTTGAGGTACTCGGTGGCGTCGCCGCCGGCCACGTTGCCGAGGTGCTCAATACCGATCTTCTTGCCCTTGGCGTGCTCGGCGCGCGGGTCATCCACCAGGCACACGTAGTCCTCAAGACCGGCAGGCCCCACGTACTTCTTCCAGAACTCGACCGGCGTAATCTCGCCGTCGCGGTGGAATTCGCCGTCCGCGTCAGTCCACTCCCAGTCGAAGGAGACCGGCGGCTCGCCCAGGTGGATGGTCAGGATACGGTGGCCAGCAGCAGTGGTCTCGGCAATGATCTGCTCGACCTTGGCGGTGTCGCCTTCGGCAGCGTACATGTGCGCCACGGCGGTGTGCAGCAGGTGACGAAGCTGGGTGTTCATCTCGCCGGTGTTCTTGGAGGATTCGGTCTCCGGGAACAGATCCTTGGGCACGGCACCGTACTTCTTGTACACGTTCATGGCCATGGTCCACTGGCCGCCGTCGCCCATCACGTCGGCGAGCAGGTGCTGGATCAGGCGGGAGTCAGCAGGATCGCCGGCCTCCACCAGAGCTGCCACATCCTTGAGGAAGTAGTTGACGCGCTCCAGCTTGTCGTAGTACATCGCGTAGTTCTGGGAGAACTCGAACTCCTTCAAGTTCATGTTCTTCTTGGCGATGAAGCGGGCCACGTTCAGGGAACTGAACAACCAGCAGCGGCCGGAACGATCCTGATGGGTGGCCTCGCCGTTATCCACAGTGGTGGAGAAGCGACGCTGCAGCAGACGGGCGCGATCATAGTTGCGGGCCACCTTGTCGATTCCAGCGGCGGTCACCGCGTTCATGGCCAGGCGGCTGGTGCCGTCGGCGTCAAATTCGCTGCGCAGAGTGTTCAGCGCTTCGCCAGTCAAAGGCGTCAATTCACTCATGTCTATTCCTTCTTTGGGTTCGGTACGCTTGTGGCGCAATGTTCACAACGATTACGGCACCTGGCGCAGAGCACAGGTGCCGTATATCTTGCCGTTAGTAGTCTAATCGATGGCTTGTCATTCAGTCTCGGGCTCAGACGGTTCCGACTGGCCGGCCTCGTCGCCCTGTTCGGCGCTTTGTCCATCGGTTTCGGCGCCATCAGGCTGCGCCTGTTCGTCATCCGATTCCTGCTGCTGTTCCGGAACCGGGTTGACCACCGGCAGCGAGGCAGCGGCATCGCCAGAATTATCGGCGCTGAGACCGAAGCCGGAGAATGCCTGGGCGAACATCGCACGCAGTTCGGAAACGCGCTGGGTAATAGTGGCCTCACGCGACTGCAATTCGGCAATGCGCTTGGCCAGCCCGTCAAGCTCGCTTTGAGCCGCGTTACGACGCTCCTGAATCTGATTGTCGGCGTCCTCACCTGCCTTGCGCACGATCTCAGCCGCCTGTTCGTCGGCCTCCTTACGCTTATCGGCCGCATAGGAGTCGGCCTCTTCACGGGTGTTCTTCGCCTGGCCAACCAGTTCATCGGCCTCCTGCTTGGCGGCAGTACGGCGCTCCTCGAGGTTGGCGAGCAACTCGTTGACTTTCTTGGTGGCCTCATCCTGCTGAGCGGCAATGTCGGCACGAATCTGTTCGACCTCGGCAGTGACCTGGCTCATCGTGTTGGTGCGGTTGACCTCGGCCTCGTCGGTGATCTCCTGAGCCTTGGCCTTGGCAGTATCGGTGATCTCGCCGGCCTTGCGCTGGGCCTCGGTCATCATCTTGGACACCTGCTCGCGTACATCGGCCAGCTTCTTGTTGGCATCGGCGAGCGCCGCTTCGATCTGGTCATTGGAATCGGACTTGAGCTTGGCGATTTCCTCGTTGGCGTTCTTGCGCAGCTCGGCGGTCTGCCTGGCCGCTTCGGCCCTCATCTCGGCGATTTCGCGCTCTTGCGTAGAGCGTTCGGAGGCAAGCTTCTTATCGTGTTCCTCACGGGTGTTGCTGAGCTCAAGTTCAACGGTCTGACGCTGCTCGGTGACGTTCTTGGCGGTCTCAGCGCGCAGCTGGGCGGCATCCTCGTTGGCGGCAGTGGTGATTGATTCAGCCTGATTGTTGGCATCCTGCAGGATGGAAGCAGCCTTGGCATTGGCATCATCCACAATGTGCTGCGCGTCCAACTTAGCGTTGTTAATCAACGTCTCGGCTTGAGCTTGCGCGGTCATGCGCGTGGAGGAGGCGTCCTGCTTGGCGCGTTCGAGCAGCTCGGAACTGGTCTGCTCGGCGGAAGCAAGCATCTGCTGAGCGTTGGCGCCGAGCGACGCGAACGTGTTGCCCTGCGACTTCTTATTGCGCTCCTCCTGCAATTGGGCCTGCAATTGCAGAATGCGATCATCATCCGCGGCAATCTGCTCTCGCATGTTGGCCAGCGTGCGATGGGCCTCGTTCACGCTATCTTGGGCAACCTCGAATGCCGCGTCCACCTTCTCTTTATCGTATCCTCGCAGCACCACCGGGAAACGGTCCACCATGTCTGTCCGTCCTTTCACATACGCAACTTGGCTCGTCCTCAAGCACTGTAGCGCATGGAAGCATGCCGAAGCTGGGGACGGCGAACATCGTTACAATGCGTGCGAAACGTGTTCGGTTTTGGTGCGTCGGGGTGAGACTCAGGCAATGAGGATATCGGAGCTGGAGGGCTTGAGATAGTAGCGCACAGCCTCGCGCACCACGTCTCGCCCAGCGGCAATCTGCTGTTCCAGCGGCAATCCGTTCTGGCTGGAATGCGCCGGCCCTACCAATGGGAAGCTCACGAATCCTCCCAGCACACGTTCCTGAGTGGCGGTCCAATTGAGCAAATTGTAGAACAGCGAGTTGCATACGAATGTGCCGGCATCAGAGCTTAAGGTGGCCGGAATCGAATCGTCGGCAAAGTCATTCAAAATCGAGCGCAATGGCAGACGCGTCCAGTAAGCGGCCGGGCCGTCGGGATCGATGGGCTCGCGACGCGGAGTCACATTGTCGGCGTCAGGTTTGGCCGTATCCATCAAATTGGTGGCGCAGCGTTCCAGCATCACACCACGGGCCGAATGCTTGAGCCCAGTGGCGATGACAATGTCAGGCCTCGTGGCCTCGATGGTCTCTTTGAGTGTGGGCCAGGCTTTGGCGAAACTCACCGGAATGCTGACCACATGAATGGTCACCTCAACCTGATCCAACGGGTCGTCCGGACTGGAGGCAGGCCCCAAACCCTGCTCGGCAATGGCCTTGGGCACCTCGATAGCCGGATTAACGTCCACACCGTCATAGTGGTCGAATCCGGAAATCACAACATTGAGTTCACGCATATTGGTAAGTCTAATATCTCTTCACGGGTTTGGGGAGGTCAGCGCATCTGACCTGCGGCTTGGGCGAGGAGCGCATGCATGCGGGCGCGCGCCTCTTCCTTGGGATCGCGTCCCTGAATTTCCTCGGCGATATGTTCGGCGGTGGGCACATCTTCCAGCGTGGTGATTTTGAGATTCGTCTCGCTGCCGGACACGATGGCAACCGGCTCGTCAGGCAGATAGTCGACCACTACCCGAGTGTCATCGGTGGGGTGGAAATCCGGGTCGGATGCGGCCAGTTCGTATGCACGGCGAATCGTGGCGAATCGGAACGACTGCGGTGTCTGCGCACGGAACGTGTTCGGGCGGTCCGGCACCGATTTGACCACTTTCACATCGCCGAGATCCTCGGTCAGCAGCACTGTATCAGTGGAAGCATATGCCACTGTTGCGGCGGTGAACTGGTCGAGCGCGTCAATCGACCCCTCGATGGAGGACTGCTCCACAAACGGTCGGACGGCATCATGAATCAGGATCTTGGCATCATCGGGAATACCGGCGGCCGCCAACGTGTCAAGCGCGGCGGCGGTGCTGTCCACACGTTCGGCGCCACCGTCGATAATCACGCGCACTTTGGTGTATCCCATATCGTCAATCAGTGATTCGACCGCCGAACGTACCTTGGGATTGACCACCACCACGATGTCACTGACACGCCCGCAATGCTCGAACGCCTCGATGCTCCAGCACACGATGGGCTTGCCGCCCACAGAGACAAGCTGCTTGGGGTTGTCGGGGTCAAAGCGGGTACCGAAGCCGGCCGCCAGCACCACGGCCACCACCGGCGCGGTCTGTGCGGGTCGGGCGGCTGCGGTTTCAGGAATATCGGAGTCTCTCTCAGTCATAGCCACCACCGTAAGGGGAGGTCCGGCCGTTCGTGACCTGCCTCACAGCTTTCTCCACGGAATGTGCCCGCTATTGCCGCACGATGAGAGCCAGCAAGCGGCCTTCATGGGCTTTGTTGGCAAGCGAGGCACGGCGGTGGGAGTACCATAGCGGATTCTCGAGCGTGCACATACTGTGGTTGATGTTGCCGATGCGCTCCGCAAGCTCGGCCGGCCCCTCACCGTCGGTGCGGCACAGTTCAGCAAGTTCAGGATCCGCCTCGAGGTATTCGGTCGCAGCATGGACGCGCGGCATGGAATCAACCACCTGATGGACACCGGCAAAGGCGAGGTCAATCATTGCGGCTTCGGCGATATCAATGCCGGCACCGCCGAAGCGTGTCTGCGTTTTGGTCAACGGGAAACGCTTGACGAACTGGTCGGCGACCTCATCGCCCACCTCGTAGCAATCACCGCAGATACGCGGGCCGAGTGTAGCAATGATGTTCGTCGGATCGGCCCCCTTGAGCTTCATCAGTTCCACGGTGGATTCGATGATGCCGCGTTCAAGGCCACGCCGTCCGCAATGAGCCGCGCCGATGACGCCGGTGACCGGGTCAGCGAGGAGCACCGGCAGGCAGTCAGCCGCGAACATACCCAGGGCGATGCCGGATTGTGAGGTGACTTGCCCGTCTGCCTCGATGACCTGCGACACATTCTCAGCTGACCCAGTGGGTTCGGTCGGCTCGTGCTTACGACCATCGGCATCGGTCTCCATGCCACGACCCGTCTGATATTCCTCCACACTCCGGTGGGTGCCGGATACATCGAAACCAAATGGGGTGTTGACAACGAAGGAATCATCCACATCCACAGCCACGCCGGAATGCACCTGCGAGACCAGCGACAGGCGTGCATGCACTGCTTCAGACAAGGCAATGCGGTTCGACATCACGGCCTGTGGATTGTCGCCGGATTTGCCACCGAGGTTCAGATTGCCGTAATCACCGGCGCTCAGCCCTCCCAGCCGCGTGGTGTAAACCACCGTGATACCGGGAGCTAGCGCAATCGGAATAGTCACCGGAATCGGGCGACCCTCCTTATCAGTGGAGCTGATCTGGTTGGAGTCGAGAATTTCGTCACTATATTCAGGCATGTTCGTTCCTTTATTCGGCTTTGAGGGTGGGCTTCTTGGTACGCGAACGGATGGCGGCGTTGATGGGCACCTGATGCGGGCAAGGCATCGAAAACACATGCGCCGGATTATTGATGGCGGGCACCGGTGTGCCGTCTGCATCACGCAGACCGTCTTCCGGCACAATGTATGCCAGCGGACGCTCACCGGGCAGGAGGAATTCGACTTGCTGGCCGGGTTCGATTTTGTTGCGGCTCATCAGTGTGACGCGGCCGCCTTCGTCTGCACTCCAGCTGAGCACTTCTCCGACTACCAGCCAGGAACGGAAATAGGCGGAGCGGTCAGTGTTCTGCGTGACTTTGTGCTCGGGGTAGTAGAAGCCGGTGGAGTAGTCGCGGTGCGCCACTTTGTCGGTTTCTTCGAGCAGCCATTCGGGCAGTTCGACGTGCGGGGCCGGGCGGACGGCGGCATGCTTCCAGTCGGTCTCAATCTGTTCGATTGCGGTGTTGGATTTGCGCCGCGTGGAACGGGCATGCGAACTCATGCCGTCGGGCTCCGGCGCATCGGTCGTGTTGTATCCCTCATCGGCCACACCGGCGAATGCGGCGTCGGCATTGCGCATTACCTGATCTTCGGTTCCCTGGCCGTAATCAGGGTCGGACGGGCGGATCACGCGGTCGTGGAACGGCAGCAAGATATTGCCGTCAGCATCTTCAAAACCGCGCTGAATCATGTATTCGTTGACGGCGGTCTTGTAGGCGTTGGTCATCGCGGCGATGTAGTAGGCGCTTTTCGCACGGCCTTCGATTTTGAGGCTGGTGGCGCCGGAATCGATCAGATCGTCGAGGTGGCCCAACATGTTCATGTCCTGTGAGTTGAACAGGTAGGCGCCGTTTTCTGTCTGCTCGATCGGGAAGTACTGTCCGGGGCGTTTCTCCTCCACAATCGAGTACTTCCAGCGGCAGGGCTGGGCGCATTCGCCGTGGTTGCCGTCACGGCCGGTCAGGTAGTTGGAGAACAGGCACCGACCGGAGAACGCCATGCACATGGCGCCGTGCACGAAGCATTCAATGTCAAGGTCATCGGGAATGTTGGCGCGGATATCGCGCACAGCCTGCAAGTCCATCTCGCGGGCCAGCACCACACGGCGAGCACCGAGCTCATAGAACGCGTTGGCGGCCTGGTAGTTGGTCACACCCGCTTGGGTGGAAACATGCAGTTCGAGGTTCGGAGCCACTTGGCGGGCCATCATCATTACGCCGATATCGGAGACGATGAGCGCATCCACGCCGGTGTCTTTGAGCTGGCCGATGTATCCGCGCATGGCTTCGATCTCGTTGTTACGTGGCAGCACATTGCACGTCACATACACGCGGGCGCCGCGCTCATGGGCGTAGCGCGAGCCCTCCTCGAAGTCCTCAAGACTCAGGTTTTTGGGGGCCGAGCGCATGCCGAACGCTTTGCCGCCGCAGTAGACGGCGTCGGCACCATAATCGACCGCAGTTTTCAGGCCGCGCAAGTTGCCGGCCGGAGACAGCACTTCGGGCTTCTTGCGTGTGGGGATTCTCATCGTCGTATTCATCACCGCAATAGTGTAGTGGTGGCCGTGTAATGCGGGCGGGGCTACCGTTAGGCTGGGGAACATGAAAATCGATATCGTGAGCGTGTTTCCCGAGTATTTTGAGGTGATGAACCTGAGCCTGATGGGCAAGGCCCAGGCCAAGGGGCTGTTGGAGATCAAGGCGCACAATCTGCGCGACTGGACCCACGACGTGCATCATTCGGTGGACGATACGCCGGTGGGCGGCGGCGCCGGCATGGTGATGAAGCCCGAAGTGTGGGGCGAATGTCTGGATGAGCTGCTGGGACTTTCGCAGCAGTCTGACTCGGTCCCAGCTCCAGGTATTGCAGCTGACTCTGACGCCGATACGAACCAATCCGACGATCCGGTCTCCGCTGCCAACACGCAATCGGCATCCGTCAACGTTCCCGTTTCTTCTGACGGCTCTCCTGCCGAAAGTGACATGTCCGCCCAGCTAAGCGCACCAGTGCTCATCTTCCCGAACCCGTCGGCCCCGCTGTTCACTCAGCGCGACGCCACGGAACTCAGTCATGCCAAGCATCTGCTGTTCGGCTGCGGCCGGTACGAGGGGTACGATGCGCGCATTCCCGACTACTACCGTTCGCAGGGCATCGATGTGCGCGAGTATTCCATTGGCGATTATGTGCTCAACGGCGGCGAAGTAGCGGTTTCGGTGATGCTGGAGGCCATTACCCGCCTTATGCCGGGCTTCATGGGCAACCCGGATTCCATTGTCGAAGAGTCCTACACCGGCGAGGGTGCGCTGTTGGAACACCATCAGTACACCAAGCCGGCCGTATGGCGCGATATCGCCGTACCGAATGTGCTGCTTTCCGGAGATCATGGCAAGGTGAATCGCTACCGCCGCGATGAGGCGCTGGCCCGCACCGCCGAGATTCGCCCGGATTTGATTGCGGCGCTGGATTGCAAGGCGTTGGATAAGGCCGACCGCAAGACCCTGATGGCTTTGGGTTGGGAGGTCTCCGCCGCCCACCCGCGCAAGTTGGAGTAGGCTACGCCTCCGGCTCAATCGCCTCAATATAGAACACAGCGGTTTCGCCGTAGTTGCGACTTTCGGTGATTTTCCAACCCTCAGGGGCCTGCGGATCCTCCGATCGCACCGAACGTTCGAGCATAATCACCGTGTTGGTGTTAGTGGCGCTGCCCGCCGCCAAGTCGGCCAGAAGCTGGTTGCATTCGTCGGTTCCGTAAGCGTAGGGCGGGTCGATAAAAATCACATCGAACGGCTCGCCAAAACCGCCAGTCACCTGCTCGGCCTTTTTAGTGAGCACACGGGCTTTCAGCGAGGCGTCCCAAGAACGGTTTTTCTGCAGTTGCGCGAACGTCTTGGCGATAAGCGCCGCCGCAGGTCGGGAACTTTCCACGGCCACCAGTTCACGTGCGCCGCGGCTCAATGCCTCGATGCCCAGTGCGCCCGTACCGGCGAACAAATCCAGCACACGGGCGTCGCCCAGCACACCCCATGAATCAAGATGGGAGAAAATCGCCTCTTTGGTGCGATCCGTGGTGGGCCGGGTGCCGGTTTTCGGGGTGGCGAGTGCCGCACCCTTGAATCGTCCAGAAATAACGCGCATGTCTACCAGCCTAGCGGCTGCTCGGAACCATCGAACTCGTTAATACGGCCTTTGCAATATTCTGACTGACGGCCGGCTTCCCCGCGGATCTCTCATAATTGAGGCAATCAAGGCACAACAATCGTCAATCTGGCCTTCGAGGGGCTGATTGGGGCATTTCAGGAGGTCTATCTCCGTTTCAAGGGGCTCCTCAAGCACGAAACATCGAGTATAAACGGTCTAACGATAACGTCATTCCGCCGTTTTGTGTCCATGTCTACTCAGCCACCAGCCCCTTGAAACGGAGATAGACTTCCGGGCAACCGGTGTATCTGCCCCTCGAAACCGAGAAGGCCTCAGCTGGAAGTCAAAAACGTCTCGTTGCCTCGGGTAAAGTCGAGGACCGCTCCGGCAAGCTGGACTTCGCCGGCCAGTTCGGGGTCGGCTTCGAGCAGCTGCTCAGCACGGGTACGAGCGTCGGCGATCATGTCGGCGTCCTTGACCACGCGCAACAGCTTCAGACTGGACTTGCCACCGGATTGGGCATCTCCCAACACGTCGCCGGCACCGCGGAATTCCAAGTCGGCCTGTGCGATTTCGACCCCATCAAGCGAATTGTGGATGACCTCAAGGCGCTGCTCGGCGGGCGAGCCCGGCTCGGCACGGGAGATGAGGAATGCCCACGAATTGGTGCCACCGCGCCCCACACGACCACGCAGTTGGTGCAACTGGGACAGGCCATACCGGTCAGCATCGAAAATGACTATGCAGCTGGCCTGCTTGACGTCCACGCCAACTTCAATCACCGTGGTCGAGACCAGAATCGGAGTCTCGCCGCTGGCGAAGTCAGCCATGACTTGGGTTTTGACATCATCCTTGTCTCGACCGGTCAATGTGGCGAAACGGATGCCGGCAAACTGCGGGAGCTTCTGCAATCGATCTGCGATTTCGGCTACCGAGTGCAACGGCGGGCGGACTACCGTCTCACCATTGTCGTCGAAAGTCTCATACGGATCATCAATGCCAATGTCATCGGCCGATGCGCGGGATGTCCGCGAAGAAGCCGCCCGACTGGATCGCCCGCTTGAACCCGCTGAAAGCCCTCGCGAACGCCGCGCGGAATCCGCTGCCGACACGCCGCCGTCATCTTCATCATCCGTATCGATGCGCGGGCAGATGATATAGGCCCGCTCCCCTGCATCTACACGCGCACGGATATGCGCGAACATACGCCCCATCGTGCCCGCGTCAGCTTCGTTAACCACCACCGTGCGAATCGGTTTGCGGCCACCAGGCAGCTCAGTGAGCCAGGAAATATCAAGATCGCCGAACCAAGTCATGGCGGCGGTGCGCGGAATAGGCGTTGCGGTCATCACCAGCAGATGCGGCGTGGTGCCGTCATCGGTTTTGGCATTGAGACTTTCGCGCTGTTCCACACCGAATCGGTGCTGCTCATCAATGACCACCAAAGCCAGATGTGGTGCTTGGAACGTCTTGGAGAACGCCGCATGCGTAGCCACGATAATGCCCGGCTCGCCACTGGCCGCAGCAGCAAGAGCCTTACGCCGGGCTGCGAGTTTCATGCCGCCCGTTAGCAACGTGACAGGAACATTGAGGTCAGCGACCATCTTGCCAATAGTCTCAAAATGCTGTTCGGCGAGCACCTGAGTAGGAGCCACAAGCACCGCCTGATACCCCGCGCCGACCACTTGCAGCATGGCGGCGAGCGCCACCACGGTTTTGCCGGATCCGACTTCACCCTGCAACAGGCGTTGCATAGGCCAGTCACGAGCCAAGTCAGCGGCAATATCTTCAACTACCTGATGCTGACCAGCAGTCAGTTCAAATGGCAAGGATGCGATGAACCGATCACGCAAATTAGTTACGTCCATCGTGCTGGCTGCGCCGGTTTCATTATCGCCGTTCAACAGGCACGGATGAGCAGACGACTTATGAGCATGTTGGCGGGCCTTCAGTAGCGAGGCCTGAGAGACGAACGCCTCCTCGTAGCGCAACGTCTCAATGGCCTCTTTGAATCGCACGGTGGAGTCCGGGTCATGAATGGCCAAGAACGCCTCCGCCCTGTGAAGCAGGCCCTTGGCCGCGCGTATGGATTTAGGCAGAATATCCGGGATGGACTGGGCGAGTGTGGCAACCTTGGACTCGGATTCCTCGCCGTCCTGCACCGCGATGTTGTCGATGGAGGGCGCGACGAGCTCGGCGGGCATGCTTTGGCTTTCAGGCACAGATGATGTGCGCGCACCCATCATCCACAGCAGTCCCAGAATCGTCTCGTGAATATGTTCGGACGAGATGCGTGAGCTGGCGTGGTAGATCGGCCGGGGACGGCAGACGCGAGTCAGGGCATCGGGCACGGTATCGGCATCGTATTTGAGCGTCGGAGCGGACTGAGATGAAGCGCCAGCGTATGGGGCGCCACCACCTGCCCGTGCAGTCGATGCGGTTGGGGGATCTCCTCTCCCGGTCACTGCCACTGTGCCGGATGCAGCAGGTGCAACGGTGAGCAAGTCCGGATGGGTGAACTGCAGCTGCCCCATATATTCGCTGGGCATACCGGAGACCACCACGGTCGTGCCAGCACGCAATCGCGTGCTCACCCAATCGACGTACGATTTGCGATAGGAGAAGAATGTGAGCCGGGCAAGACCGCCAGCCATATTGCGCGACCGGGCGAAGGCAGCATCATCGACCGTGGCCTCAAGACGATAACCCCGGCGAGCGTTCATTGGTATTACGCGCATATCCCGTATGGTGGCAGCGAATGCCATAGTCTGGCCGGGAACAGCCTCGCGAATCGTGCGCAGCGGCACAGGCTCAGTGACGCGGAAAGGATAATAGGTGAGCGCTTCACCCACAGTGGTGACGCCCAGCGATTTGAGCGCGGACACGCGGCGCTTGTTAGGAACCAACGAAGCGAGTGCGGTGTCCATGGTGATACTCATAGCGCTCCATTCTATCCGTAAGCCCTCGAACGGCATCACCTACAACAAAAACCCGCCGAGCCGAAGCTCAAGCGGGTTTTGCAGACGTTAGTACGTTAGTACGCGATTCACGCGGCCACGCGCTGAACCTTGCCGGCCTTGAGGCATTTGCCGCACACGCGCAGGCGAGTGTTCTCGCCGTCGATCGTGGTGCGCACGGACTGCAGGTTCGGGCGGAAGCTACGCTTGGTACGACGGTGCGAATGGGAAACGGTGAAACCGGTCTGCGGTCCCTTGCCGCACACTGCGCAACGAGCTGCCATGATGGACTCCCTTAAACCTTGATGTGTCAAGTCTTTCACGTATCCGGTCGCTGGTTTTACCCGGCAGGCCGAACACACAACTTCACAAATATATAGCTCAATACCGACAACCGCAACTCTTGCGTGTATCATAGCCCGACTCATCATCGCGGCAAGCTCTGTATCAGGCTCGTATGAAGCCTCTATTCGCCGCCATCCCGCGCGCTACGCCGTCCGCGAATCGCCGGCAGAACAGTCATATTATCCAATACAACACGCCACCTTGTCTATTCCCCATCCAGCAAACTCCCATATAATTTCGGTATAAGAGATGGCACGGGAACGAAGGGGGTTCCCCGTATTCGCGGCATACGCATTGCCATTGCTACGACTACGACCGCAACTCACAACGAAGGAGGTTGTCATGTTGAATCTCAGGCGAGGCATCGGCACTCATGAGCCAAGCGTGATCTCGTTGGGCCAAGTGTGGGTAGACATCATGCTGGATGTGGACGAGATACCGGAACAGGGCGGATTCGCTGTGGCCGACCATCCGAAGCCCACCATCGGAGGCAGCTACCGAGTGCTGCAAGCGGCCAGCCGCATGGGTGTGCCGACCGAGCATGCCGGCATTTTGGGCAACGGCCTGTGGGCGCACTTCATTCGTCAGTCGTTCCAAGACAACGGCATCACGCATATCGGTCAGGATCGACTTGATGAGGATTCCGGCTTCCGTGTGGTGCTGACCTCCGGTTCCCCGAAGAAGACCTTCATCGCCTCCTATGGCGCCGAAGCGCACGGTGACGCCGATACGTTCAGCACACTCGAGCCGCAGGCTAAGGACGTGGTACATATCAGCGGCAACACGCTGATGGACCACACAGCCACCGGCGTGGACGGATTCCTGCTGAAGGCCGGCACCGATCCCGCCAAGCGCGATTACACGCTGGTCATCAACCCCACCAATACGCTGCGCCTGGTCAATGACCACATGCTCGAAGATCTGGTGCTTGCGCGCCCAGTCTGGTCCTGCAACCGTCAGGAAGCCATGACGTTGGCCGAGCGCTTGGGCGCTCCGATCGACGACAGCAAGGTGACCATCGGCGGCGGTCTTGACGATTTCATGCATCAGTTGTGCGATGGTCTGGGCGCCACGTTGCGCGCGCCATTGGTGGTGCGCGTCGGCGCTCGCGGCGCCTGGATACGCGAGCCGGGCGGCGAGACGACACACATTGAAGGCTACCCCACCAAGGCCATTCATACTCGATCGGCCGGCGGCTGCCATACCGGTGTGATGTGTGCGATGTTGGCGGAGGGCCATAGCTTGGCCGAATCGGTCAAAATCGCGAACGCAGCGGCTTCAATTGCCATTCAGCACAGCGTCAACGGTGTGCCGCAGTGCCCTGATTATGATGAGGCCATTGCACTGATTGGAGAATAGTGTTTCTCTGGCTCCCCTCAGTCACCTGCGGCTGAGGGGAGTTTTTCGTACGGGCCTTGCCCAGCATTATTCACGTACCGTTCAGCTGAATGGGCCCTCTACCGCTTTGAGCACTCCTACGATAGATTGAGTTGAATACTGCCGAGGAGTGACATGACCAATTCCACGAATATCCACGAGCCCACCGGGGCCGAGAGCCAATCCACCGTGCCGCCAAACGGCAAGTTGACCGCCCGCGAGAAGAAGTGGATCGTCTACGATGTCGGCAACTCGGCATTCGTGCTGCTCTCCACTGCAGTCATCCCCATCTACGCCAAATCACTCATGCCGGCGGACGGCAACATCGTGTCCGCCTGGGGTTATGCGCAAACCATCGCATCGCTGGTCATCGCGCTGCTTATGCCGCTGCTCGGTTCCATCGCCGACGTGCAAGGCATGAAAATCAAGTTCTTCCTCGGTTTCTTCGGCACCGGAGTGGTTACCTGCTGCGCGATGGCCCTACCGCTGACCTGGCTGCCGTTCCTCATCGTCTACATTCTGGCGACCATCGGCCTGAACGGCTCGCTCACGTTCTATGATTCGATGCTTATCGACACCACCTCGAACGAGCGCATGGACAAGGTCTCCTCGCACGGCTACGGCTGGGGCTACATCGGCTCCACCGTGCCGTTCATCTTCTGCATCGCGCTGATCTTCGGCGGCCCGTCGCTCTTCGGCTGGTCCACGGTGGCTTGCACGCGCGCCTCGTTCATCATCACCGCCATCTGGTGGGTGGCATTCACCATCCCGCTGCTTACCAGCTACCGCCAAGTGCACTATCGCGCCACCCGTGACCAGCTGGGCTCGGCCGTGCGCGGCACGTTCAGCGAGCTGGCGGGCACATTCGGCAAGATCGTGAAGAACAAGCCGTTGTGGATGTTCATGATCGCGTTCTTCTTCTACATCGACGCCGTGAACACGGTGATTTCGATGAGTACCTCCTACGGTGCCGAGCTTGGCATCGACTCCACCCAGCTGGTGGTGGCGCTGCTGGTCACGCAGTTCGTGGCCTTCCCCTGCGCGATTCTGTACGGCCGACTGTCCGGCCGGTTCGGCAGCAAGACGATGATCACGGCCGCAGTCGTGGCATACATGTGCATCGTGTTCTTTGCCGCGTTCTTTCTGAAGTCGGCCGCGGAGTTCTGGATTCTGGCGATTCTGGTCGGCATGTTCCAGGGCGGCATCCAAGCGCTCTCCCGCTCGTACTACGGCAAGATCATTCCCAAGGATCACGCCAACGAGTACTACGGCTTCTACGATATCTTCGGCAAGACCGCGAGCATCCTGGGCACGTTCCTCGTGGCCACCACCACGTCGATCACCGGCAACGCCTCCCTCGGCGTGCTTTCCATCGCCATCCTGCTGGTGTTGGCGTTCGTGTTCCTCCTCCTGCAGAAGGACCCAACGCAAGCGTAATGTCACCCATCAATCAGCAACAGGAACGCCGAAGCAGCAATAAAACGGCAGATCCTACCGCCCGAGCCGCGACCTGAAACAATTTAGCCCTGCACAACGCACATATTTTGACAGGGCGGTAGTTGTTGCAAATTCTGCGACAACTACCGTTGGTGAATCGAACGCTATAATCAGAAACTTTCAGATGCTGAGTTCCATGCAGTGCCCCCTGTGACCGCAATGCGGGCAGGTAAGCTTGCGTGTCTTGGGCGTGTGTGCGGCGAATACGAACTCTCGCATACCCGGCTGGAAGGTCTCATGGCAAGCCGGACATAGGTACTGCACGCGGGAGCGATAGTACTTCGTCGCCGCAACGGCGAGCGCAATCGCCAGCAGAACGGCGACCGGCAGCGGCCACCATACGTCTGTCATCACACCGATGACGAGGCATGCAATTTGCAACAAAGTCGCGGGCAATGCGATTGCCAGCATGACCAAATATGTGGTGCGCAGGGAATGAGTGGTTGTGGTGTTCATAACGGTTGCCATGTCGGTTAATGTTGACGATACGAAGTCAGACGCCGAGACCGTCAGTGCTTTGCGCAGCTGCAAGCAGTCATCAAGACGTTGCTTCTGCTCGGCGATACCCGACTGCAAGGATGCCGTCTGCTGATCCAGCAAATCAACCAGCACCCGTTCCGGCCGCTCGTCCGACAGAATCGAGCGAATCCGCTCCAGCTTGAAGCCGAGTCCTTTGAGAAAAAGGATGACCCGCATCCGCTCGACCTCTGCAGCCCCATACAGCCTTCGGCCGCCGTCGCTGATCTCATTGGGAATCAACAGACCTTTGGCGTCGTAGTACTGCACGGTTCGCACACTCACACCAGTGAGTTTGGCGATGTCCCCTGTGGTGTATCGGCTGTCCGTTTCATCGTCCATCGACATGGCCTAACCTCCTTTCACCAAGCAATATGCCGCATTACGCAACGTCACAAGCAACATATGACGCAACGTCGACCACAAAACCTTCACATATAAGCAGACTGTAGAAAGACATCCGACCATCGCAATTGCGCACTGGTTCACAGTGAGCACCCCGAACCAGTTAGACGGCAGAACAGCATTACAGCCACACCTGTTCTTCAGGCTTTACCTCGCCGACCGCATTGGCCACACGTATGGCATCATTCCGACTCAATCTACCGGTGAATCCCTGTAGATCCGACCGGAGGAACCGCACTAGCTGCGCGCAGCGAGCGGTCGTCAGATGGATAAGCCCGGCATGCTCATACTCGGGCAGTTGCACATCGCCCGCCCTATGCCAGGTTGGATTGCTGGTCAGTTTCACAGCCACTCCACCGTCGTCGTCGGCTTGTATGACGATGGCGGCCACATAATGGTTGCGTGATTTCGTCGGATCATCATCGAACCGCACCTGCATGCGATACACGTCGAAGACATGCAATTGCTCCGGAACCGGCATCAATTCCGGAATATCATGATTATTCGCCATCGCGCCACGCCTTGGGCAGTACGGCAACACCATCGGCGCCCCGGCTTGGATTCAACACCATGGCGTTCGGCACTTCGACCACCGGATATCCCCGTTCGTCGACCCCACGGTACGTAACTCCATTGGCGGCAACATGTCCCGCGCGAGGCAGCACGGGTTCAGGCGCCTTCACCTCGAACGGAATACGACGCTGCGACACCAACTGCACGCTGGCCATATTCACGAACGTATTGAAATTCAATCCCATGGAATCAAGAATGGCGTTCACTTCAGCTTTGAGATCATCATCCATGCGAACAGTGGTAGTGCTCATAATGAATCCTTTCCAAAGCCAATTGTATTACTAATGACTTCTTTTCTCAATATAATCCGTAGGATGCTTAACGCTTTTGCATCATGACCTTGACATCGGGACAATCCCGCGTGAAACCAATCTCTGCCTTTGCGCTCATCAGCTGGGGAGCTCACGGTCACACTCATGCGTCGCAGACCACGAGCCTCACGCGCCTCCTCATTCCACATCTGTGTTAACAACATGTGTTAATCGCATGCATCGCCACCATGATTCCCCAATGATTTCGAGGGTTCCCCGGTCTCACTATTGTTTCTTCCCTAAGACCGCCTCAATCATCGGCACCTTCCTGGTAGCCACCACCACGTCCCTGACCGGCAACGCCTCGTTCGGCGTGCTCTCCATCGCCGTCCTGCTCGTCGCGGCGCTGGTCTTCCTGCTGCTGCAGAAAGACCCGACGCGAAACTAACTAATTTGCGACGCGCAATCAGCGCTCGCGATAATCCTTGAACAGTTGGATGGCGGTGGCCGCGATTCCGCACAGCACGCCGCCGATAGGCCATGCGACCCAGAACATGCTTGTAACGCCGGTCGACCAATCACCGCGCAGAGCAGCTGGGCTCAGGAACAGCAAGCACAGGCCAATCAGCGTGGCTATCATCATGATGATGCCGCATACCGCGCCGGTCAGTTTGGCGTAGAAATCCTGCTCGCCCGCATGCTCCTTGCGGTCGTCCTCGGCCGCTTTGTTGTATGCGTTGATATTGAGCAGACTGTATCTCATGCCGCAGTAGACAAACCCGAAAACACCGGGCGCACAGAGCAGCAGAAAAATTGCGTTGGGCCAGCCATCGGAGACGCCGAGCATGTCATCGGCATACACCGTCACCGCAATGCCAATCAGAATAGCCGAGATGCCACCGACGATGCCGATTACCAGCAGCCGCAATTCTCGGCTGCGGTCCTCCCCGGTGTAGAAATCTTCTACGTATGGGTGACGCCGTTTGAAGTCAGTACGCGACAGACCTCCTGGAATCAGCATCGCCAGCCCCGCAATCACACCCACACAGACGCACAGAAACGTCAGAAAATCGTTGAGCGGCGTCGCTCCGAGAATGGAATTGCTGGAATCGAACAGGTTGCCGATGCCAACCCCGGCGATAATCGCCGCGACACCGCCGGCAATCAGCAGCGCGAATCGGCGGCGATGTTCATCATAGCCAGTGATATCCTGCGCAAGCTCCGCGATAGGAGCGATTATGCCCGCCGTTTTGGAAGAAGCGGCTAAAGGCGATGCCGCCTCAGCCGAGGAGTCAACATTCGACGAACCGGCCGCAGAAGCCGACGCGGCAGGCCGACTCACATCGCCAAGTACCAGATCATCAAGCGTGCAGCCGAACAGGTCGCAGATCATAAGCAGCTTGTCCATCTCGGGATAGGCCTTTTCGGATTCCCATTTCGAAATGGCCTGACGCGAGACGCCAAGCAACATGGCCAATCGTTCCTGGGTCAGGTTGCGTTGCGCACGTAGGTACTGCAGGTTAGCGCGAAAACTCATTGGAATGTCCCTTCATACGTAATCTTTATCATGTCATGTTCGGCCGATGGGCTCACTATGGCATGCCGTCCATGTCACCCGCCACCATCTTTGGGTTGCAATCGCCGGTTATTCGAGCGCAACCACAAGTTGCATCGGCGGAATTCCGCCATTCCGTTGACCTGAGCAGCTTTAACATCGCGCTCCACGAGACCGAAGCTTTTCCAGCCATGCGAGGGCAGCTTGTCTCACCTGCCACCACGAATCCGCTTCGACCCACGTACACATCTGTGTACAGCAGCGCTCGCAATCGGTTACCTACGACCCATATGATTTGCTGAGCGACCGCAAAACACGCAATAGCCGAGACAACACCGTCAGCGTTAAAGCTTAAGGCGACTACTTGCCCAATAGTCCGGAAATCTGGCCGATGATGCCAGCGGGCAGTCCTGCTTGTTCGGCAATGGATCCGAGGTCCAGATTGGCACCCTGCTCCTGAATTGCGCCAGCGACCTGACTGATCTGGTCGGCGGAGATGTTTTCCTCCGCCAGCGCCTGCAGCTCGTCAAGTCGGTCGGCGTTCAAATGGTCGCCAACGACCTGTTGATTTCACCCAACTGATCGGCATTGAAATGCTCACCGATTACCGCCGGCAAATCACCAATCGAACCGAGATTGAAATCCCCGCCAAGCACATTGCCTAGATTGTCTGCGGCAGAATTTTTCAGGCTATCGAACAGTCCCACATGTGCCGCTGGTACTGCTTGTTCAGCAACTGCTGCAGAGCATCGCACAGACCCTGCATCAATCGCCGCTCTTCGGCAGACAAGTCCCGCGTCTTACGCATCACAGCCCACGCCATCAGCCGCCGAAAAACTGGCATTGGTATCAGCTGAAGCCGCCGCTTCCACGTGCGTTGATTCTCAACCATGCCCATCAATTCGTCGCGAGCCTCTTGACCCATATCCCGAGCCAGCGAACACGTATTGGACAGCACCAGTCCCTCGATGCGTTCGGGATGGAACTTCGCCACGATTTGCGCGATCACGCCACCCAGCGACTGCCCAACCAGCCACACATGCTCATCCAACCCGTCCAGCAGGCTAGCGACGGCCCGCGCAAGCTTGGCGTTCATGGTGAACTGCTCCTGATAATCAAACGTAATGACCGAATAATGCTCGGCGAATCGCTCGAAATGCAGATAGAACAGGTCGGGCAGCCCGATGCCGCCTGGCAACAGCACAACCGTAGCGCGGGCGACGGGATTGCGATAGTACCGATATGAGAATTCCGCGCCGCCCGGCAATTGCATGGTTTGTTGCGAGTATCGCGCGCAGAACGAGGCAAGATTACTCATTGCCGATATCCCTTTCGATTGGGGCCTCACACAAAATCGCGTCTCTCGCTAATTGCGTGAGCCAACATGACTCCGATTGCGGGAGCGCAACACCGGTAGCGCCACTAATGCAGACATAGGCGTCCGGCAAATGGGCCAGATGGGCAAATGAGCACAACAAAAAAACTCAGCGTACGTTCTTCCAGACATCGCCGAAAATAGTCCGGGAAATCGTACGTTGAGGGACCGAATGCCCAAGGGGAAGCAAAAACGCTCGCAGTATATAGCTAGCGAGCGCGAATCTCAGGTGGGCGATGTAGGAATCGAACCTACGACCCCTTCGGTGTGAACGAAGTGCGCTAGCCGCTGCGCCAATCGCCCGAGGCAGTGATGAAAAAACCGGCAGTCACCTGCCGGCAATCCATCAAGTGGGCGATACAAGATTCGAACTTGTGACCCCTTCCGTGTCAGGGAAGTGCGCTACCACTGCGCCAACCGCCCGGGTCATTCTCCAGCCGAATCAATCGCGATTAATTGGCCTTTCGAGAGCGGACAACGGGACTCGAACCCGCGGTCTCAACCTTGGCAAGGTTGCGCTTTACCAACTAAGCTATGTCCGCATTCGTCACCCTTACAGGCAACAGATGTTAAAGATACGCGCTCCGTTGGAGAAATGCACCTGCCCTGCGTGTCCCGCGGGTTTTCGGGCTTTGCGGCCAATCACCGAGTCCGCCCATGAACGTAGTTCGCCGTAGCCGCATACAGCAGCCATGCGGCGGGCATGGTCAGCATGGACAACGGATAGAACCATTGGATCGGCGCATTGCCGTACAGCAGTCCGCCAACAATCGGCCCCAATGACATGCCCAAATCGATGCCGGCGTAATACGTGCTGTTGGCGATGCCGCTGCACGCAAACAAGTGGCCAAATGCGACGTTGGCCACGATTCACTGAGTAATGAGCGTGTTCCACGCCCGCAGCCACCGATTCTTCGCTTAAGGCGAAGTGGTTGTCAGCGCGGCAACTGCACAATGAGAACGTTACCAACAACCAATGCAAACCCGCCGGCAGCCGTAGCCTCCGCCCGCAAGGCCGTGGTTGAGGCCGACGGCGTGTGGATCTTCTCCCCCGAATACAACTACAGCTACCCGGGCGTGCTCAAGAACCTGCTCGACTGGCTGTCCCCGCCCGCTGGAGCCGTTCCCGGCCGAGTCCGCTTCCGTGATGGTCGGCAAGAAGGTCGCCCTGTCCGCTGCCGCCGGTCAGTCCGCCGGCGCCGGCACGCTCGCCAAGCTCAACGAGGTGCTGGGCTTTGGCAAGACCGAACTGCTGCCCACCGACAAGCAGGTCGGAGTGGCTCTGGCTCCCGAGGCTTGGGGCACCGGCAAGCTCACCCTGTCCGATGAAGACGAGGCGCGTCTGGCTGCCGAGGCTGACGCCTTCCTCGCGCTCGTTGCAGAGTAGTTCATACTCGCAATAGCCGAGCCCAATAATCTTTCAGAACGTAAAAATCTCTCCGGTTCCTCTGACCGGAGAGATTTCTTATACGTCATCGATTACGCATAGATTCAATGGCGGCAATGTCACCGCCGCCAAGGGTTAGCTCATGCGATAATCAATACCCTCCGAGACAGTGACGCCCAATCACGACGTGAAATTGCGAGTTTTTCTTTAGCGAGAGACATCTCAGCCTGATCAAGCGACTGGACACATGCCCATCTTCGTTCAAAGAGGTACATTTGAGACTTTGCAGAAAGCTATCTGCCTTCAAAGGGGTATTGAAACTCTGATATCGCAAGTATGAGCGTTGATATTCCAACGAAGATACTCGCGGTCTCGCGGTCTAGGTACCCCTTTGAAAGCAGATGACATTCTGCAACTTCTTTGGAAAGCTGATTTAGAGGTCTGAAAATATCTATCTCCATTTCGAGAGGCGGATGCGAACCGTTCCGAAGGTCTAATTCCATTTCGAGGGGCTGATTTGAACCGTCCCGAAGGTCTATCTCCGTTTCAAGGGGCTGATCATCCTATGCACCACGAGTATCAATGGCATAACGTCAACGCCATTCCGCCGTTTTTGCGTCTTGTCTACTTGGGCAACAACCCCTTGAAACGGAAGTAGACTTCCGGCGAATGTCAAATCTGCCCCTTGAAGTGCGAGAAGCCCCTCCTTCACGGAGGGGCTTCTCGCACTTTGTTAATTTTTATCTCACTGAGGCTGTGTCAGTGAGAAAAATATGCGAGGCAGCTCCCCTCAACCGAGGGAAGCCAGGGGATATCAGGCCTCGTAGTAGCCGTCGGCACCGAGACGGGCGTCCGGGTTGAGGAGCATGGACTTTTCGACCTCATGGTGGTCGTAGCCGCGGTGATCCTCGTGGAAGCGACGGTTATCGATCGGCTCGTAGAGCGCGGCGCGACCCATCATGCCTTCCTCGAGGTGACGCTGGCCTGCAGCCAAGCGCGCGTTGGCACGCTCACGCCAGGCTTCCAGCGCGGCCTCGCCATCGGCCTTGGCCACGGCGGCCTCGAAGGCACCGGGGTGAACCAGCGCCACGAAGCCGGAGACGTGTCCGAAGCCGAGCGAGGTGGCCAGACCGGCCTTGACCGGGCGACCAGCGGTCTCACGACCGAACTCGTCCTCGCCGCCGCCGATGCGCAGGGGCTTCCTGACCCAGACCATATGGTCGTCGCGCTGGAGTTTCGGATCCACGCAGTCGAGCGACGCGTTCGCCGGAATCACGCCGGACTTGAACAGCTGCGTCAGACCGTTGACCTGGAAGATGCAGGCACCACCCTTGGCGTGGCCGGTAAGCGTCTTCTGCGAGATCACGAACAGCGGGTTGCCGTCGGTGCGGCCGATGGCGTGGGCCAGCGTGTTGTGCAGCTCGGATTCGTTCGGGTCGTTGGCGTTGGTGGACGTGTCGTGCTTGGAGACCACGGCGATGTCGTCGGCTGAGACGCCGAGCTTAGCCAGGTCGTGCACGAGCTTGGAGTCCTTGCCACCGAGTCCGGCAGCCAGGGCACCGAGGCCCGGAGCCGGAATCGAGGTGTGAGCGCCATCCGCGTAGGAGTGGATGAAGCCGACCACGGCCGCAACCGGCAGGCCGAGCTTTTCGGCGATGTCACCACGGGTCACAAGGATCGTGCCGCCGCCCTGGGATTCCAGGAAGCCACCACGGCGACGATCGTTCGCGCGGCTGAAGAAGCGCGCGTCGATGCCCTTGCCGTACATTTCCTCCGAGTTGGCGGTGGCGTTCATGTTGCCGAAGCCGATCACGGATTCCACGCCGATGTCGTCGATCGCACCGGTGACCACGAAGTCGGCCTTGCCGAGGGCGATCTTGTCGACGCCCTCTTCAAGGGAGACGGCCGCGGTGGCGCAGGCGGAGACCGGCTGGATCATGTTGCCGTAACCGCCGATGTAGGACTGCATCACGTGAGCCGCGACCACATTCGGCAGGGCCTCCTGCAGGATGTCGGTCGGAATCTCGTGATTGAGGAAGCGGTCGAGGTACAGCTTGCGCATCGACATCATGCCGCCGAAGCCAGTGCCCTGGGTCGAAGCCACCAGCGAGGGGTGGATGGACTCGAGGATTTCGGCCGGGGTGAAGCCGGCGCCCAGATAGGCGTCCACGGTGGTGACGATGTTCCACAGGGCGATCTTGTCGACATCGCCGACCATCGAAGCGGGGATGCCCCAACGGGTCGGGTCGAAGCCCTTCGGGAACTGGCCGCCGACCGTGCGGGTCATGGTGGCGCGGCGCGGCACGCGGATCATCGAGCCGGCGTGGCGGGTCACGTTCCATTCGCCGGATTCCTCATCCGGGGCGATGGTGGTGTGCGCCTCGTCCAGCTTGACGTATTCGGCGGCGACATCGCGGGTCGGCACGGAGAAGGTGACGTCGTGGTCCAGGAAGACCTCGGCTTCTTCTTCATCGGCGCCGTCCTTGTAGTCGTCGCCCATGCCTTCCTCGAACGGGCGGATGCCGGAGCGGGCCACGACCTCGTCGTGGTAGCGCTCGGCGATGTCCTCTTCGGGCACCAGGTTGCCGTCGGTGTCGTACCAGCCGGGCTTCGGGCTGTCGGCCCAAGTCAGCAGGCCCATGTTCCATGCAAGTTCGAGCACTGCGCCGGCAGACAGATCAACGGTGCCGTCCGGGTGGATGCCGAGTTCGGCCTGGGTGCGCGTACGACCGGAACCCCACGGGCCCAGCTCGCCAACGGAGACGATGACGATCTCGTCTTTCGGCTTGGCGGTGACGTTCTGCCAATCGGCAAGGTCGACCGAGGCCTGCTTGGTGACAATTGGGGTGGGCAGAGCCTTGAGAGTGGAGCCTGCGGCGCCGCCCTCCGGCTTCTCTCCCTCAATCGCAACCTTCTCAGAGGAAGCTTCCTTCTCCGCATCGGCCATGGCCTCCGCGCGCAACGCCTTGATGTCGATGGGCTCGGAGCCGAGGCCACCGGTCAGATCCACGTCGAGCGGAGCCTTGAGGGCCTGCTCGCGCGATTCGGTGGTGCACAGGTCGAGCAGTTTGGCCGCAATCTGCGCGGTGGAGTAGGTGTGAATGCCGTGGCGCTCGACGACGGCGACCAGCGGGTCGTTGCCGCCCATAAGGCCGGTGCCACGCACCCAGCCAATCTTCGGGTGAGCGAAAGTGACGCGGCTCGACCACACCTTTTCGGCGCGGGCGCGGTTGACGATGGCGTCGAAGGCGCTCTTGACCTCGCCGTAGGCACCGTCGCCGCCGAACACGCCGCGGTTCGGGGAACCGGGCAGCACCACATGCAGCTTGTGCTGCACGTTGGTGTCGGCACCGATGTGGCTGAAGCCGGCGATGGCGCGTTCCACGCCCCACAGCATCAGTCGGGCCTGCGACTCGAACAGGTCGCCGGAGTCGGCAAGCGTGCCGTGAACCGGCGGTGCGGCGAACGGGAAGAACAGGGTCGGCTCCCACGCGGGCTTCAAGATCGTGGTGGTGGCACCAGAGGTCTTCTTCTGCTCGTGGCCCACCCAGTCGACCAGCGCGTCAACGTCGCGATAGCTGGAGAGGTTGGCCGGAACCAGCCACAGCTTGGCGTTGCCGGTGGCGTGCTCGCGGTACGCCTGCTTCGCCCAAGCCTTGATGGACGGCTTGAAGCTGTGCGAGGTGGCCACCACGGTGGCGCCGCCCGCGAGCAGGCCTTCGACCACCTGAGCGGCGATGGAGTTCGGGCTCACACCGGTGACAATGGCGATGTCGTTCGCGTAGCGGGAGGCGTTTTTGTCGGAAGTAACGGATTCGAGGGCTTCAGAAGCGGCCTTCTGGAAGGCGTCCTTGAGCTCATCGTTGTCCGACTTGTCGGCGAACCACTGGGCTTCGGCGGCGATGGTCTTGCCAAGGCCAATGAAGCTGCCGTTCAGAGCGGCGGGGTCGTTGTCGTAGTAGGCGCGGGCGAGGTCTTCGCGGGCGGAGGCCCAACGGTCATCGAAGAGGATGGCCTTGTTGGCATCAAAGCGTGGAGCGACCTGCTTGGGCCAGTCGGAGCCGAGCTCGGCTTCGACCGCGGCCACCACGGCGGCATTCTCGTCCTCGGATTCCTCCGGAGCCGGAGCGGCCACGCCGAGCTCGTTCAGCACGAAGCGGGCGGTGGCGGCAAGCACGCCGTTGGAACCGGTGACCTTCTCGGCGAAGGCGTCGAGTGCGGCGGAATCGACCACGGCACCGCCAGCGGCACCACCGGCGGACGGCAGAGCCACGGCAACGCCCTTAAGCTGGGCGACCACTTCAACAGCGGCGTCGATCAGCTTGTCGGCTTCCGGCTTGTTCTGCACGGCAGCGGTCGGCAGCTTGGCCAGGTCACCGCCACGGGAGCTGGAGCCCTCGCGGGTATCGAGCAGCAGTGCGGCAAGCACGCTGGCCACCCAGCCTTCGCCGAGCTGCCACACGTTGGCCACACGGTCGCGGATGTACTGCTGCTTGACGCCGGCGGCACCGAACAGCGAGCGCAGACGATCGCGCAGTGCCTCGGAGAGCACGGCACCGAACGGCTTGTAGTTCGGGGCAGCCTTGTTGACGATTTGGGCGAGCTTGTCGAGCGTCGCCTCGGCGGCACCGTCCACGCTGGCCACGCCCAGCTCGGAGCTGATGTCCATGAGCAACTGGTTACGGCGAGAGGAAACGCCGTTGGTCAAGGTATCGGTGGTGTCGTTGCTGCCGATCTGGTCAAGACGAACCTTGGCGGCGTATGCCATGAGGACGCCGATGCCATCGGAGGCTTTGAAGGGCAGGTCGGCGACGGCGGCACCGGACGGGGCGCCGGCGGGAGCGGCAGAAACCGGAGCGGCCGGTGCGGGAGCAGCGGCAGCAGCCGGCGCTGCGTCAGCGGCTGCGCTCGAGCCAAGCTTGGCGACGGCGGAACCGCCGGCGGGAGCGGTTTCGACCGGAGCCGCGGTCTCTTCCGGCTCGTCGTCGGGAACCAGCGAATCGGTGTCGGTCATGTAGACGCGGCCCTCATCGCGGCCGACGTTGTAGACCACCGTGTTGTTGCCGGCGAACTCGGGCAGACGCAGGGTCTTGGCACCGAGGTTGGCGAGCGTCGGGGCGTTGCCGAGGCCGACTTCGACGTACTCTTCGACGCCGAGGCCGCCCTGTTCACGCTTGCCGAACAGCAGTGCCTGGGTTTCGATCCAACGCACCGGGGAGGCGAATTGCCAGGAGAGCAACTCAGTGAGCAGCAGTCGGCCGAGCTTCTGGTCATCGGCGGCGTAGGAATCCCACACGGCCGGGTCGTCCAGTGCGGCCTTGATACGCTCGGAAGGCACGACTTCGAGGATCTTGGCGGCGAATTCCTTTGTCATCTCGAACGGCGAAGCCACGAGGTTCGGGATGTAGCGGTCCACCAGACGGCCACGGTAGTCGATGTAAGCGGGAAGCAGCGCGTCGAGCTTGTCGCGGAATTCCGGCACGCCCTTGCGCAGCAGCGTGGAGTGGAACGGCACATCAATGCCGGGCACCAGCATGAACGCGGGCTTGCCGCCGAATGCGGCCACGCGGCGGGCGGAATCGGCCTTCAGGGCCTTGAGTCCGGCGATCGTGCCAGCGATGGCGTACTGCTGGCCGGCGAGGTTGTAGTTCACGATCTCCAGGAATTCGCCGGAGGCCTTGGCCACGGATTCCACGTATTCCTTGACGTGAGCGTCGTCCACACCGAACTGGTTCGGGCGCAGGGCACCCATGCGGTAGTTGGAGCGGCCCTGGGCGTCACGCTCGATGAGGTGGTGCATGGTGGAACCACGGTGGAACACGAGCTCCAGTACGGTTTCCAGCGGAATCACGTCGGCGAATGCGGACAGCGCGTTGTACTCGCCGAGCGAGTGGCCGGCGAAGTAGGCGGGCCAGACGTCGGCGCCGGCTTCGCGCAGGCGCGCGGTCTGGGCAAAAGCAACCGTCGCGAGCGCCACCTGCGTGAACTGCGTCAGGTTGAGCAGGCCTTCGGGGTGACGGTAGGTCACGCCGTTGGCGGTGAGCTCCTTCGGGTTATCGCGCACAAGACCCAGGATCGAGAAGCCGAGCTTGGCGCGGGTGAGCTTGTCGGCGCGCTCCCACACGTCGCGGGCGGCGGCGGACTTGGCGCGCTCGTCCAGAACCATGCCCTGCTTCTGAATGCCCTGGCCGGGGTAGACGAAGGCGGCGCGAGGCGCGCGGACCAGTGCAGTACCGCGGGAGACTAGCTGGCCGTCGATACGGCAGGTGACTTCGAGGGTCATGCCGCCGTGGCGCACCTTGCCGACGCGCTCCACGGAGATCTCGACGGTGTCGTCGAGCTGGACCATGCCGTACATGTTGTAGGTCCAGCCGGCGATCTCGTAGCGGGCGCCCTTCTCGTCCAGTGCCTGCACGGCGTGCTGGGCGGTGGCGGACAGCCACATGCCGTGCACAAGCGGGGCGGCCAGACCGGAGATGCGGGCGCCGCGCGTGGAGGTGTGAATCGGGTTGAAGTCGCCGGAAGTGCGAGCGAAGGCGGTCATGTCGTGCGGAGCGACGACCTTCACACGGCGCAGCAAGCGGCGCGGCGTCGGAGCGACTTCCGCGTGCTCGGCATCGCCGAATTCAGGAGCGTCAGCCGGCAGAGCGTCAGAGTAGACGCGGCCACGAATGGCGAAACGCTCGGTTTCGCGGGCGAGCAGCGTGCCATCGGCAGCGGTATGAGTCACGTGAATCGTGACCACACGGCCGGAGGCGGACTCGAAGTAGTCCTCAGCCCAAGACTTCAGCGTGATGGTTTCGCCAGTGTGCTTGAGCAGGTCCTCCTCGTTCACCTCAAGTTCGATGAGGTGGTCGAGGTGGACGGCGTTGAGCAGGCCTTCGATAACCGGGTAGCCCTTGACGTACACGGAACCGAGCGCCGTGTAGATCGCCGGCCAGGCCGGGCCGACCAGTGCGTCGGGAGCGATGCGGCTGGGCTGCAATGCGGCAGGCAGAGCGGCACCAGTAGCTGCCTCATGGTCAAAGCCGAGGTTGGCGGACAAGGTGTAGGTGGCAGTGGCGGTACCGAACGGCCTGTTCTGAGCGGTCTCTCCCTCAGTCACGGCATTCGCCGTGACAGCTCCCTCGTCAGAGGGAACAGACAGGGTGGGCATCGCGGTGAGCTTGTCGCCGGTGATGGCGGTATTGCCAATGCCGGCGGTGGCGGCGAGCATTGCGTACACGTCCGGAATCAGACGCTCGCGATCCACGACCGGCACTCGGCCAGGCTCGGTTCCTTCCACGATGAGCGGAATGACGATGTCACGAACGGCGTGCTTGGAGGTGCCGCCGTCCGGATCGTTGTCCCAGTAGGTGTCGAGGTGGATATCCAGATCGTACTTGCCGGCTGCGGCGTCAAATGCGCGAATCTCGTAGTACTGGTCGCCCAGAGCGGTGCCGTAGGCGGGATTGTCGGCGATGTGGCCCACCCAGGAGATGTTCGGAGACTTGCGGATGAAGTCCTCGGCAGAAACGGCCTCGCCGAGAGCAGCGAAGTCATTGCTTTCAGAGGCATTCTGCTCGGCCTTCACGCGCTCGATAGCGGCGTTCTCGAAACGACCGAGGATGTCTGCGATCGGCTCGTCCACGGTGGTGATGCCGGCCACGGAAATCGGGCCGGGGATGGCGCGCACGGAATCGGCGGAATAACGCTGATCCTCGGACTGCCAGAGCTGGTCCTGCCCCCACCAACGCAGCAGATCGTTGTCGATGACCGGCACGAACGGCATGGGTTTGGGGTATTCGCGCACGAGCACCGGGAACCAGGCCACATCGGCCGGGACCACCTTGAGTTCGGCGGTCTGCGGGTAGGCCAGAGCGAGCTTTTCCAGCGCGGGGGCAGGATCGGCGAGAATGCCGTCGCGGGTCAGCAGGCCGGCGGCAGCGGCCTCATCGGCAGAAACGCCGTCGGCGGCGAACAGCTTGGAGGTGAACTCGCCGGAGTCGGTGTCGTTCGCACGGGCTTCGATGCGCTGCAGCAGGTGCTGGAATCGGTCGGCGTAAGTCGGGTCGGCCCATGGGAAGGCGAGTTCGGCGAAGCGCTGTGCCCACTCGAGGTAGGTCATGGAGGCCAGATCGCCGAAGTAGGGCTTGGCGGTCTTGTTCAGGGCCTCGATGATTTCCTTACGGCGGGAGTCGAGCTCCTCAGGATGCTTCATGACGCGTACAAGCAGGCGGCCGCATTCGGCGGAGTCGTTCTCGAGCTCATAGATGTCAGCGTGCAGGTGGCTCAGGCCTGAGGACATGCCACCGACCGACTTGCCGGACGGCACCCAGTGGGCGGCCTGCGGGGCGAACACATCATCGGACTTGGCGTCGGCCGGAATGCCGGGCGTCTTGACGAGCATCTGCTTGACTTCGGGGCTGGTGTGGGCTTCCTTGGCGGTCATCGCAGCGGTGCCGATAAGCACGCCGTCGACCGGCATGTCCGGCAGACCGTAGGCGTGGGCCCACTGGCCGGAGATGTAGTCGGCCGCGCGTTCGGGGGTGCCGATGCCGCCGCCGGCGACCAGCACGAGGTTGTCGCAGGCGCGCACTTCGGCGTAGGTGGCGGCGAGCAGGTCATCCAGGGCTTCCCAGCTGTGGTGGCCGCCGGCCTCGCCGCCTTCGACCTGAATCATGATGGTGGTGGGGGCCACGGCCTTGGCGATGCGCACGACCTGACGAATCTGGTCGACGGTGCCGGGCTTGAAGCTCACGTACGGCAGACCATCGGCCTGCAGGTTCTTGATGAGTTCCACGGCCTCGTCCAGCTCGGGGATGCCGGCGGAAACGACCACGCCGTCAATCGGAGCGCCGGAAGCACGCTTCTTGGGCACGATGCGGGAGGAGCCGAACTGCAGGTTCCACAGGTAGCGGTCCATGAACATCGCGTTGAATTCAACCGTGCGGCCTTCCTCAAGCTCGTCTTCGAGGGCGGCGATGTGGCGGTCGAACACTTCGGCGGTCACCTGGCCGCCGCCGGCGAGCTCGGCCCAGTAGCCGGCGTTGGCGGCTGCGGCCACGATTTCCGGCTCCACGGTGGTGGGGGTCATGCCGGGCAGCAGCACCGGCGGCTTGCCGGTGAGCTTGGAGAACTTGGTGACCAGCTTGGCGCCGGCCGGGGTTTCGATGACGCGCGGCGCGAGTGCCTTCCAGTTCTGGGTGCGCTCGGGCTCGCTTTCCAAAGTGGAGAGAGCGGAGCGCTCGGCCAACGTGGTGGCTTCGACCACGCCGATGCCGGTGCCCTGCACCACGTTGCCGATCAGCTTGCCAAGCGTGTTGCCAGGGCCGAGGTCCACAATCCACAGCTTGGCCGGGTCGGCGGCGTTAAACAGCGCCTTGACGCGGGCATTCCAGTCCACATGGTTGAGCAGCACTTCCTCAGCGAGTGCGCGGGTGCGATCCTGGTCAAAGCCGCAGGCGCCAGCCCAAGACACGGTCTGCTCAACAGCTTCGGCCATGAGCGGAGAATGGAAGGGCAGGGTGACTTCGAGGTATTCGAGAGTGGGGTTGAACACAGTGCCGCCGTGGAGCTTCTGTTCACGCAGCTTGGCCTGGTGCTTGTGCTCGCGCTCGGTTTCGAAGGCGAGTGCTGCCAGGTCTTCCGGGTAGCCGGAAAGCACGTGGTGGTTGTCGGAGTTGGTGACGGCGATGGAGATCGGGCCTCGGGCGTTGTTCACGCGCTTGACCAGAGCCTCAACCTGTTCGCGGGTGGCGCCCTTGACGGAGAGCATCGGGCTGGCCTCGCCGTACTTGGGGTTCAGGCCCAGTTCGCGCACGCGGCGAGTGCCGGCTGCACCGATCAGGGCGGCGACGGCCAGAATCTCGTCGAGGGTCTTGCCGGCGGCTTCGATGGAGCCGGCGGCCTCGATGGCACGGGTCATGTGCACGGCGAGCACGCCCTGGGAGTGGCCGAGCACGGCAACCGGCTTGGCGGCGGCCACACTGTAGCCAAGGTGTTCCAAGTCGAGCAGGGCGCCGAGCTGGGTCAGGGCCACGCCTTCCACGGATGCGGTGGCGTCGGCTGCAGCGCTGAGGTGGGCCGGGTTCGGGGTGAAGCCGAACAGGTCGACCGGACGACCGGTGGTGGCCAGCAGGTCAGCGGCGGCCGGGGAGAGCAGTCGGTTGGCTGCGGCGACGTGGCCACGCAGGGCCTCGTCAAGACTGGGATCGGTGGTCTGGTCTGCCAAGGCGACCGGCCACGGGGTGGACTGGCCGGCGAAAGCGAGCGCATGAGGCTCGGTGGTCAGGCGGTTGAGGAAGAAGGTGGACATTACTTTCCTTACTTGTGTTTTGGTTGACGTCTTCAAAAATCAAAGTGGCTGGTTGCCGTGGTGTTTGGTGGTGCGCTTGATGCGGCGCTTGGTAGCAAGCGTGGCCAGCGATTCGACGATCACTTCACGGGTTTGTTCGGGGTCGATCATGCCGTCGATCTGCCCGATTTCCAGCGAGAGGTTCGCGTTGACGGTGCTGGTCTCGTACTCCTTGATGTACTTGGCCCGCAGCGCATCGACGTCCTGTCCGGAGGCTTTGGCCTTGGCCAGGTCATGGCGGTGGATGATGTTCACCGCGCCGGCCGCACCGAGCACCGCGATCTGGGAGGAGGGCCACGCGAAGTTCAGGTCCGCGCCGATGGCTTTGGATCCCATCACGATGTACGCGCCGCCGAACGCCTTGCGCAGCACCACGGTCACCATCGGCACTTGCGCGTTGGCGTAGGCGTAGATCACCTTGGCGCCGCGGCGGATGATGCCGGCGTGCTCCTGGTCGGAGCCGGGCTTGTAGCCGGGCACGTCCACGAGGGTGACCACGGGCAGGTTGAACGCGTCACACAGTCGCACGAATCGGGCGACCTTCTCGGACGAGTCGACGTCCAGGATGCCGGCGAGCACGTTCGGCTGGTTCGCCACGATGCCGACCGGCTTGCCGTCGATGCAGGCGAAGCCGACGAGCGCGGAGGCGCCGAACAGTTCCTGCACCTGCACGAATTCGCCGTAATCGACGATGCAACGGATCACTTCGAGCATGTCGTACGGCTGGCGTTCGTTGGCGGGCACGATGGTGGCGAGTCGCTTGGCGGTTTCGCGTTCGGCGCGGGTGGCGGCGTAGGCGTAGACCGGCGGCTTGCTTTCGCTGTTGGACGGCAAGTAGGCGAGCACGGTGCGCGCGTAGTCGATGGCATCCGATTCGTCCTCGCCGAGGTAGTGGGCCACGCCGGACACCCGGTTATGCACTTCGCCGCCGCCGAGGTCGGCCATGGAGATGGTCTCGCCGGTCGAGGCTTTGACCACGTCCGGTCCGGTGACGAACATGTTCGAGTTCTCGCGAGTCATGATGATGAGGTCCGTCAGTGCCGGGCAATAGACGGCGCCACCGGCGCAGGGGCCGAGGATCAGGCTCAGCTGGGGCACGAAGCCGCTGGCCTCGCAGGTCTTGCGGAAGATGCGGCCGTACTGGGTCAGGGCGGCCACGCCTTCCTGGATGCGGGCGCCACCGGAGTCCACGATGGCCACGATCGGCACTTTGAGGTCGATGGCCATGTCCATCAGTCGGCAGATCTTCTCGCCTTCGGCGGTGCCGAGGGTACCGCCCTTGACGGAGAAGTCCTGGGCGTAGACGGCGACTTTGCGGCCGTAGACCTGGCCGAAGCCGGTGATGACGGCCGCACCGGCGTTGCCGCCGGCGATGTTGCCGCCCTGGAAGCGGCCGATCTCCTCAAACGTGCCAGTGTCGAAGAGCAGGTCAAGGCGTTCGCGCGCGGTTTTCTTGCCTTTGGCGTGCTGTTTGTCGCGGGCGCGCTCTTCGGCGGCGCGAGCCAGTTCGGCGGCCTTGACCACGGCGGTGCGCAGCGGCTGGTGAGCCGGAGGCTGGGAGGCGTTGGTCGCCGAGGTAGCAGTCACGGCATTGACGGCCGGCGAATCCATAATGTCAGTCATTGCCGCCCTCCTTCTTGGAGTCCTCGGCCTTGGCCACATCCAGCGTGACCAACGTGTCGCCGGCTTCCACACCATCGGCTGGACCGACGAAGATCTTCTTCACTTCGCCTGCGGCCGGCGCGTACACGTAGTTCTCCATCTTCATGGATTCGAGCACCACCAGCAGGTCGCCCTTGGCCACCTGCTGACCTTCGGACACGTTGATGCGCGTGACCACGGCCTGCATCGGGGACGCGATGACGCCGGATTTGGCGCCATCGTTCGCCTTGGCGGCGCCGGAGGCCACATTGTGCAGGCCTGCGCCGCGCAACGGCTGAGTGGGTCGCTTGGCACCGCGGGCGCGGGCCGATCCGGTGATGTTCTCCACGATGTCGAGTGGCACGGTGAGCTTGACGCGGCGGTTGTTCATCTCGATGACAAAGGTTTCGGACGTGGACTTGTCGGGCGCGGCAGGAGCTGCGGCACCAGCCAGCGATGCCGGCTGACCCGAGCTGGCGGAAGCCGGTGTGCGGTTCAGGTACGTGCGTTCCAGCCACTTGGTGGACACGGAGAACGGGTGACCGTTCTCGGCGGTGAAGTCGTCGTTGCGGAAGATCTCCTTGAACAGCGGAATCGGCGTGGGCACACCTTCGATCACCAGCTCGTCCAGCACACGGCGCACTCGGGCCACGGCGTCAAGGCGGTTCTGGGCGGTGACGATGACCTTGCCCATCATCGAGTCGAACTTCGGGGAGATGGTGTCACCCTGCTCCACACCGGTGTCGATGCGCACACCGGGTCCGGCCGGCCACTGAATCTTCTCGAGGGTGCCGGAACCAGGGGTCAGGTTGGTGGCCGGGTCTTCGCTGGTGATACGCAGTTCGAAGCTGTGGCCGCGCGGCTCAGGGGCACGGGTGAGTTCACCGCCCGCTGCAATGTTGAGCTGTTCGCGCACCAGGTCAAGGCCGCTGACCTCTTCGGACACGGTGTGTTCCACCTGCAGACGCGGGTTGACTTCCAGGAAATACACCTTGCCATTCGGGGTCACCATGAATTCGCAGGTGCCCAAGCCCACATAGCCGACCGTGGTAAACAGGCGGCGGGAGTACTCCTCCAAAGTGCTGACGATTTCCTCGGGCAGGAAAGGCGCGGGGGCTTCTTCCACAAGCTTTTGGTTGCGGCGCTGCAGCGAGCAGTCACGGGTGGAGTACACGGTGAAGTTGCCGTGCGAGTCGCGTCCGGACTGGGTCTCGACGTGGCGTGCCTTGTCCACGAACTTCTCGATGAAGTATTCCTTCAGATCGCCGCCTTGCAGTGCGTCGTGGTTCATGTAGAAGCGGCGCAGTTCCTCGTCGTCATGCACCACGGTGATGCCGTGGCCGCCACCGCCATCGGTGCGCTTCATCATGATCGGGTAGCCGTGGGTGTGTGCAAAGTCGAGCAGGGTGCGCACATCGGTCACCGGTTCGGACAGACCTGGCACGGGCGGTACCTTGGCACGCAGGGCCACGCGGCGGGCGGTGATCTTATCGCCGAGATCCACGAGCGCGGTGTGGTGCGGGCCCACCCAAATGGCACCGGCATCCTCGACCTTTTGCGCAAAGCTCGGCACTTCAGACAGGAATCCATAGCCGGGGTGCACGGCGTCCGCACCGGTTTTGTGCAGGATGTCGATCAGCAGATCCTCGTTGAGGTAGGTGTCCTTGTAGGTGTCGCCGGAAAGCAGGTATGCTTCGTCGGCCATGTCCACATAGCGGCTGTTGCGATCCTGTTCGGAGTAGACAGCCACGGTGGAGATACCCATCTCCTTGGCCGTACGCACTACGCGAAGCGCAATCTCGCCTCGGTTCGCGATCAGCAGTTTTTTGACAATATGAGCCATAACGTCAAATTGTGCCCTTGATATGAGGTATGGGGCAAGCTGAGTTCGCACAAAACATATCATCGGCTTTTGTAGGCCATGAACAAACGAGTACGTAAGTTTCGGGAGCGCAACCGCATGCCCACGCACCCCTTAAGACTTGGAACATCAGGGTTTTTGGCGCTATCGACCAAGCACGCCGGAAGTTGACGCCATTCATGTATTCGTCAACTTGCAACAAACCAGAATCGGAAAATTTGTGGGTTATCACGAAATCGCACGAAACCGAACACTCCTACGATGGCAACCGTAAGTTCGGGGGAAGGCTCAACGTACAGGCGGATACAGCCAATGGATCAGCACTCGATTCGGCATCAACCGCCTCGTTCCGCAGTCGATGGTACGCATGCCAAGCCGTCCGCAATATGGACGGCTAATGCGCATCAAGGCCACATAAGGCCACGGCACTCCCACTCCATCGCATACCGCCTGCCAGTAACGGCGATAGCACACAACATAGGGGTTATTCATCATGCAGACTTCACACACCACCTCATCCACTGCGGCCACCGCATCACTCGGTCGCCGCATCGTCGCCGCTTCGTGGAAGCCGGCGTTGTTCGCCGTACTGATGTGGCTGTCCGCAGCCGCAGGCGCAATCCCGATTCCGGGCACACCGGTACCGATCACCCTACAGACTTTCGTGGTGATGCTTGCTGGTCTGATGCTGCCGTGGCGTCAGGCGGGTTCCGCCGTCGCCGCTTACCTGGCAGCTGGTGCAGTCGGTCTCCCGGTGTTCGCGGGCGGCGCTTCCACCATGGCTCTGGTCGGCCCGAGCGCCGGCTTCCTCTTCGGATTCCTGCCTGGCGTGATTGTTATCGCGCTGCTGCGCGGTAAAGCCAACACCTCGTCCGCTTCCGCCGCCGCTCTCACCGCAGGCCGCTACCTGCTGACCGCTCTGGTTGGCGGCGTCGTGGTGGTGTACGCCCTTGGCTTCGTCATTCAGTCCGCGCTGACCGGCGTACCGATCGCCGCCGTGGCCTTGGCTTCCATGGGCTTCGTCGCCGGCGACGCCATCAAGGCAGTCGTCGCCTCCTTGGCCGCAGCCGGTCTGTCCAAGCTCGGTCGCTGACCTACAGCACTCCTACATCGGCGGTGCGGACCGTATGGTCCGTGCCGTCTTCTGTTCTTAAGATCAATGAGGCATCTTCATTAAGCCCGATTGCCTCACCAATCAGCGTGGTGCCATCGGTGAAGTGCGCCTCGACCTGACGGCCGCGCGCCCAACATACCGCCTTCATCTCTTCACGCAATGCCTCGGCCTGCCCGTGCGGATCCGCAATGAACGCTGCCAAGCGCTCTCGGAAGCCCTCAACCTCACGTTCGGCCACCGCGTCACGCATCTCGTTGAACGACGGCAACCCCGAAACGTGCAGCTGCAGCGAAGTCGACTGCGGCGTCGGCAAACGGCTCGCGCCCAACGCCAAATTCAGGCCGACCCCGAAGACGACGACAACATCATCATCAGCTTCCCCGTCCGGCAACAACACCAGTTCAGAGAGCAGTCCGCCGAGCTTGAGCCCGTGGCAGAACACGTCGTTTGGCCATTTGAGCTCCAAAAAACAATCCTGCTTATTCGGAGCGGCGCCATATTCCTTAATCATGCCGTTCAGCGCATCGAGCGTGACCAGGCCCGCAATCATCTGCAGCCAGCCGTTCACCGATTCGTCGGTGGCGATCGCGCGAGGAATGCGCACGGCATAGGACATCGTTGAGCAACGGCCAGGCTGACTGATCCAGGTATGACCATTACGCCCTCGTCCGGCGCTCTGCCAATCGGTGACGACTACACCGACGGCAAGCGTGCCGCCCTTGCACTCAGGCAGCGTCAACGACCCGTCACCTATCATGCGCGCAGCCAACGCGTTGGTCGAATCAGTCTCGCCCACGGCGACTACTTGATCTGCAACGGCTTTGGTTCTCGGTAGCTGCGGCGTTGCAGCTTGCAAAGCAATCATCATGGGAACTACGTTACCCCGATTTGCGCGACCAGATTCCCGATGTCTCGCGAAAAAGCGCACAAAACCGCCCATTTTCGGCCAATACCGCGGTGTGAACGCTCACACGTGAGCAAAGTCACACCATGCAGATGGCCCGCATACGATTGCAGTCATAGCGGCCTTACCTGCGTCTGCAATCCACCGGTGAGACGGCGACCATCACACATCTGCATCCGTTGACCTGTGCGGCTACCATAGACTGTCATGACGTCACCAGCCTCTTCACTGCCTGCTGCCGCAGCCCACCCGCGCCTTGCCCGTGTGGGCGCTGCTGCACGGTGGACGCTGGCCGTACTGGCTTGCCTGTGGCTGGCACTATGCACAGCGGTGGGACCGTTGTACTGGGATTTTGAAAACGGCACCATCGCCAATTGGAATTGGACCAATACCGCATTCTTTGTGCTGTCGTTTGCCATCTACCTTGGGCTCATCGTGATTATGGTGCGCTTTGCGGCGGGACAGCGCGTGCTGCCACGGGCGATCAGCGGGAGACTCAGCCGGGCCGGGCAGCAGCACAGCAATCAGGATCTCAAACCATCGCAGTCCCAGTCCGTCGTCGCCGACTCCAATGTCTCCAAGCGTCACGCCACCGCTGCGTCCCGCTTCGCCACCTTGGGCCGTTGGATCACCCGCGGCACGAATCGGTTCTGGAAGCTCGCACTCGTGTTCTTTATCGGTTGGCTGTGGGTGCCGACCACCCTGCTGTCCGCATTCGGCGCGGATATCCGCTCGCAAATCCGCGAATTCAGCTGGGCCTGGAACCAATGGACCGGCCTGCAACAGCCGTATATCGGCTTCTTCTCCTTCGTGCCAATGGACATCTACCCCACCGCGCACTATATGTGGCCGCCTGACTCCACTTATCTGACCGACCAGCATAACGTAGTGCTCACTGTGTTCTACGGTGCGGTGGCCGCATTCTCGCGATATCTGACCGGCTCGAACGATGCAGGCATCGTGGCGCTTGCCGCTGGACAGATGCTGCTCGCCGTATTCTGCTGCGCCGCAACCGCCAACCGATTCCTCAATCGACCGTGGATGGGCGTGGCTCAGTCAACCAAGGACAAGAACGGCTCCAGCACCAGCACCGGCAGCGTATCCTCGACTACCAGCGCGCGCATCGCACAGGATTCCGCACCCCAGCTTGCCGGGGGGCGTGCCCGATTCCTGATTCTTGTGTTCTTCCTGTGCTGCCCGCTGGCCGTGTTCGCCACGATCTCCATCACCAAATCGCCGCTGTTCGCCTTCTCGTTCGTCTGGTGGTTCGGCATCTGGTATGAGCTCACCCAGACATGGAAGCCCGCGGGAAAGCGCAAAGGTCTGACTGCTACCGCACCCATCCGCTTACCACGTCATAGTTTTGTTGCGTTCGTTCTTTCCACTGCAGTGATGCTGATTTCCGCGAAGTACGCCTGGTACATCATCGCCCTACAGATCGTGTTGGCGCTCATCGCCGACCGCCGTCGTTGGACAACCTACGTCGTGGCTCTGCTTATCCCCACCATGCTGATTCATGGCGGCATCTCTCTTGCAATCTCCTCCGGGGCGATTATCGGCGGCGACCCCATCGAAAGCCGCGGCGTGCAGTTGCAAATGATCGCCCGTGTGGCCAGCCGCAATCCAGAAGGCATCTCAGAGGAAGCCAAGAAGAATCTCTCTGACGTGTTCAATCTGGACCAAATGGCCGACGCCTATTCCCAGCAAGATGCTGACCCGGTGAAATCCTCAGGTATTCAAGCCAAGAAAGTCAGCTACAAGTGGCGCACGGTGACGCCCGAGGACATGACCAATTTCAATAAGGCATGGTTCGAAATCGTCAAGGACAATCCGGTTATCGCACTGGATGCATTGCTGGCCAAGTGTTTCGGCTACTTCAATGTGACCGACCAGCCATACGTGTCGATGGACTACTACGTGACCAGCGACTACGTGCAGAAGAACTCCACATGGATTAAGAGCTACAACCACAACTGGCGCGAGCGAATTACTGGATTCACCCGGAGCTGGGGCAAGATCCCGGTGATCGGCTGGATTACGCACGGCAATTTCTATGTGGTGATGACGCTGCTGATCGGTGCCGCCGAAGTGATTCGCCGCCGCTGGCTCACACTGATGACCCATATTCCACTACTGTTGCTTATGGGCGTGATGATTACCGCACCGGCCAACAACTTTGAACGGCACATGCTTCCGGTGGCGTTCGTGTTCGGTTTCGTGGTGCTCACCTATTGGCGTGAATCCTTGGCCGAACGTCGGATTGCTCGGCAGGCACAATCTTCAGCATCGACGACAACGACCCTGCCGCAATAGTTGCGTAAAACGATTGACAATGTGATGCCGGCAGAATCGTTGTCCAGTGCCGGTACCGCCAACGCTAGACTGGTATATATGTCAGATTTTCTCGAACTACTTGCCGCCGACGCCGCCAATTCGTCTGATTTCACAGACCGTTCCGGCATCTCTGCGACCGACCGTGCACGCACTGTGCTGTTCGAGTGCCTGTTCAATCATCTGGCCGACGACCGCGTGGCCTCGCTCTTCACCATCCTTGGCTTCGAGCATGATTTTACCTGCTACGCCATTGCCGGCTACCCCGCTCGCTCCGCCGCCCGCAGCCGTGTTGACATTGAAAAAATCGTGGCCGATTTTGGCGGAACATGTCTGACTGCCGAACGTCCGATAACCGGACTCACAGGCGCTGACAATGGTACGGGCCGTACCGCTGTTGTGGCCCTGATTCGTCCGGTCGGTGCGGCCACACCGGAAATCATCTGTAACACCATCGCCCCGGCTTTCGACGCCGACCGTCCTATCGCCTTGGGACCGCAACGTACCGGCGCCGAAGGCGCCATGCGATCCGTTCAGGCCACGCTGTACTGTCTGAAAGCCGCTCCGGCCTTGGCTGCCACCGCGCAGTCCCTCCCCCGCCCGCTGCGCACCGATGACGCGCTGCCAGAACGCGCGCTGATTGGCGACGAAGATGCTCGCGATGAGCTGATCCGTGTGGTGTACGGTAGCCTAACCGCTGCAGGACCGGATGACCCTACATTGCTGACTGTCTCGACGTTCCTGAAATACGGGGGATCACTGGAGACCTGTGCCAAGGAACTCAATGTGCACCCCAACACCATCCGGTACCGTCTCAAGCGTGCAGCGGAATCCACCGGTTGGGACGCCACCGACCCGCGTGAGGCGTACGTGCTTATTACGGCCATCGCTCTAGGGCGTATGGCCACAGCGCAGTAAATCGTTTTTTCGTGCTCCCCGCTGGCATGCGCTGAATCGTATCCCATACCAATTCAGCCTATGACGCGACAGCCTCATCAGACAAGGCAGACGAAGGCCACTGCGGCTATTGCAGGGCGTTGTCTCGTACAGTAGGACTGAGCCGCCCCCAGCCGGCTGTTGCCGACATGCAGCGTGAAATCACCCAACCCAACAACCAACCTGCATATAGCAAAAGGCGGCTCCCACCACAGTGGGAACCGCCTTGATTAGCTACTCGGAGCTAAGCCCGATCAGGCCAGGGTGTTCGGATCAACCGGAACGCCCGGGTTCATCGTGGAGGTGATCGTTGCCTTGGTCAGGTAACGGCCCTTCACGGTGGACGGCTTCAGACGCTTGACTTCGTCGGCCACGGCCTTGAAGTTCTCGTCCAGAGCGGACTCGTCGAAGCTCATCTTGCCGATGAGGAAGCTCAGGTTGCCGTTCTTGTCGACACGGAACTCGATCTTGCCGCCCTTGATGTCCTTGACAGCCTTGGTGACGTCCATGGTCACAGTGCCGGTCTTGGGGTTCGGCATCAGGCCACGCGGACCGAGCACACGACCCAGACGGCCGACCTTGCCCATCATGTCCGGAGTGGCAACCACGGCATCGAAGTCGAGGAAGCCGCCCTGAACCTTGGCGATCAGGTCGTCATCACCGACGATGTCGGCGCCGGCCTCGGTGGCCTCGGTGGCCTTCGGGCCACGAGCGAACACGAGGACCTTGGCGGTCTTACCAGTGCCGTGAGGCAGGTTGACGGTACCACGCACGAGCTGGTCAGCCTTGCGCGGGTCAACGCTCAGACGGAACACAGCCTCGACGGTCTGGTCGAAGTTGTAGGAGGGCATGCTCTTGAGCAGAGCAATGGCCTCGTTGGCGGTGTAGAGGTTGTTGCGATCGACGCGCTCAGCGGCTTCGCGGTACTTCTTGGAACGCTTTACCATCTGTCCTTCTCCTTATCAGTCCGTAACCGTGATGCCCATCGAGCGAGCAGTGCCCTCGATGATCTTCATGCCGGCTTCGATATCGCGAGCAGACAGATCTTCCATCTTGGTCTCAGCGATTTCGCGAACCTGCGCCTTGGTGACAGAACCGACCTTGTGGGTCAGCGGGTTCTCGGTACCCTTCTCAATGCCAGCAGCCTTCTTCAGCAGAGCTGCAGCCGGCGGGGTCTTGAGAACGAAGGTGAAGGAACGATCCTCGTAAACGGTGATCTCGACAGGGATGACCTGGCCCATCTTGTCCTGCGTCTGGGCATTGTATGCCTTGCAGAAATCCATGATGTTCACGCCGTGGGAACCCAGAGCCGGGCCCAGCGGCGGGGCCGGGTTGGCCTTGCCAGCCTGAATCTGGAGCTTGATCAGCGCCGAGACTTTCTTCTTGGGAGCCATAATATGGTTCTTCTTTCTATAACGCGGTTCAAATGGTCGCCGTCCGTGTCCATCCATTCAGCCCAATCGGTCTTGACTCATTAGGTATCCGATTGTGCTCAATATTTGGCCGCGGTCGGTCTCCTCCCGCAACTTATATTGCTGTGCTGTGCTAGCGGGTCTTCCCTCCAGACACAAGCTTTCCCATTATGTCGTCTCACCCGGACAACAACTGGCCATAAGTCCGCCCCGGTTCTCGCCATCGGCAGCATCATCCACAGTTGTTCTCATCATCGGACTGCGTCATCCACAATCGCCACCCACCTAACGACATCAATGCACCGCCCCAGCGTCAGAAATTTAGGAAAAGAGCGGCTTCGTCCTAAAATTCTGTCACTGAGTCAAAGCCAATGACAGATATTTAGGAAACCAACCCCAATCTCCTAAAATCCTGTCACTAAGACTCACTTAGCGACAGTAATTTAGGACGACTGGGATAATCTCCTAAAATCCTGTCGCTAAGCATCCACCGCACCATATTCAGCCGATGATTTGCCCTGGCATATCCACAGGAAGCTGGAACCACATAGGTCGTTCTGGCTTGCATATCCCAGAGCACCCGGTTTAGTTTCAAACAATGAAGACGCACAAGGAAGTAGCCGCATTATTGCAAACCGCACAACGAGAACAACGCTGCGCCATTGGCGATGGAGGCAAACTCTACACCGCCTTGAGACGGCGGACAAAGATCGGAGAAGTTGTCTCTCCTTATCCCAATCTGTTTGCAGCCACGTCATATTGGAAATCATTAAACGTTGAGCAACAGTCAATGCATCTCATCCGCGCATTAGCCAAAGTCCACCCGACATGGACGTTCGCGGGATTGAGCGCCGCCTGTGTCTACCAGTATGAACACTCATACTCTCTGCATAACGGAACGGTGGATATCGTCTCGCCAAAAGGTGCAAATTGCGGTGGGGCAAGCGGACTGAATCGCATATACATGGCAAGATGTTCACAATATCGATGTCAGGGCATACTCGTTACCTCACCGGCCCGAACACTGATCGACTGTGCTTCGCTTCCTTTCGATAAAGCTCTAGCTATCTACGATTCTGCACTGCGACTTCAACATGTAACTAAGCTCGACGTCGAAACCCTAATCGTTCAAACTGACTGCAACGAAACGAACGTAAAAAGGCTGCTACGTTACGCTAATCCCTTACGAGAGAACGGCGGCGAGTCATGGGCCTATGCACGTATCAGGCAGCTTGGCTTCGCCGAGCCTTTATTCCAGACTGAGTTTGATAATCCCGCCAATCCCGAAATGCCGTATCGTGTTGACTTTTGCTGGAAGCTCCACGACGGACGCATCATCGTGGTTGAATATGACGGCATTGCCAAATACAGGGACACCAGTAATCCAAACCGCGCTAATCTCATGGCAAAATTTGAGTATGAACGGCAGCGAGACACCAATCTCAAAACGCAAGGAGTCACCAGCATCAAGCACCTGTTCTATGAAGACGTCTCCGATCTTAAACGACTGAATGCGCTACTCACCGCCATCGGCATACCCAAAATTCGGTAATAAACGACAAACTCATACGGTGACTACGGCACCGTCCATACATTTGTCTGGAACAACATCACACCGGCGATGCTCCACAATGCTGCGTCCTCGTAGTGACAGAAATTTAGGAAAAGAACCGCTTCGTCCTAAAATCCTGTCACTGAGTCAAAGCCAATGACAGATATTTAGGAAATCAACCCCAATCTCCTAAAATCCTGTCGCTAACGAACAGGGGATGCCCTAGGAACTACAAAGTTACCGGTTACGACTGCAATTACGGTTTGCGACTACGGTCACGATGCGACGAGATGCCCGATGACTAACAACAACAAAAAGCCCGACCGTGATGGCCGGGCTTTTGCTATTAAACCTATTAGTCGAGCTTCTGCACCTGGTGGAAGCCGAGCTCCACAGGCGTATCGCGACCGAAGATGGACACGAGCACGGTGAGCTTCTGGGTGGTGGGTTCCACGTCGGAAACGACAGCGGCCATAGTGGCGAAAGGACCATCGGTAACGGTGACCTGGTCACCCACGGCATAGGAGACCTCGACCTTGCGCTTCTTGGCGGCAGCGGGCTTGTCGCCGGCGGCCTTGAGCGCTTCGGAGGCAATCATCGGGGCCATCATGGCCACGACTTCCTGACGGGAGAGCGGAGCCGGATCCTTGGACGGACCAACGAAGCCGGTCACGCCTTCGGTCTCACGCACGACACGGCGAGCGTTCTCGTCCGGCCACATACGAATCAGCACGTAGCCAGGAACACGCACGCGGGTGATGACCTTCTTGCCCTTTTCGGTGTGCTTCTCGACCTCTTCCATCGGCACCTCGACCTGGAAGATCTGATCTTCCATGCCGAAAGAAGCCACACGGGACTCGATGTTGGTCTTCACCCGCTTCTCGTAGCCGGAGTAGGTGTGCAGCACGTACCACTTACCGTCAAGGGTGCGCAACGACTTGGAGAACTCATCAACGGCCTTCTGGCCGGCATCGGTTTCCTCAGCCTGCTCGGACTCGTTGACTTCGGATTCTTCTTCCGCAGACTCAGCCACGGTTTCAGGGGAAGCCACAGGAGCCTCGGCAACAGGTTCGGCAGACTCAACGGCCTCGGCCGGAGCATCAGCTACAGGAGCCTCATCGGCCGCCGCATCCACGTTCTCCAGAGCAGCGTCGAGGTTCTCGAGATTCAGTTCATCACTCATGCGTTGTCATTCACCTTCAGGTTATGCGTAAATCAGCCGAAAATACCCAACGTGGCCTTGCCCAGACCGAAGTCCATGCCGGTAACGAGGGCCATCAGCAGCAACACGAAGATGAACACAGCCAAAGACCAGAAGAACAGTTCCTTGGCAGTAGGGGTAACGACCTTGCGAAGCTCATCAATGATCTGCTTGATAAACAGACCAATACGCATGAAGACATTCGGCTTGACTGCCTTTTCGTTTGCGCTCGTCTTAGCCATTCCGTACCTCGCATCAGCTGCTTGATTATTGAAGAAACTTGGCAGGGAAGGCGGGACTCGAACCCACAACCTACGGTTTTGGAGACCGTTGCGCTACCAATTGCGCCACTTCCCTAGGTGAAGTTCACCTCGGCTGACGTTCCGTAGAGAACGCTTCGCCATGGCGGAAACCGCCAAATCGCTATAGTAACGGCTGGGGTGGATTAAGGCAAATCGCGTGTCGGATAAACTGCAAAATCGCCTCCAAAGACGACCAAGGGGAGCCGGGCTCAACGCGCCCAAAACTCCCCTCAGGATGCGCTCCCCTCTTCGGAGGGGAAAGGAACGGTTTACTTCGCCCAGTCCTTGAAACGCTTCATGCCCTCGGCCAGATCGTCGTCGGCGAGAGCATAAGAGAAGCGCAGGTAACCGGGAGCGCCGAAGGCTTCACCGGGAACAGCGGCCACGTGAGCTTCGTCCAACAGAGCAGCGGCAAAATCGGCAGAAGTGGCGCACACCGTGCCGTTGGAACCCAGCGGCTTGCCCAGCAACGCGGTGATATCCGCAAATGCATAGAACGCACCGGTCGGAGTCGGGCAATACACGCCCTCGATGTCGTTCAGAGCCGCAACAATCGCACGGCGACGCACATCAAAAGCCTTACGCATCTCGTATACCTCATCCAGAGGGCCGGATACGGCGGCCAATGCGGCACGCTGAGAGATATTGGCCACATTCGAAGTCATATGACCCTGCAGCTTGGTGGCAGCCTTGGCCACCTCAGCCGGGGCGACCATCCAGCCGACACGCCAGCCAGGCATCGCGTAGGTCTTGGCCACACCGTTAAGCACCAGTAGCTGGTCGCGGCATTCCGGCACGGCAGCACCGATATATGTGGTGCGCGCGTCGTCATAGTTCAGGTGCTCATAAATCTCATCGGAGATAATCCAGATGTGGTGCTCAACAGCCCAACGTCCGATGGCTTCCACAGTTTCCGGCTTCCATACGGCACCGGTCGGGTTGTTCGGCGAGTTGACGATGATGGCCTTGGTCCGCTCGGTGCGGGCGGCCTCAAGTGCCTCCAGCGACGGCTCAAAGTTCACGTCGGCACCGGCAAATACCTCTACCGGCACGCCATCCGCCAGCTTCACGGCCTCAGGGTAGCTGGTCCAGTACGGGGTGGGGATGATGACCTCGTCACCATCGTTGAGCAGAATCTGGAAAGCCTCATATACGGCCTGCTTGCCGCCGTTGGTCACCACTACCTGGTCAGCGCTTACCTCGTAGCCAGAGTCACGCAACACCTTGGCCGCGATGGCCTCGCGCAGCTCGGGCAAACCCGGAGTGGGCGTGTACTTGTAGTTCTTCGGATCAAGGCACGCATCGGCAGCGGCCTTGACCACGTTCGCGGGAGTCGGGAAGTTCGGCTCACCGGCACCAAAACCGATAACGTCAAGACCGGTGGCCTTCATTGCCTTGGCCTTGGAATCCACGGCGAGCGTAGCGCTCGGTGCCACAGTGTTGATACGGTCGGAAAGAATCTGCCATTGCGCCATAGTCATGGCTCTTACGATAACCCCAACGCACGATGTTTGGAAGTGTGTTGTAGGTCTCAACAAAACTGGACATCCGCATAGGGTCTGTGGTGCAATGGAGCTGCGCGCAGCAGGTTGGGAAAGCGTGCCGGAGGAGAGATTATGGCAAAGCATCACGAAAGCCATGGCAGTCGTGGGACTCGCCGCAGCACAGTCGAGCCACGTGTGGCGTACAGCCGCCATGCCGAAACGCATAGCGCTCATGGCAGCCAGTTGCACTACGGGCAACACGCCAGCCACCGTTCCGCTGCCGCAATCGCAGCACAGCGCACGCGGCGTATCGCCGTATTGGTGGTAGCAGCCGTGGTGGCAGTGGCCTTGGTAATCACCGTCGGTGTCGTTGCGCATGGGTGGTTCGTCCGGCAGTCTGCGCCATCCATGCAACAGCAGCTTCCGACCACCGCGCATAAATCACTTACCCGTAAAACCGTGCCGCAGTTGGATCCCGGCAACATCGTCATCGGTGTCAACGGCAGCGAAACCACCTATGTGCTCAAGGGTGAGCAGTATGTGGAAGGCGGCGCACATGCCATCGAGCCGGAAGACGGCGTACTGACCGGCAACATTGTCACTACCGGCACCGTAGACACGAACACTCCCGGCGATTACACGGTGCAATACACGGTTCATGATTCAACCGGCCATGAGGCATCCGCCACGCGCACGGTCAAAGTAGTGGACACGATGGATAAGCAGACCGGCGGTATTCCCGTGCTGATGTACCACTATGTCTACGATCCGGCGAATCCGCCTGCAGACGTTGACGCGAACTGGATTCCGACCACGTCACTCGAGCCGCAGCTGCAATACCTGACGCAGAACAATTTCTATTACCCGTCCTGGCCCGAGGTCCGCGCATTCATCGATGGCAAGCACAGCCTGCCCAAGAACAGCATCGTGATGACTTTCGATGACGGCGAGCCGCACTTCTTCCAGTACGGCTCCCCTCTGCTGGCCAAGTACAAGGTGCCGGCCACGTCGTTCATCATAGGGGCCGATGGCGAGGCACTGAACAAGATGAAGACCTACGCCACGCCATATCTTGAGTATGAATCGCATTCGTTCGACATGCACCGCGCCGGCGGCACGGTCGGCCACGGCGGACGCATCAGCGCAATGAGCCATCAGGAGATTGTGGATGATCTCAAGCAGTCGGAACAGGTAACCGGCTCCTTGCAGGCATTTGCCTATCCGTTCGGCGATACCACGCCAGACGCGATTGAGGCGGTCAGGGAGACCGGCACATTGGCCGCGTTTACCACTCAGTATGGCTGGGCCGATGTTGGTGCCGATCCCATGAACTTGCCACGCGTGCGCATTCAGGGCACTGGCTCGCTGGATACGTTTATCGCGGCGATTCAGTGAATACAGCGAGTGGATGAGGGCAGGCTCTGACCTCTCACAGTTCTCTCACTACGCCTATCAGCTCCCTCATCAGAGGGGAGCTTCAACGCAATGACTCACACCAGTACAAGATTGTCGCGGTGCACAAGCGGATGCGCGTACTGATCGCCCAGGAATCGCTTGAGCTGAGCCGTATTGCGACCGAGCGTCTGCGGAATCTCCTCGGAGTCGAAGCCGGCCAGACCACGGGCCAGATGCGTGCCGGATTCGTCATCGATCCATACAGGATCGCCGGCGGAAAAATCGCCATGCACATCGAGAGCGCCGGCGGCCAGCAACGATGCCCGACCACCACGAATGGCCTTGGCTGCACCCGCATCAACCACAATCGTGCCGCGCGGTTCAGCCGCAAAACCAATCCATAGGCGGCGCGAAGATCCACGGGCCTTGACCGGGGCAAACACCGTGCCCACCGGATCGCCCATCATTGCGGGGCCTGCATTCGAAGCGCACGTCAGCACGGTAGGAATACCGGAAACGGCCGCCACACGAGCAGCCTCAAGTTTCGTGACCATGCCACCGGTACCGACTTTGGAGCCCGAGCCGGACACCTGGATATCGCCCAGCGCGTCGATTACGTTGGGCACATATTCCACGCGGCGCGATCCGGGCTGAGCAGGCGGTGCGGTGTACAGCGCATCCACGTCGGTGAGCAATACCAACGCTTCGGCACGCACCAGATTGGCCACCAAAGCAGACAGCCGGTCGTTATCGCCGAAACGAATCTCGTTGGAGGCCAGCGAGTCGTTCTCATTGATAATCGGCACCACGCCCAGATCGAGCAGCCGATCCAACGTACGTTCCACGTTGCGGTACTGGGTGGCTCGAATCGTGTCTTCCGCGGTGATCAGAATCTGTCCCACCCGAATACCGAACCGGCCGAAGGCAGCTTCATAGCGGGCCATCAGCAGGCCTTGTCCCACGGCGGCGGTGGCCTGCTGGGTAGCCACATCAGCCGGTCGCTCATCAAAGCCCAACGGGCCAAAACCCGCGGCGATAGCACCGGAAGAGACCAGCACCACACGGGCACCCATCAGCCGTACCTGCGCCAATGCGGCGGTAAGAGCGTCGAGCTTGTCAGGGTCGAGGTGCCCGCTCGGCTGGGTCAGGGAGCTAGATCCGACCTTGACGACGATAGTGCCGGCAGCGGCGATCATGCGCCGTACCTCGGCCTGACTTGGTGTGCTCATTTGCTTTCCAATTCCGCCTCCGACGGTGGAGCTGTCAATCTGCAGCCGACCAGGACTACCCCGTCTCGCTGTGCTCGGCAGCTCCCGCCGGCGGGAGCAACTTCATTATTCTTCCGATGCGCTATCGTCGGCGGATTCGCCGTGACCAAACAGGCTGGTCTCATCGTGGCGATCATCATCGACGGTCGGGTCGGCCCAGTGGCCGGCCTTACGTTCAGCCATCATCGCATCGCGCACAGCCGCACGGGCATCCATCATCTCGTGGTACTGGGCACGACGTTCGGCATTGGAGCGGCGGTGAGCGCGCGGATCCTGCTCTTCAAGACGCAAATCCTTGCCGCGTGCACCAAGGTTGGAGCCGTCGAGCATTTCGGCACCGGCGGAGATGGTCGGATCCCAGTCGAATTCCACCATGCGATCGCCTCGTCCGATGCGGATCTCATCGCCTGGACGGGCACCTTTGCGGCGCAGTTCGTCTTCCACGCCGAGCTTGGCCAGTCGATCGGCCAGATAGCCCACGGCCTCGTCGTTGTCGAAGTTGGTCTGCATGACCCAACGCTCCGGCTTGGCACCACGAACCTCGTAGAACACCTCGCCGTTGCCGAGCTCACGGCGTTCCACGGTGAAGTCGAGTGCGTTGCCGCCCTCGTCAGCGCGGCGAGGACGACGACCGGTCCTTTCAAGAGGCTTGATGACCACGCGGGCTTCTTCTTCGGCCTCCTCGCGGCTGGCCACTTCCTCGCGCATCTCATGCACCAGTTCAGCCAAGGCGAAGTTCAGCTCCTTCAATCCCTCATGGGACGCGGTGGAAATCTCGAACACCTTCAGTCCGAGCTTCTCGAACTCCGGACGCACGAATTCGGCAAGTTCCTTGGCCTCGGGCACATCGATCTTGTTCAGGATGACGATACGCGGACGCTCGGGAATCGGAATCGCACCCAGCGGCAACTCCAGCTTGTCGGCGTAGAGCGCAAGCTCGTTTTCCAGCGCCTGATAGTCGGACATCGGGTCGCGATCAGGCTCCAGCGTGGCGCAATCAATCACATGGGCGATGATCTCCGTGCGCTCGATATGGCGCAGGAATTCCAGACCCAGCCCCTTGCCTTCTGACGCACCCGGAATCAGGCCGGGCACGTCGGCGATGGTGTACCGGGAATCGCCGGCGATAACAACGCCGAGGTTCGGCACCAGCGTGGTGAACGGGTAGTCGGCGATCTTCGGCTTGGCGGCACTCATCGCCGCAATCAGGGACGATTTGCCGGCGGATGGGAAGCCCACCAACGCCACATCGGCGATGGACTTGAGCTCCAGAATCACATCGCGCTCTTCACCCAGTTCGCCAAGCAGGGCGAATCCAGGAGCACGACGGGTCTTGTTGGCCAGTGCGATGTTGCCCAAACCACCGGCACCACCTTGCGCAACGACAACGCGGTCGCCCTCATGGCGCAAATCGGCAAGCTGCTCGCCAGGATGTTTGGTCTTGCCCTGCTCGCCGCGCGCTTCAAACACCACAGTGCCGCACGGCACGGGGAGGATCAGATCCTCGCCTTTGGAGCCATCCTTGTTGTCACCCAGACCCATCGTGCCGTTACCGGCAGTGCGATGTGGCATGAACCGATAGTCAAGCAGGCTGGTGGCGTTGCGGTCGGCCACGAATACCACGGATCCGCCGTCGCCACCATTGCCGCCGTTCGGCCCGGCCAACGGCTTGTACTTCTCGCGACGAATACCGGCCGAACCGTTGCCGCCGTCGCCACCACGGACATGGACGGTTACTCGATCCACAAAATCACTCATATTGATTACCTTACAAAAAAGCCGCGTCCTTACGGGCGCGGCTTGAAAAGCTTAACGCTATATCGCTCAGGCAGCGATGACGTCGACGACCTTGCGGTCACGGCGCACACCGAACTTCACAGAGCCATCGGCGAGGGCGAACAGCGTGTGATCCTTGCCCATGCCGACGTTCTGGCCCGCGTGGAAGTTGGTGCCACGCTGGCGGACGATGATGTTGCCGGCCACGACGGCTTCGCCGCCGAACTTCTTCACGCCGAGGTACTGAGGCGACGAATCGCGACCGTTACGAGAGCTGGACGCACCCTTCTTATGTGCCATGATTCATGGTCCTTTCTATAACTCAGGCAATCGCCGTGATCTTGACGATAGTCAGCGGCTGACGGTGACCCTTGCGACGAGCAACGCCAGTCTTGTTCTTGTACTTCTGGATGTTGATCTTCGGGCCCTTGGCCTCGTCGTTCACAACCTCAGCCTTGACGGACACCTTGGCCAGATCGGCGGCAGCAAGGGTCACCTTGGCGCCATCGACCAGGAGAGCAACCGGAAACTCCACGGTATCGCCCTTCTTGGCGTCGAGACGGTTCACGAGGATGGTGTCGCCAACCTCGACCTTTTCCTGATGGCCACCGGCCTTCACAATCGCGTACATATTCGTTCCTTTTATGTTTTGGAAAGCTACCTTGCCCAACACGCACCGAGCCTGCGGTCAGACACCGAGTTTCGAATTTACACCTACACGCGGACTAAAGCAAATGGTTTTTATCTGCGTGTCAAGCACGACACACCCCGGCTTTTCGCAACCGAGGGTATGCCCGCATGAAACATTTGTCTAATGCTACTCCTCCTCGGTGTTGTTGGCGGCCACGGCAGCAGCTGCAATCTGGGCCAGTTTGGCCTTGACATCAGCGCTGGAGCCGGCCGGTTCCGGAGCTGGGGCAGTGCCTCGACCATGCTTGTTGGTCTTGACGAACGGATCACCGCCGCGCAATGCGTACGGGTCATCGTAGTCGGCGGAAACGGTCGGCTGATCGTGCAGGATAAAGCCACGACCCTTGCAAGTCGGGCATTCCTCGGAGAACGCCTCGACCAAGCCCTGACCGATGCGCTTACGGGTCATCTGCACCAGACCAAGCGAGGTGACCTCGGCCACCTGATGCTTGGTCCGGTCACGCGCCAGGCATTCGACTAGACGGCGCAGCACCAAGTCACGGTTAGCGGGCATGACCATATCCACATAGTCAATCATCACCATGCCGCCGATGTCGCGCAGTCGCAGCTGACGTGCAATTTCCTCAGAGGCCTCCAAATTGCAACGCGTCACCGTCTCCTCAAGGGACTTGCCCTTGCCGATGAAGCGGCCGGTGTTCACATCAATGGTGGTCATGGCTTCAGTGCGGTCGATGACGATCGACCCACCAGACGGCAGGTAGACCTGACGCTCCATGCCCTTTCTGAGCTGGGAGTCGATCTGCCACTTGTCGAACACGTCCTTGCCCTCATGCTCGGCCGGGTCCCACTTCTCCAGCTTATCCTTCAAGTCGGGGGCCATGGTGTCGAGATACTCCTCGATACGGCCGTAGACCTTGTCACCTTCGACGATGAGCTTGCCGAAGTCATCGTTGAAGATGTCGCGCACCACACGGATAGCCACATCGGGCTCGCCCTGCAGGAGCTTCGGGCGCTTGCCATGCCAGAATTCCTCACGCTTGGCGTTGATGCGCTCCCACTGGCGAACCAAAGACTCAAGATCCTTGACGATGGCTTCCTCGGAGGCGCCCTCGGCTGCGGTACGGATGATGACACCCATATCCTTCGGGGCGATCTTGGAGACGATGCCCTTGAGCCGGCTACGTTCGCGTTCGGAGAGCTTGCGGCTCACGCCGGTCATGCCGCCGGACGGCACGAGCACCAGGAAGCGGCCGGCGAGCGTGACCTGAGAAGTCAGGCGGGCGCCCTTGTGTCCGATCGGATCCTTGGTGACCTGCACGAGCACCGGGTCGCCGGACTTGAACGCCAACTCGATGCGGCGCGGCTGGCCTTCGAGACGCGCGGCGTCCCAGTTGACCTCACCGGCGTAGAGCACGCCGTTACGGGCCTGGCCGATGTCCACGAAAGCGGCTTCCATGCTGGGCAGCACGTTCTGTACACGGCCGAGGTAGATGTTGCCCACGGTCTGCACTTCCTGGATGTCGGAGACGTAATGCTCGACCAGAATGTTGTCTTCCACCACGGAAATCTGGGTGTGATGTTCCTTCTCGCGCACCACCATGAGGCGATCGACGTTCTCACGGCGTGCGAGGAAATCCTGCTCCATGAGCTGGCTCTGGCGGCTACGCTCACGACGATTGTCACGGCGTCGCTGTTTCTTGGCCTCAAGACGGGTGGAGCCTTCCACATCGGTGATCTCATCGATGTACTGCTGCTTGCGGGAGCGGCGAGTCAGCTGCTGATCGTCCTGCTCATCACCGCTCTCGGCATTCTTGCCTCCGCGGCGGCGACGGCGACGGCGGGTAACGGTCTGCTCCTCGTCATCATCACGGTCGCGCTCATCGCGATCATCGCGACGGCGACGGGAATCGTCACCATTGTTCTCGGAGGACTCGCTGTCGTTGTTGGAAGCACCGGACTCGTTGCGGGAGCCACGGCGACGGCGACGGCGGGAACGGGTGCGGGTGGAGTCGGACTCTTCGTCGTTCTCCTCTTCAGCAATCGGCGAGTACGTAATGTCATCCAGCTCGAGGTCTTCCTCAATCTGCTCGACTTCGGCGGCAGCACGGCGCTCCTGGGCGTTCAGGCGGCGAGAACGGCGAGAACGGCGAGAATCGGACTGGTCATCAGCGTCGAAATCATCCTGAGCCTCATTCCGGCGACGGTTATTGCGGCTGTCATCGCGGTCATCGTGATCATCGCGGTCATCATGATCGCCGTGATCGCTGCGGTTCGACCGGCGGGAACGAGACGGGCGTTCCTCGTAATCGGCCTCATCCTCACGGGCGCGGGAGCGACGAGAAGAGCGGGAACGCTGTTCGCCATCATCTTCCTCATCATCACGATCATCACGTCGCATGTCCGGGAGCACCGGCTCTTGGAACAGCAGGGAAGTCATCGGCTTGCCACGACGGGCGGATTCATGCCCTGCAGGCAGCGCATCAATCACATCCAGCACGCGCTCATCGGGGTTTTCTTCGCGCGCGTCTTCCGAAGAACGGCGGCTGCGAGTACGACGGGCCGAGCGGGGCTCGTCATCGCGGTCATCGCGGTCATTCGTAGTGGAACGACGGCGACGCACCGGACGATCGCCATCCTCATCGGAGTCGTCGACCGCAGTACGGCGGCGAGATGAACGCGGCGCATCATCATCTTCGAGATCGTCAATCACAGAGCGACGGCGACGCACCAGACGATCGTTATCTTCATCAAAATCATCGGATGCAACGCGACGACGGCGAATCGGACGCTCATCGTCTTCCTCGAGATCATCGGACACCGTACGGCGACGGCGCACCGGGCGCGGCTCATCATCGTCATCAGCCACAGCACGACGCCGAGTCGGACGGTCCTCATAATCGGCATTATCGGCAGAGCGGCGGCTACGGGTGCGGCGCGCCGGGTGCTTTTCATCATCGGAGGCGTTATTGTCGGTAGTTTCGGCGGAAGCGGACGCATCGGCATCAGGCAAAGCGGGTGCCTCAAACAGCGGGGCGGCGTGTTCCTGGACTTGCAGCTCAAGGGATGCGCCGGCAGCACCGGTGCCACGCACTACACGACGGCCACCGCGACGGCGGCGAGTCGGCTGCGATGCTTCGGCGTTCGGCTCGGAAGCTCCCGAAGCCTGTGATTCGGTATTGGATACGGTTGAATTATCGGTTTCGTCACCGACGAAACCTTCACGGTTCTCAGTGGGCACAATGCTCCTCGCGGCACGCTGCATCGCGACGCCATCCAGGCCTGTACGCTCGTCTCACACCATGCTCTCACCATGGCCGCGCAAATCCTTTGCGCCGCGTAAAGGCAACTTCGTCTCAAGTCTGTCCTGCGAACGGCGGACACCGGCGCTTACGTTGTCTCGTTCTCGAGAGCCGTAAGGGGATCAACGCCATTACACACGCTGATGGTTATGCAGAACCACCGTCTTTCAGTATGCCACACTTTTTGCACGGGCGCGCCCAGCGCTCTGGCACACCACGACCTATCTGGCTCCCCTTACACACGGATGAGCCCTATCTTGGCTCTCCTCTCTGAGGGGAGCCTGGATTCAAGCCGAGCACTCCCCTCAGTCACCTACGGTGACGGCTCCCCTCAAAGAGGCTGAGCCGAAAAATCTCACACCAGCCAGTCTTCGAGGATTGCGGCCATAGCAGTCAAATCAGATTCGGGCACTTGCTCGTCGTGCTTATGCGCCAGTAACGGGTCTCCGGCACCGAGGTTGACGGCCGGAATCCCGAGCTGAGAGAAACGTGCCACATCGGTCCAGCCAAGCTTGGCCAGCGGATCGCGACCAGTGCGCTCCTTGACCAGACGAACCAGTTCCTGCGCAAGCGGCGCGCTCAGGCCGGGGCGTGCAGAAGGGCTCTCATCCTTCATCTCGATGCCATAGCCCTCAAACACGCCACCGGTGGCCACATGTTCGCCGTTACCAAGTTCAGCACCTGCATCCGCACCCATCATCAGCGCCTTGGCCTCAGCCAGGTTCTTGTCCGGAGCGAAACGGTAGTTGACATGCACACGGCATTCGTCGGGAATCACATTCGTGCCCTTGCCGCCGGAAATCAATGTGGCGTTGAGACCCTCACGGTAGTCGAGCCCATCCACATTCACAGTCGCGGTTTCATAAGCATTGAGTCGGTTCAGAATATCAGCGGCCTTGTGGATGGCGTTCTCTCCCATCCAGGCGCGGGCAGAGTGCGCGGCGACTCCGTGCGTGACCACATCGAAACGGATCGTGCCGTTGCAGCCGCCTTCGATGCCACTATTGGTGGGCTCACCGATAATGGCAAAATCACCGGCAATCCAGTCGGGGTGCGTTTCGACCACCTTACGCAGACCGTTCTTTTCGGCGGCGACTTCCTCGTGGTCGTAGAACACATAGGTGAGGTCGACTTTCGGAGTGGTTCCCGATGTGAGGCCATCAAGTGTAGCGGCGAGATACAGCATCACCGCATCGGAGGCCTTCATATCCGTGGCACCACGGCCCCACAGCACACGGTCTGTGGGATGGGATTGGGAGATTTCCTCGCGAATGAGCGGATCACCAGGTTCAAGCCACTTCGGAGGGAAGTTGTCGATTACCGGCACGGTGTCGAGGTGACCGGCCAGAATCACGCGATTCGACTTGCCAAAATCGGTGCCGGCCACCACCGTGTCGCCGTGACGGCGGACGGTCAGATGCTTCTGTTCATTGAGGAAAGCCTCAACCTCATCGGCGAGCGGGCCTTCATGATCGGAGACAGAAAAGTTCTCCATAATCTGGGTGAGCAGGCTGTTCAACTGCTCAGCAGTGGAATCGTTGCGGTTCAATTCAAGCGTCATGAGTACAGAGTACCGCGTGACAAAGCGCACAGTTCACCCACTACATGAGATTTTGTCGCCGAATACATATTTATGTGTCACACTAGGGTGGCGAAAGGGAGGAACATGCCAGGTCTCATCAGCGCCATGCAAGGCTTCTGCGTTATCGGCATCGTGATTGCGGTGGGATATGTCGCCGCTCGAATGCGCATCGGAGGCCCGTCCGCTCAGATGGTGCTGAACCGCTTCTCTTTCTTTGTGTCCAGCCCGTGCCTGATGTTTGCGATTCTGTCCAAGGAACCGATTTTCGACATCTTCCATCCATCAATCATCGTGGCGTTCTTCTCTGCGGTGCTAGTGGGCGTGGCGTTCCTGGTGCTCAATCAGATGTTCTTCCACCTGAATGCCCCGGATGCCACCATCGGCGCATTGAACTCGCTGTATCTGAACTCCAACAACATCGGTTTGCCGATTGCCACCTATATTCTGGGCAACCCGGCGCTAGTGGCACCGATTCTGGTTATGCAGCAGGCCATCTTCACGCCGGTGGGCCTGACTGTGCTTGATGTGACCACCAAGGGCAAGGTCTCCGTCAAGGAGATCGCCAAGCAACCGCTGCATCAGCCGCTGCTTATCGGCTCGCTGCTGGGCATCGTGGTCTCTGCCATCTCCGCAAAGATCGGCTGGTTCCCGGTGCCGAAGTTCATCTTCGACCCGATTGACATGATCGGAGACTCTGCGGTGCCGATGATTCTGATGGCGTTCGGCATGTCCTTGCACGGCACCAAGCCGTTGCAGCAGAAGGGCGATCGTCCGGCCGTCTTCACCGTAGCGGTGCTCAAGAACGTGATCATGCCGATCATCGCGTTCCTGCTCGCCTACTTCGTGATGGGCTTCCGCGGTTCCGAGCTGTATGCCTGCGTGGTGCTCGCCGCCCTGCCCACCGGCCAGAACGTCTACAACTACGCGGCTCGTTACAACGTGGGCCTCACTTTCGCGCGCGATGGCATTCTGATGAGTACCATGACCAGCCCGGTGTTTATCGCGATCATCGCGGCGCTGCTGAGCTGAGCCGGCAACTGTAATCACCGTAAAAAAACTTCCGCGAAATCCACCGTAGGATTCCGCGGAAGCCTGAGATATACGCTACTTGAGAATCGCCTTAATCGCCTCATACTGCTGAGCAGTGAGTTGCACCGCTGGCTCACGGATCAGGGTGGAAATGTTCAGTCCCTTGGCCTTGACCGCACCCTTGATGGCGGAGATGAACAGGTCGGTCTGATCGTACAGCGCCATCAGGTGGCTGATGCGTTCGGCGGCCTCAATTGCGGTGCCATAGTCGCCGGCCTCATATGCACGGTGCAGCGTAACGAAGGTCTCCGGCTCCACATTGGTCATGCCGCAGATCACGCCATCGCCGCCGGAGACGCGGTTGACGAGATAGTACTCGTCGAAACCGGAGAACACCGCAAACCGTGGATTCACGGCCTTGACCGCGCGAATCACCTTGCGGGTGTGGCTGATTGTGTCGACCGTGTCCTTGATGCCGACGATGTTCGGGTGCGCGGCGGCAAGCTCGGCCACGAGCTCCGGGGTCAAGTCGCTGCCGGTGCGCGGTGGGAAATTATAGAGGATCACCGGAAGATTCGTCGCTTCAGCGACCGCGCCGAAGTACGCCTTCGCGCCTCCCGCAGTAGGGCCGAAGTAATACGGCGAAACGACCACGAGCGCATCCACTCCACTTGCTTCGACTGCCCGCGCGAAGTCGATCACATTGTTCAAGTTGGTATCGCCCACGCCCGCGAACACCTTGATGCGCCCGGCGACATGCTTGGCCACGAAGTCGACCGCCTGCTTCTTGACGTCCAGAGGGAAGGCATAGAACTCGCCGATGCTGCCAAACACCAGCACGCCGTTGATACCGGCCTCGATCAGATGATCGAGATGCTGCCCCCAACGTTCATAGTCGATGTCACCGTCGTCCTTGGTGATGGTGATGGATGGGCAGATGATGCCTGAGAATTCGGCGCTGCTTGTCATGATTGTTCCTTTCGTTACGGAATAGGGGTGCCGCACAAGCGGCACCGGGTTTGCGGCCTCTCCCCCAGTCGTCCTGCGGACGATAGCCCCCTCATCAGAGGGGGCTTGGGTTTAGTCGATGTTGTAAGCGCGGCGGGCGTTGTTTTCGAAGAAGTCCTCGTCCTCGCCGAACGTGTCCAGCATGAGTTGGAAGTGCGTGGCAAAGGTCGAGTTGAGTTCCACGACCGGCCAGTTGGAGCTGTACAGCACCTTCTTCGGGCCGAATGTGTCCCGCACGTATTTCACGATGTCCGGGTCCACCGGGTTGTCGCCGGAAACCTTGATATACGAATTCGGCAGTTCGGCCAACGCTGCGAGCGCGGCGCACGATTCCTCATCAAGCCCGGGCACGTTGCCGAGATGATCGATGATGACCGTCACTTCAGGAACCTGCGAGAACGCCTTGGCCATGTCGCCCAACTCCGGGCCCCGGTTGCACAGCTCAAAAGGCATTCCCTTGACGGCCATCACACGTAGGCCGGCGATGAATTCGGGTTCGAGGGCTCGGCCCCGTGGCTCGGAATCCACATGCAGCGGCTCCCTGATGCCATCGGCGTTGATCGGAACACGCATCCATGGGCTTACCCGCCCCTGCAGCATGCGCTTCAGGATCAGAGGGCTGGCATTCTCGTACAACAACCGGTCCTCGAGCTCGTGATCGGCCGCGTCGACCTCCACATATACGCCGCCGAGGAAGTTCACGCCAAACTTGGCGTACTGTGCGGCTAGGTCTTCAATCGTGTACTTGTGTTGCAGCGAGGGCAATCCTGCCAGCCATGGCAAATCCTGCGCATCCGGATCCCAGATATGGAAGTGGGAATCGATTACGTTGAGTGTCATGTCAGGCCTCCTTCAGACCGATCTTGGAACCCCAGAATGCGTACCATGCCACGAACAGGAAGCCCGGGACCATCACCAGGATGGCGATCTCGATGCCTGCCGCATCCTGAATCACACCGAGCAGCAGCGGAATCAACGCGGCGCCCACAATGCTCATCACCAAAGCCGAGGAACCGGTCTTCGCCGCGGAACCCTTGATACCTTTCAGCGTCAGGGAGAATATGGTCGGGTATCCGATGGAAATGAACAGATACGCCACCATGAACGCGATGACGGAGACCTTGCCCAGGCCAAGGAATACCACGAACATCAGCACGGCTGAAATGGTCATGTATACGCCAAGAATCTTCGCGGGATCGAATTTGGCCATCAATGGGGTGGTGACGAAGCGTCCGATGGTGAACAGCAGGGAAAGCACGGAAAGCATCATCGCTGCGGTGCCGGCTGTGATGCCCGCGCCCCAGTGCTTGAGCGCGTAGGCGGAGAAGACCGCCATGCCGGCCACTTGCAGGCCGATGAAAATGAACTCGGCAAGCACGCCCAATGCGAAGTGCGGGCGCTTGAGCAGGCCGAAGAAGGAGCTGTTCTTGGAGGAGGCGCCGCCCGCGGCCTCCTCTTCGTCTCCCGGAGGCGTGGGCAGCTTGAACAGCGCGAACACGGCGAGCACCACGACCAGCACAACGCCGATCACAATGTATATCGTGCGGGTATCATTCAGGAACTGCGTCTTAGCGGCGTCGAAGCCGGACTCGCCTGATGCGACGGTGGTGCCGAGAATCTGGCCAAGAATCAGCGGGCCAACGATGTTGCCGACGCCGTTGAAACTCTGCGCCATGTTGATACGGAACGATTCGCCCTTTTCATCACCCAGCTTGGTGATATACGGATTGCAGTTGGTCTCCAGCGATGCCGCGCCGAGCGCGATAACGAACATGGCGAACAGGAACAGGCCGTAGCTGGCCATGCTGGTGGCAGGGATCACCATGAACGCGCCCAGAGCGAACAGGAGCAGACCGGAGATGACGCCGCCCTTATAACCGAAACGCTTGGCGATCAAGCCGGCCGGAATGGCCATGACGAAGTATGCGCCGTAATAGGCCACCTGCAGTAATGACGCTTCGGCGCTGCTGAGTTCTATGTAGTTTGCGAACGGCGAGTTCAACGCGTTCACGAGGTTCATGGTCAAACCCCAGATAAAGAACAGTGAGGTCACCAGCACAATGGCGATGGTCGCCTTGGAACCGGTTGTGTTTTTGGATGTCATCATTGACTCCTTAGTGATACGAGTTTCCCCGATATTGCCTAGCGAGAAGTGGACCACCCTGGGCCATGTTGGTAAACGGATGACCCAGGGCGCGGGTGATACGGGCGGCATACGCGGATACGGCGTACGGATGGAGCAATGATCAAAGCTCCGGAATTGCCGCGCGAATATTCGGGAAAGGGCTGCTTGTCAGCTCAGCGCACGGTCAAGGTGGACATAGCCGCCATCGACGTACACCCACTGACCGGTGGTGTGGCTGGAGCGGTCGGAGAGCAGGAATGCCGCTTCATTACCGATCTCTTCGGTGGTGGTCATACGATGTTCCAGCGGAATCTTGTCGGTGATCACCGACAGGCGCGCCTGCTGGGCCGCTTCATCGCCAAAGGTCTTGATCCAATCGGCATAGAGCGGGGTCCAGCACTCGGAGACGACTATGGCGTTGACACGCACGCTATCGTGCACCAATGCGGCGGCCCATTCACGGGTCAGGCCCAGGATCGCGCCCTTGGCGGCCGCATAGGCGCTGGTCTTGCCTTGGCCGGTAAGCGCGGTCTTGGACGAGATGTTCACGATGGATCCGCGGCTTTCCTTGAGATACGGCACGGCCGCGTGGACCAGCTCGTAATAGTGAGTCAGGTTGCCGTGAAGCGATTCCTCGAACTCACGCCAAGTAGTGGTCTCGAGATCCTTGTTGTCGTTCTTTCCGGCGTTATTCACAATGCCATCGATATGGCCGTACTTCTTGTATGTTGCTTCGACGACGCCGGCGATCTTGTCGGTGTCGTTGAGGTCAAGCAAGTGCACATCATAGGTGGTGGTGTACTGCTCGATATCCTTCTTGAACTCGTCGAGAGCGCTGTCGGGTCGATTAATCACCACCGGGATGGCCCCCTCCTGGGCCAGTTGCAGCGTGATGCCTTTGCCGATGCCTTTGAAACCGCCGGTGATGATGATGACTTTGCCTTCGAGATGCAGATCCATGGGAACTCCTTCGTCCATCCTTATTCTGCGTTTCATGGGTGTTCCATGTCACGCCCGGCCGGGGCTTCGGCGCCCCAGCCGGAGTGGTTGTGTGTTGTTGTGTTGAGTTGTGTTGTTCAGTTATGAATTTCCAATTGCGGTCAGCAGCGATACAGGTACTTCTCGGCCGTCTCCAGCGTCATTTCGGTACCGTTGCCCGGAGCGGTCGGAGCGACGTAGTTGCCGTCCTTGATCTCAGTCGGATGAACGAAATGTTCGTGCTGATTATCGACATATTCAATCATTCGGCCATCCATCGTGCCGGATACCGCCACATAATCGAACATCGCGAAGTGACACACGGCCTCGCACAGACCCACGCCGCCGGCGTGCGGGCAGACGGGCTTGTTGAACTTCTTTGCCAGCAGGTATTCGAGCACGATCTCCTGCGGACCGGCCACTCGGGTGGCGTCAATCTGCATGATGCCGAAGGCGTTGGCCTGCAGGTACTGCTTGTACAGAATGCGGCTCTGCATCTGTTCGCCGGTGGCGACCTTGATGGGATTGATGGCGCGCGCAATCGTGGCGTGGCCAATCACGTCATCCGGGCTGGTCGGCTCCTCGACCCACGCCAGATCGAAGTCGTGGAACTTGTTGATCCAGTCGATGGCGGTGGGAACATCCCACACCTGATTGGCGTCCACGGCGAGGCGCACGTCGGGGCCGATGGCCTCACGGGCCTTGGACAAGCGGCGCAGATCGTCATTGATATTCTGGCCGACCTTAAGCTTAATCTGCTTGAAGCCCTTGACCTGGGTCTCCTCCTTGGCGAGGGCCACCATCTTCTCATCCGAGTAGCCGAGCCAACCGGGAGCGGTTGAATAGCCGGGGTAACCGACCTCCAGCAGATGCTTGATACGCTCGGCCTTGCCCTTCTGACCCTCTTTGAGAATCGCAACGGCTTCCTCAGGGCGCAGGGCGTCGGTCATGTAGCGGAAATCGAGCGTGGAGACCAGCTCCTCCGGCTCCATCTCGCCCAGCAGCAGCCACAACGGCTTGCCCGCACGCTTGGCCTTGATATCCCACAACGCGGAGAGCACCGCGCCGATGGCCATATGCTCCACGCCCTTTTCAGGGCCAAGCCAACGCAGCTGGGAATCATGCACGAACAGGTCCCATGCAATGCGCATGTTGTCGAGCAGTTCCTCGGTGTTGCGCCCAATCAGCACCTGCGACATCGATTCGATGGCCTTGCAAACCACGTCGTTGCCACGGCCGATGGTGAACACGAATCCCACACCCGTGATGCCGTCGTCGGCGCTGGTGGAAATCTCCACGTACGCAGAGGAATAATCCGGATCGGGGTTCATTGCATCCGAGCCGGAAAGCGTCGTTGAAGTGGGGAATCGGAAGTCATACGTCTTGACTTTGGTGATGGTACTCATGTGTTCGGGCTCCTTCGCCTGGTGTGAACCAACGGCTATATCGTACGTCCGAATAAAGAAATTTGCAAGCCTATTTGCGAAAATTTTTATTCAAGGCCGGACAAAGGGCAAGAAAACACGGAATTGTTACGGCACAATGCGCCATAATGGTGGGAACATCGACGAAATCATCTCAGTAATTAAACGGCGAATATCCAAGGGGGAAGCACCGATGGCTAACGATACATCCACCCACAAGCTCAAGGTCGGCGAGCTCGCAAAAATCGCCGGCGTATCCGCATCCACTGTTTCCAAAGTCATCAATGGCAGGCCAGGCATTTCCGACGAGACGCGGAGACAAGTCGAGCAAATCCTCAAAGATCACGGTTACTCAAGGCCTCTGGTCAACACCAAACTCTCCCCCACCATAGAGCTCGTCGTCGAATACATTGAGCACAACGGCACGATGGAACTCATCAAATACGCCTCATACTGGGCGCAGCAGGCGGGCCTCGCCATCACGGTCACCCAGACCAACCATGGCGATGCCACGGAAGACTGTTTCCGCGGCATCATCGATAGAAATCCCCAAGGCGTGATTATGCAGCAGATGGGCGGTCTGACCACTCAAGCGAAGTCTTTGTTGAAAACGCGCAGTATTCCCGTGGTCATCATCGACCCAATCGATACCGTCGATTCGGATGTGATGAGCGTGTCCATCGATAACTGGACCGCAGGATACCAGGCCGGCAAACACCTGCTGTCGCTCGGCCATCGACGCATCGCCGTTATCCGGGGGCCGGCGAACCTACAGACCAGCATCGCGCGCTATAGCGGATTCACCGCCGCTCTGCAACAGGCCGGGGTGGATCTGCCGGAGTCCTATATCGAACAGGGCGACTACTTCCCCGCCGAAACAAGCTATGAAGCAGCCTGCCGGCTGCTGGAACTCACCGACCGACCCACCGCGATTTTCTGCTGCAACGACTTATCTGCGGTAAGCACGTATCGTGCCGCACGAGAGCATAAGATCGCGTTGCCAAAGCAATTGTCCGTCATGGGGTTCGACGACATTTTCCCCGCCGGCCAACTCATGCCCTCCCTGACCAGCGTGCATCAGCCGTTCAGCGAAATAGCCCAACGCGCCGTGCAGATGATCATCGACAGCCGCAAGGGCAATCAGGGTGATATGCACGTCATCCTCCCCACCAGTGTCGTCACCCGGGAAAGTACCGTACCGCCTCAGTCATCGGCCCGATAATCGGCCAGATTCAAGCTGGCGGCCACCCGATTGGACGCGAACGCACCCACCGAAACCAGCGCATAGCACAGCACAAGCCCGCCGAAGAAGCTGGCCAGCGTGGCCGGTTCGGTCATCGAAGCGGCGAACAGAGGGGCCATAAGCAGCATGGAACAGCCGCCGGCCACGATCACCACGATGTTGAGCGGGGTGAGTACCTCGATGAATCGCGCACGGTTCAAGGTCTTGACATCAGTGCCCTCCAACACCAGCATGCGATATTCGCCGGCCTGATCGTACACGCTGCCGGCCTGCATCACACCGGAGCTGACCGCGGCGAGCACAGCGGCGAACACGAGCGTCAGAATGCCGCCGGCGCCGATGTCGCGAATGAACACGGTGAACGGGTCGTTGGCGTCACCGACCACGGCGGCCGATCCGAAGAATCCGCAGATCGAGGTGATGCCGGCGATGAACACGGCCAGTGCAATGCCGGACACATTGCGCCACGCGCGCTTCGGATTGTCGAGAATACGGCGCATGGCAATCATCGTGGCCGCGTCCTTGGGCCGTTTGGCCTTGGCTTTGGCGCGGGCGGTGACCACCCAGGAGCCCACGAGGTTCACCAGCGCGAAGCACAGCAGCATGAAACCGATGATCACGCCGTACATCACTACTTCACCGGCCTGAGCCAGCACCATCGGATTCTTGAACAGAAGAACGGCAATCACCATGATGACGGCGAACACCACCACACGCCAGCCGGACGGCAGCGTAGTCGCAACGCGTGAAGTGACGCCGAGTGGCGTGATGGCCACGCGCCGAAGCGTGACCAGCGAAGAGATCAGCGCCAACACGGTCACGCCAACAAGCGTAATGATCAAGGCAATCGGCCCCACCCACAGTTGCTCGAACGTAAACGTCTGATTCTGGAAATGCAGCAACATAATTAGGGGGATCAACACGCAGTACCCCGCGATGCCAATCAGCGCCCCCACCAAGGCCTGCCCAGCCGCATCAAGCGCCGTAAGGCGAATAACTTGCCCCGTGGTCGCGCCTGCCAAGCGCAGGGATGCGAGCCGAGCGTCACGACGGGACGCAGCCAATCGCGCGGCGGAACCGGCAAGCGCCACGAACGGCACAATCAGCAGCAGGCAGGCAAAGAACGCCAGCACGACGTATGCCGTGGCGTATTGATCCAGGCTGTGGGGATTGGCGATACGCTGCTTCCAGATTTCCGCTGTTCCGGGTTTGCAAGCGTCGAGATTGATTGCGCATCCAATGGTGTGGTCGGCGGAGGCACGCCACATGAACCCATGCACGCCGCCCAAAACGGTGAGAAAGATAGTGGTGGCTGCGGCAAAAGCAATGATGGCCAACACCGAAGTATGACCCGCACTGCCACGCGAGCCGGGGCGATGGAACAATCGCCACAATGCGAAAGCGCTCATCGTACGCCTCCCAGCTGGCCGTCCTGCATGGTCACGGTGCGCGAGCAGAACGAAGCGACGTTGGGGTCGTGGGTGACGACGACCACGGCGGAACCGTTGTCCCGCGCGGCGGCCATGAGAATGCCCATGACCTCGCGGCCGGTGGCTTGGTCGAGCGCGCCGGTCGGCTCGTCGGCGAAGACCACGGCAGGTTTGACGGCGAGCGCACGGGCGATGGCGATGCGCTGCATCTGTCCGCCGCTCATCTCCCCCGGCCGGTGCGTGGCGAGCGCGCGCAATCCCATGCGTTCCAGCCACAGGATCGCCGTGTCGGTGGCGGTGCGGTAGGGCATGCCGTCAAGCATCATCGGCAGGGCGATATTTTCGACCGCCGGCAGTTCGGGCAGCAGCTGGCCGGATTGGAAGACGAAGCCGAAGGCGTTGCGGCGCAGTTTGGTGCGGCCGGCATCGCTCATGGCATCCAGATTCGAGCCACGGAAGGTCACTGTGCCAGCGGTCGGCTTGATGATGCCGGCGAGCGCGTGCAGCAGCGTGGACTTGCCGGAGCCAGACGGGCCCATGACAGCAACCGTCTCACCCTCACCCAATGCGAAGCTCACGTGGTTCAGGGCAAGTGTGTGCATGGTTGGCATGGCGAAACCGGGCTGACCATTGGCAGCGGGAACCGCAGCACCTGTTCCGGCCGGAATCACACTGGTAACGCCATGACCGGCCTGCGCACGGGCCATACTGGCGGTGTAGTCCATGACCAAGTCATGTGCCTCGATCACCGGAGACCACTGCTGCCGTGCGTCCTGTTGTTGCACTGCTTCCGGTGCGGTCTGAGTCTGCTGAAATTGCTGTGTTGCTGTATTCATACTCCCGAGAGTACGGATCGAGCAGAAGCCTGACCATCAGGCTGCGGTATGAACCTTTTCAACCGCCCCACCCACCTCTCATCCGCAAGGATTAGAGATTCGCAGTCGATGCGACAATACTTTTATCAATGGCAATGTGGATAACTTCGGAAGCTGGAACCACATAGGTCGATTCGGCTGGACATGCGAATCACGCGAACGGTATGTTCATGGAATCAGCGTGCTGCACGCTCGCAAATCGGACATACCAAGCAAAGGAGCTCACGTGGCCATCGCAATCGATATCCCAAACATATCAATTTCGTCCGTACAAAAGCCGTACAATAGGGGTATGACTACTGAGAACAACAAGAACAGTCGTTTTGAGATGAGGCTCACTCAAGAACAACGATCCAGAATCGATCAAGCGGCCGAGTCCAAAGGCCTGACTGCGTCGCAATGGGCATTGTCGAATCTGCTCGCCGCCGCAGACAGGGATATCCATGAAGCTCACATCATTCGACTGAACAATCAAGCGTGGAATGATTTCACCGCCGCATTGGACGAACCCATGGGACCACGTCTGACTGAATTGTTGGAAAGCGATCCGATATGGACGTGATCAACTTCACCAAGCCCCGACGCCTGACTGCAAACGACGACATCTCCGGTTTCGATTGCGGTCTGTCACTGGTCAATGATTGGCTGGCAAGACATGCCGCCACGGCGGGTAGACAAGGCACTGCCGTGGTCTATGCCACCTTCACCAAGGACATCAATGGCACTGATATGCTGGCTGGATTCTACACACTGAGCGCATACAGTATTGAACACTCGGGGGCTTCCGGCTGGCTGAAACGCAATAGCCCGAACCCCATCCCCGCAATCTTGCTAGGCATGATGGGCGTGGACATCAGATTTCAAACTATGCATGTCGGCAGTCAACTACTCCGAGATGCGGTACTTCGTTCCATGAACGCCGCCGCCATCATTGGAGCGCGAGCGCTACTTGTAGAACCTGCCACCGACCAAGCAGTTGCATTTTACGAACGATATGACTTTCGGCACATCCCCAAATCATCCAGAATGTTCACCCCACTCAATATCCGCAATCACCGATGATGTGCGATCGGTAACCACTATTCAGCGCCGGTCATTATCAGAATCGCATTCAGGCACCGCACTCATCCTTGCGCGGCGGCCAGCTCATCCAGACGTGCGGCGAAACGGGGCCAGTCGGTTTTCATGGCGGTGAGGAGCTTGCGGTTGGGCACGTCGGCAATCGGCACCCAGCAAACTTCCATACTTTCGTCGTCGTTGGCCTTGGGCTCAACGGTGTAGCCGGACTTTTCGAAGGCGAACACGGTGGTGTATGCCCACGGACCATGATCTTCGCGGTAGGAACCAACCACCTCAATATCCTCGGGCGTGATATTCGCCTCCTCATAGCTCTCGCGCAGCGCGCCCTCAATGGGTGACTCGCCATCCGCCGTGGCACCGCCAGGAATGCCCCATGTGCCACCCTCGGCGCTCCATGCGGCGCGATGCTGCATAACCACATGAGTCACCTTGCCGCTCGCAGCATCGCGGCGAGCCAGCAAAATGCCGGACGCGCCGTTGGTGCCCCAATGCTTGCGACCGCATGCGCAATCCACCCAGCCGTCGCCAGGCTGGTGCACGTTCTCCACCGGCGGCAGAATGCCGGCGTGCTGGTTGCCCGAAGCCTTGCTCTCCGGCGCCAGCTCACCACGGTCTACGTTCCACAGGTCAGTCCATTTGACGCCTAATTCACCAGCCAAATGCCGAGCCAGCGGCAAGCTGAGGCCGATGATACCGTGCGGATCGCCCTCGATGCTGTCAATGAACGCACCACCGAAGCCCTCGAGCGTGAACGAACCGGCGACTTCCAGCGGCTCGCCAGTGGCGATGTACCGCTCGATGTCATCGTCGGTGAACTCACCGAAATGCACTTTGGCGTGACTTGCACCGCGCACAGTACGTCCGGTTGCAAAATCGATGAGGCAGTGGCCGGTCCACAGTTCGCCGGTCGCGCCGCTCATACGCTTCAGTCGTTCGCGGGCCACGGCTTCGCTGTGCGGCTTGCCGTAGCATTCGCCGTCCAGGAGGAACATCGAGTCGCAGCCAAGAATCAGCGGGCCGACTGTCGCCTCGGTCAGTCCCGACTGTCCGGCAATAGCGGTGGCGATGGGTTCGGTAACGGTCGGCATATCGATGCCGGAGAAGTCGCGCGTGGTGGCGATTTCCGCCTTGGAATAGTCAATGGGCTTGCCAGCGGCGGCTTTGCACAGATCTTCGACGGCAGCTTCGCGTTCCGAATCCTTGATTTCCTTGGCCTTGAGCGGGTAGGCGATCACGCGGTCACCGGTCGCGGCGGCGGCAGTATCGGCCACATCACGATACGCACGATGAACGGCCTCGGCCTTGGCCGTGGCCAGAATCATCACGCGCTGCTTGATGCTCAGATCGTCGACGGTGACGCCTTCTTCACGGGCGGCCGCTTCCAGCGCAGCAGGCTCATCCACGTGCGAGACGCGAATTGTGGGACAGATACCCGCCGAATACAGCACGTCACGGCGAGGCTTGGACTTGGAAGCAAGAATTAGCGGAATGGACATGACTTAAGTCCTTATGCTCCCGCTGGCGGGAGCTGTCGAACGAAGTGAGACTGAGGGTGGTCTCTGCCGGTATGGGGGGACCACCCTCAGACCGCCGGCGGCGGCCAGCTCCCGCCAGCGGGAGCCTTCTCCTCGACTTAGCGACGCTCGATTTCGACGCCGGCGGTGTTGATGGGCAGGTGAAGCACACGCCAATGGCCGGAAGCAAGCTGCTCCGATGCGATCTGATCGATGGCTTCGCGGGCGTTGCCGTAATGCAGCACGAGCACGCAGGGGCCGGCACCGGAGACTGCGGCGGCATAGCCCTTGGAGCGGAAGAGCGCAATGAGCTCGGCGGACGGCGGCATCAGGGCACCGCGATACGGCTGATGCAACTTGTCCTGCGTGGCGGTGAACAGCAGCGCGTTGGACTGGGCCTGAGCGGCCGCAAGCTCGTCAGCGAACGCCGATTCACGGGTTCCGCCAGCGCAAGCGCACGCATCGGCATCCTGAGCCGGAGAAGCGGCGACGCCGGACTTGCCCTGCTGGGCGGCCTGGGCCAGCACCACGGGATTCATCGCAGCGGGCAGCAGACCCACGCGAGACACGTTGTAGACGGCGTCCTTGTATGGCAGTTCCCTAGGCAGCGCCTGACGGGCCTTCTCAGTGGACAGCTCATAGTCGGGCACGAACACGGCGGCGGTGATGGACGGGTCCACCGGGTAGTTGACGGCGTGGAATCCGCCGTGCAGCGGTTCACCACCAGGAACGGCGACCGAGCCGACGCCTTCCGCGGTTTCGAAGTCCCAGGAGACGGTCAGGCCACCGAACACGGCCGGGGCCACATTGTCCGGGTGTCCTTCAATCTGGGCGGCCATATCGAAGACGGCAGGACGGTTGAGGTCACCGGTCTGGGCGAAGGCCGCGGCGGCGGCGATGCCGGCCACAATGGCCTCGGCGGAAGAGCCCATGCCACGAGCCTGAGGGATGTTGTTGGTCGCTTCCAGCGTGAAGCCGAGTCGGCCGAGGCCGAACGTGGCACAGGCACGGCGGAAGGTGGAGACCACGAGGTGGGTTTCGTCACGTGGGAGGGTGTCGGCACCCTCGCCGTGGATGATCACGCGGGCAATGCCGTCGTTCGGGTCGTCGTTGAGCGTGAAAGTGAGCTCGTCATGGTAGTCGAGCGCCAGACCCACGGTATCGAAGCCGGAGCCGAGGTTGGCGGACGTGGCGGGCACGCGCACGTGAACGCTATTGCAGATTGGATTCATGGTTGTTCCTTAAAAAGGAGCTCCCCTTGTCAGGGGAGCTTGGGTATTCAGCTTGCACCGTTCGACCGCCTCATCAGAGGGAGCCTAGACGGTGTCAGTCCAGCACGCGCAGGATGGACGGCTCACCGGTCACGAAGTCGAGGGACTGCACAGCCTTGACGGTGTTGCGCAGGGTCTCTTCGTCGGTCAGGTGAGTCACCACGCGCAGCTGCTGGATCTCACCGTCATAACCGGGATCGGTCATAGTGGGCTTCAAGTCCTGGTTCACGCCGTTGATGGAGACGCCGTTCTTGGCGAACTCGGCGGCGATGGCAGCCAGCACACCCGGCTTGTCGTGAATAAGGAAGCGCACGGCAAATGCGGCCTTGGAAGCGGTAATCGGAGCCTTCGGCAGATTCTTGTACAGCGGAATGGAGGGGCCAGTGCAGCCAGCGGCAATGTGACGGGCTTCGGTCACCACGTCGCCTACAACGGCGGAAGCGGTCGGAGCGCCACCGGCACCGCGGCCGTAGAACATCAGATCGTCAGCAGCCTCAGCCTTGACGAACACGGCGTTGAAGGAGCCGTGTACGGAGGCCAACGGGTGGCTCTCGTCAATCAGGGCCGGATAGACACGAGCAGAGACGCCGGCTTCGCTATTCTCGACCACGGCAAGCAGCTTGATGACCTTATGCTCGGCGGTGGCGGCGGCGATGTCATCAGCAGTGATCTTGGTGATGCCTTCAACGGACACATCGTCGATGGTCACGGAGGTGTGGAAGCCGAGGGTGGCCATGATGGCGGCCTTGTTGGCAGCGTCGTAGCCCTCGATGTCGCCGGTCGGATCGGCTTCGGCGTATCCCTTGGCCTGAGCATCCTTCAGAACATCATCGAACTGAAGACCCTTGGTGGTCATCTCGTCAAGAATGTAGTTGGTGGTGCCGTTGACGATGCCGAGCATGCTGGTCACCTTGTCGCCGACCAGGGACTCGCGCAGCGGGCGCAGGAACGGAATCGCACCGCCCACAGCAGCCTCAAAGTAAATATCAACGCCCTTGGCCTCGGCGGCCGCATAGATTTCCGGGCCATACTTGGCCAGCAGCGCCTTGTTGGCAGTGACCACGGAAGCGCCGGATTTGATGGCGGCAATCACAAACTTGCGAGCCACAGTGGTGCCGCCGATAAGCTCGATGACGATGTCCGAGTTGGTGGCCACGCTCATTGTGTCGGTGGTGACGATGGACTGATCAATCCACGGGAACGCTTCGGTTTCCTTCGGATCAAGGCAGGCGACGCCGGTCAGTTCAATCGGTCGTCCGATTCGGGCTGACAGCTCGCTCTTCTGTTCCACGATCAGTCGGGCAGTCTGAGATCCGACGGTGCCCGCTCCCAAAAGTCCAACGCGAATAGGGCTTTCATTCAGCTGTGCCACAAGGTTCCTTCCTATTGATGCCACATCATCCGCCAAAGGCCGCGGCGGATGTCCGCTTACTATCCTACGTAAGGAATCCGACACGCCGTGGCGGAAAATCTTCATCGAAGCGCATGCGGCCAATATCGATTGAATCTTTCCAATCGCCAGGCTCACTGGTCTGTCGGTGGCCATCGCCGCAGCAATGGACTGGATGTCCGGCTTCAACTTCTCGGCCGGTTTGGTCGACTTCGTTCTAGGCTGGCCGCTGGCAACAAAACCTTACATGCTCATCGTGCAAGGCCTGGTGTTCGCAGTCATCTACTACTTCGTGTTTGACTTTGCAATCCGCAAGTTCAACCTGATGACCCCGGGCCGCGAGGCCGAGGAAGTCGCTGCTGTGGACGAGGCTCCGGCCGCCGGCGAAGACAAGTACATCACCATGGCCTCCCGCATCTACGCGGCGCTGGGCGGTGCTTCCAACGTCAAGTCCATCGAAAACTGCACGACCCGCCTGCGCTTGGTGGTGAACGACACCTCGCTCGTCGATCAGGATGCCATCAAGAAGACCGGCGTTCCGGCCGTCAAGGTGCTCGACAAGACCAACCTACAGGTGATCGTCGGTACGGATGTGCAATTCGTGGCTGATGCGATGAACGACATCGCCAAAGGTGTGACCGTTGGAGGCGACGCGGCCCCAAAAGCGTGACGGCAGCACCCGCTGCCGCCCCTAAACCCGCAGGCACAGCTTCCACAGCCACCGTGCTTGCCCCGGTCGATGGCACAATCGAGCCGATTGACCAGGTGCCCGATGAGACCTTTGCCGAGAAGCTCCTCGGCGACGGCTTCGCGGCGATACCGAAGTCAGGCACGATCGTCGCACCGGTGTCCGGCAAGGTGTCCACAGTCGCCCAGGCCAAGCACGCCGTCGGTATCACCACCGACGCAGGTCTGGAAGTGCTGGTGCATATCGGCATCGACACCGTGCAGCTCAATGGCGACCCATTCACCGTGAAGGTCACCGAAGGCCGGCAGATCACCGCAGGCGACCCGATCGTCGAGGTGGATTGGAACGCGGTTCGCGCTGCAGGCAAGGCCACGGATGTGATTGTTGTGTTCACCAACCCGGCGTTGGTGGATGCGCTGGCCATCACAGCTGCCGGAGCTGTTACCAGCGGCTCTCCGGTCGGTACCGTGACCACCAAGTAAGCAACTGGTTCCACATAGAGGGCCTCCCGTCTCGCGGCGGGAGGCCCTCTCGTATGCGTTATTGGACGGCATCGAACAGCTATGCCGCTTTGTCGTCAGCCTTGATCCAAGTCCAGCAGGTCATCGATGGTCTGGCGGCGCAACATAACATGCGCGCCCTGCTCAGACACGGCGACCACAGCTGGAATCAACGCCTGGTTATAGTTGCTGGCCATAGTACGGCCATATGCTCCGGTGACCGGCACGGCAAGAATGTCGCCGCGCTTCAAATCTGCGGGCAAACGCACCTCATGGACCACGATATCGCCGGATTCGCAATGCATGCCGCACACGCGGGCAAGCATCGTCTCAGTAGAGCCGGTTCGGTTGGCCAAACGTGCGGTGTAATCGGCTCCGTACAGTGCCGGACGGATATTGTCGGACATGCCGCCATCCACAGACACATACACACGCTCGCCAATCGGGTTGCCGGCACTGTCTTTGGCATCGCTCAGGTGCACATGCTTGATGGTGCCTACACGATACAGGGTCACGCCGGCTGGAGCCACGATGTAACGGCCGGGCTCGAAGCTGATGGCCGGGGCGGGCATGCCCAGAGCACGGTTTGTGTCGCTGACCGAGCCGGCCAGACGAGTGAGCTCCACATCGATATCCATGGAATCTTCGCCGTCGGTGTAGGCCACGGAGTAACCACCGCCGAGATCGATTTCGGGCAGGATGTAGGCGTCGGTGGCCCACAGGGTCTTGCGCAGCAGCATCATGCGCTTGGCGGCGTGGATGAAGGCATCCGCGTCGTGGATGTTGGAGCCGATATGCGAGTGAGCACCGACCAGTTCCAGCACATCCTGATTGGCCAGGATGGTCTTGAGCACGGCAATGGACGGACCGTCTGCGATGGCTTCCATAGCGGCGGCAAGTACCTTATCCGTATCGGAGACTTCCTCATGGCTCAGGTCGTACGGATACTTGACGTCATAACGCAGTTCGCGTGCCGGTTTGCCGCTCCCGCTGGCGGGAGCTATCGGCGCAGTCGACTGAGGGTGGTCATTGCCAGCATTAACGTCCGACTCCGCAATACGCGCGTTGGTCGCGGCAGGTGTCACGTCCGTCAGGTTGTTCAGCACGTCGAGCACTGCGGCGTCGGCTCCGGCCGCCAGCAGCGGGACGCCGAACTTCTGATCCTCGTGAGCGGTGGAGATGTATTCGTGACCACCGGCATGCACGCCGACAGTGACACGCAGCATCACGCGGGCACGCTTGCCGAGTTTACGGGCGATGGCGGCGATGCGCTCCGGCTCATTAGGCTCATCGACCACGATTTTGGCGAAGCCCTGTTCGATGGCCAGCGCGATTTCATCATCGGACTTGTTGTTGCCATGCAGCACTAGGCGGCGGCCGGGCACACCGGCAGCGAGGGCGATTCGCATCTCCCCCATCGTGCAGGTGTCCACAAACATGCCAGCCTCGGCGACCAGTCGCACGATTTCCTTGGACAGGAACGCCTTGCCGGCAAAGCTCACGTGCGTGGTGGAGGTGTTGAATGCCTCGGCTGCAGCGCGTACGAAGTGCTTGGCACGGGCCGATACCTCATCGGTATCGATGAGGTAAAGCGGCGAGCCAAACTCGTCCAACAGGGATTCGGCGGTGCGGCCATGAAATGCAATGGCACCATTGGCATTCACGGCCGTGACGGCCGGCCAAATTGGAGAAATAGGCATAATCACATCTTTTCGGGGGCGGTAACGCCGAGGAGGTCAAGACCGTTGGCGATGACCTGCTGGACGGCGTCGTTGAGCTTCAGGCGGGCGGCGGCGCGGGCCGGCTCCGGGTTCTTGGCGATTTCCAGGGCCTTGCGGGCCTCGTTGTCACCACGGGTTTCCGGATCGGTCAGGGCCATCGGCACCACGCGCTCCACGTTGTACCACTTGTGGTAGGTGGCGGCCAGCTCTTCGAGGTAGCGGGCCACCTTGTGCGGCTGGCGGTCGTCGGCCGCGGTGGCGAGCACGCTCGGGAACTGGGCGAGGGCGGCGAGCACTTCGCCATCGGCCTCGGTGTCCAGCAGGGACAGGTCGGCGCCCTCGTAGCTGATGCCGGCGGCTGCCGCGTTGCGGTCCACGTTCTTGGAGCGGGCGTGCGCGTACTGCACGTAGTACACCGGGTTGTCGTTGGTGTGCGAGGCGAGCAGAGCCAAGTCGATGTCGAAGTTCTGGTTGTAGTCGGATCGGGCCAGCGAGTAGCGGGCGGCGTCCACGCCGACCACGGAGACCAGGTCGTCGATGGTCACGACGTTGCCGGCGCGCTTGGACATGCGTACGGGCTTGCCGTCCTTCATCACGTTGACCAGCTGGCCGATGAGAATCTGCATGTTCTTGCCGGGTTCGTCGCCGAAGGCCGCGCACATGGCCATCATGCGGCCGATGTAGCCGTGGTGGTCGGCGCCGAGCATATAGATGGCCACGTCGGCCGGGTTTTCGGCGCGGTGGCGCTTGTCCCAGTAGTAGGCGATGTCGGCGGCGAAGTAGGCGAACTCGCCGTTGGACTTGATGATCACGCGGTCCTTGTCGTCACCATGCTTGGTGGATTCGAACCAAGTGGCGCCGTCCTTGTCGTAGATATCGCCGTGAGATTTGAGCTCTTCGATGGCGGCTTCGACCTTCTTGTCGGCGTAGAGGCTGTTCTCGTGGAACCAGACGTCGAAGTTCACGCGGAAGTCCTTCATGGACTTCTGAATCTCGTCGAACATCATCGGCACTGCGCGCTTGCGGAATTCCTCGCGCACTTCGGTGTCGTCCTCGCCGAGCGGTTCACCGTCATCGTTCAGGCCCTGATCCTGGTGGGCCAACGCGGTCAGGTTCACGCCGTCGGCCTTGGCTTCGGCTTCGACGCGGGCGGCGATCTCGTTGATATAGGCGCCCTTGTAGCCGTCGCACGGGGTTTCGGTCTGGTAACCGGCGCCGCCAAGCTTGTTGGCCTCGGCCCAGGCGGCGACCAGTGATTTGGCGAAGCGGTTGATCTGCTCGCCGTGGTCGTTGAAGTAGTATTCGCGCACCACCTTGGCACCGTTGGCCTCCAGCACACGGGCCATGGCGTCGCCCACCGCGGCCCAACGGGTGCCGCCGATGTGAATCGGACCAGTGGGGTTGGCGGAAACGAACTCGAGGTTCAAGGTCTGGCCGCCCAGATGGGCGTTGCGGCCGTACTCGTTGACCTTGTTCAGGTGCTTGTCGCCATCGACCGCAGGGGCCGCGGCAAGCACAGTGTCCACCACGGCGGCGGCCGAGGCGGAATCAAGGGTGATGTTGATGAAGCCGGGGCCGGCAACCTCGACCTTGGCGATGCCGTCGGCTTCGGCCAGTGCGGCGGCGAACGGCTCGGCCAGATCGCGCGGCTTCATGCCGGCCTTCTTGGCCAGCTGCATGGCGATATTGGAGGCCCAATCGCCGTGCGCGCGGTCCTTCGGGCGCATGACGGCGAGCTTGTCGATGGGCGGGATCAGCTCGTCGGTCAGCTGGCCGGCCTGGCCGGCTGCGACGAGGTTATGGGCAATGTTGGAAATCAGTTCACTTAAGGCTTCAGGGCTCATTCTTCTAAGGATACCGAGAACGGCGACACTTGCGGTCCGGTATGCCTATAGATCGCCCCCGCAATGTTCCGAAACATACCAAGCGAAAATCGGCCACCAGCAATCCCCCGAAAACGTTGGGGGCTCGCCGGAACCGCTATACATACCGTCAGTCGGTATCTATAGTGATCGGCAACGCCGCATACCGCATACCGCAGGGAGGCCAGCATGGCACGTAACGCGCACCCCGAGGTGACGCGCAATCGCATTCTCGACGCCGCGCAACAGCTGTTCATAACCAAAGGCTACGAGCACACCTCCATCCAGAACATCGTGGACGAACTCGGCGACCTTTCCAAAGGCGCGATCTACCATCATTTCAAATCCAAGGAAGACATCCTCGAAGAGCTCATCAACCGGGACAACGACGTGCAGGACGACTTCAACGAATCGGTGATGGGCCGCAGCGACCTCACCGCTCTCGAAAAGTTCCGCATATTGTGGCACTATTCGATAACCGCACAGGACCATGTGCAGATCATGCGCGCCGCCATGCCCATGCTGAGCGACCCGGTTTCGTTCGCCGCAAACATGCGGATCTGGAGCAAGCACCTGCCCGAACGGTTCCTGCCGCTGATTGAAGAGGGCGTCAAGGACGGCTCCATCCCCACCGCATATCCGCGAGAGGCCGCCGAGCTGCTCTCGCTCCTGCCCAACTACTGGCTGATGCCGTATTTCTATCCGGCGAGTTTGTCCGAGATGGAGCACCGCGTACGGTGTCTGGCAGCCATGCTCAGCGCGATTGGCGTGCCGATTTTCGACGACGAACTTATCGAAATGACCGCCAAAGGCATGATGACGTTCGACAGACTCCCCTCAGCCGCCTGCGGCGACAGCTCCCCTCAGAGAGGGGAGCCAAGGAAAGGCTCACAATGAACACAGCAATACAACGCAAGAACGACAACAGCCCCCAGCGCCCGCCGCGTTCCCGCGACTTCGTGCTGTTGGTCGCCGGCCAGGGTATTTCGCTGTTCGGCAATATGATGCTGCGTTTCGCCATGTCGATGTGGGTGCTGGACGAAACCGGCTCGGCCACCATCTTCGCCTCGATTCTGGCCGTATCCATCGTGCCCACCATCCTGCTCTCCCCGTTCGGCGGTGTGCTGGCCGACCGCGTCAACCGCCGCACGATCATGGTGGCACTCGACGCCATCTCCGCCACGCTCGTGCTGGCGAGCGCCATCGTTTTCGCCACCGCGGGCTTCAATATCGCGGCCATCGCCACCATGCAGGTGCTGCTCGCCGTACTCGGCGCGTTCGAGACGCCGACCGTACAGGCCGCGCTCCCCCAGATGTTCCGGCAGTACGGCCCTGCCACTATGCGCCAAGGCATGGCCGTGATCAATCAGGTTCAGCAGTTGAGCTCCCTGCTGCCAAGCTTCCTCGGCGGCGTGCTATATGCCATGTTCGGCATTCGCCTCATGATGATCATCACCATCGTGAGCTTTGCCGGCGCGGCCGCGCTCGAATGCTTTATCCGTCTCAGCGCACCTGACCGCGGAGACGAAGAACTACCGACACCAATCGAAGACCTCAAAGCCGGCATACGATTCCTTGTGAAAGACCGTCCCAACGTGTTCAAACTGTTGTTGTTCTCAGCCGCACTGAACTTCGTTCTCATCGGATACTCCGGCGTCGGTTTCCCCTACACGATTCGCACCGTGCTGGGCTTCAATGCCACCGTGTATGGCATCGCCGACGGTCTGATTGGCGTTTCCGGAGTAGCAGGCGCCTTCATCGCCGGCCTGTTCGCCGCAAAACTCACCATGCGCTGGTTGCCAGGATTGATGGCCGCACTCGCGTTAGCCATGGTTCCACAGGGCATAGTATTCCTGCTGCCGGTCGGCGCATGGACCAAGCTCATGATACTCATCATCTTCACTTGTGGCACAATGATTGCCAGCTGTTTCACTAACCTCATCGCCGTGCCCACCATCCAACTCAATACTCCTGAAGCGATGACCGGCAAAGTGATGTCCATGGCCACGGCTGTGAGCATGTGCGCCCAGCCGCTCGGCCAGATGGTGTACGGATGGGCCTATGACCGGATGCCGGTAGCAGCAGTGTTGTTCATCTCCACCGTATTGTTCGGAATAATCACGGCGATGCTCGTGCCGCTGTCCAAACAATTCGAGGACTAAACGGCTCAATACAGTCCTGGCTTCTCTCAATGAGAGAAGCCAGGAAGATCAGTCGAAGTCGGCGCCGAGCGCCTCGAGCTTGCCACGGAAGTCGGCATAGCCACGGTCAATCAACGAGATGCCATGCACATCGGACGGACCGGATGCAGCCAGCGCAGCAATCAGATGCGAGAAGCCACCGCGCAGATCCGGCACGTCAATATCGCGGCCGGTCAGCGGGGTCGGACCGAAAATCACAGCGGAATGCTTGTAGTTACGCTGCTGGAAACGGCAGGGCAGGGAGCCCAGGCATTCGCGATAGAGCTGAATGGTGGCACCCATCTCGACCAGTGGCTTGGTGAAGCCGAAACGGTTCTCGTACACGGTCTCGTGCACAATCGACAGACCATTCGCCTGAGTCAAAGCCACCACGAGCGGCTGCTGCCAATCGGTCATAAAGCCGGGGTGCACGTCGGTTTCGATGGCCACGGGCTTCAAGTCACCGCCCGGATGCCAGAAACGAATGCCCTTATCGGTCACCTCAAATTTGCCGCCCACCTTGCGGAACACGTTGAGGAAGGTAATCATCTCCGGCTGGGTGGCACCCTTGACGAAGATGTCGCCGCGCGTGGCAAGCGCCGCAGACGCCCAAGAGGCAGCTTCAATACGATCGGTCAGCGAAGTGTGCGTGTAGCCTTGCAGCTCCTTGACACCTTCAATACGGAACGTGCGATCCACATCCACGGAAATGATGGCGCCCATCTTCTGCAGCACGCAGACCAAGTCCATAATTTCCGGCTCAGTGGCGGCACCAGAGAGCTCAGTCTTGCCTTCCGCGAGCACAGCGGCCAGCAAAGTCTGCTCAGTGGCACCTACAGACGGGTACGGCAGGTGAATCTTCGCACCATGCAGACCATTCGGCGCAGTGATGTGAATGCCGTCCTTATGTTCCTTATCCACGGTGGCGCCGAGCTTGCGCAGGGTCTCCAAGTGGAAGTCAATAGGACGGCCGCCGATTGCGCAGCCGCCGAGGGCCGGGATGAACGCCTCACCCAGACGGTGCACCAGCGGGCCAGAGAACAGAATCGGAATGCGGGAGGAGCCGGACAGCGTATCCACGTCGGCCACGTCGGCCAGCTGTACATGGCTGGCGTCGATGGTCACGATGCCCTTCTCGCCGTTCACGTCCACATCCACGCCGTGCAGTCGCAGCAAATCGGAGACCACATGCACATCGCGAATCTCCGGCACATTCTTCAGCACCGACTTGCCCGGCGCCAGCAGTGCGGCGACCATGGCCTTGCTCACGAAGTTCTTTGCGCCACGCACCTTGATCGTGCCATTCAGCGGCTTACCGCCCTCGACATGCAGCACGTCATCCGGATTCTCAGCCACGCCACTCTCCTATATACAAGCAATTCAAAAAACGCTATCGTCCAGTTTGCCATAACCCATGTGCTGACTCCGTGAAATGCGCCTGAAGCCGAACTCCGGCTTGGCATAACCGACTCTTTCATACCCCCTTTTGTACCCCCTTCTAATACCCCCTTTCGACTGCAGGACGAAATCTTCCGTTTTCCGATAAACGTGACCTTCCTCACAGCTGAGCCCACGGTGTTCCTCATGCTTCTACGCTACGATTCAGGGCAATGGCACCTGACGCCATGGCCACAAGCAAAGGAGCATTCATGACCACCGTCGCCGTTATTGGCTGCACACACGCCGGCACATTCGCCGCCACCTCAATTCTCGCCGAACACCCCGATTGGACCGTTCACGTTTTCGAGCGCAACGGCACGCTCTCCTTCCTTTCCTGCGGCATCGCCCTGTGGGTGGGCGACCACGTGTCCGACCCGAAGAAGATGTTCTACTCATCTCCCGCTGCCTTGGCCGAAGCCGGTGCGACCATGCACATGCGCACCGATGTGACCGACGTGGATCTTGACGCCAAGACTCTCACCTACCGCTCACTGGAAGACGGCGACGCGGCGACCGAGCAAACCCTCGCTTTCGACAAACTGGTCGTAACCACCGGCTCCCGCCCCGTAATCCCGCCGATTCCCGGCATCGATAGCCCGCACGTACTGTTGTGCAAGAACTGGGATCACGCCATCGCCATCAAGGAGAAGGCCAAGACCGCCAAGTCCGCGGTGGTCATCGGTTCGGGCTACATCGGCGCGGAGATCGCCGAGCAGTTCAGCGTCACCGGCGTCAAGACCACGCTGGTGGACGGGCTCGACCGCCCGCTAGCCAATAATTTCGACAAGACCATCACCGATCAGGTGGCGGCGGCGTTCGAAGAGCACGGCGTAACGCTCGCGCTCGGCCAGAAAGTGGTGGAATTCCACGACAACGACGACAATACGGTCACCGTGGTCACCGAAAAGGGCGAATACACTGCCGAGATGGCAATCCTGGCGGTCGGCTTCCTGCCGAACACCGGCCTGCTCAAGGGCAAGGTGGACATGCTGCCGAACGGCGCGATCGTGGTGGACGACTACATGCAGGCTTCCGTGCCGGACGTGTATGCCGCCGGTGACTCCGCCACCGTGTTCTACAACCCGACCGGCCAGCACGATTACATTCCGCTGGCCACCAACGCGGTGCGCCAGGGCCTGCTAGTCGGCCGCAACATTGAGGCGCCGACCGTGAAATACCTGGGTACGCAGGCCACGTCCGCCGTGCAATTGTATGATCTCTCGCTCGCCGCCTCCGGCCTGACCCGTGCGGGCGCCGAACGCCGCGGGCTCACGGTCCACGAAACCTCGCTCACCGAGGATTACCGCCCGGACTTCATGCTCACCACCACACCGGTCACATCAATCCTGACCTGGGATCCTGAGACTCGTAAGGTCAAGGGTGGCCAGTTCTGCTCCAAGGCCGACATTTCCGGCGCGGCGAACGTGATTTCTATGGCCATTCAGGCCGGCTTCACCATCGACCAGCTTGCCAATGTGGACTTCCTATTCCAGCCCAACTTCGACAAGCCGGTCTACTACGTCGGCGCCGTGGCCATGAAGGCGGCGGCTGAGTAAAATCCATCGATCTGCCTGCATCCTGCACGATACGTGAGCTGTCGGCAGCGAAAGCGTCCGTAAGTATGCGAGGGTCTCGTCGAGCCGCATACTTACGGACGTTCGTTCTCTTGCCGCAGCTCCCGTCCACCGTTTCAGTCAAATATGCAACATAACTACCTGTTATGCACATTAGGTATTGATTTCCAATTACAACTCGACTATCATGGAACTTTCGCCATTTTTTGCGTATCAGTATCCCTTGGTTTCATTGACGTTGAGACATCGTTATCAATAATCTCTATAAGCAATAGTGATAAACGGCTCCTTTCCAGCGTTTCACCGCTATACACTATTGCCCGTTGCTGCAATAGATACCACCGCACTTTGCATACGGTGAGGTCCTGCACTGACACGTAACACTGGAGAACATGGTTAGATAGAGAGGGGCCACCTCCAAATGAACTCATACTCACTGAAAAAGACGGCGGTAAAAGCTCTTGCGGCCGTCGTCGCGCTGAGCACTCTGACCGGTTTGGCCGCCTGCGGTTCCGCGCAAGCCGCTGATAGCGGTGAAAAAACACTGAAAGTCGCACTGGTCGTGCCGAACAAACCGTATGCATACGCCGAAAAAGACGGTAGCCCCGCAGGCTTTGAATACGAAGTTCTGAAGAAAATCGACGATCAGAACAAGAACATCAAGCTCGAGTACTCGACTCTTGAATACCAGAATGCACTTATTGGCCTCAAGGAAGGCAAGTACGATCTGGTCAGCGGCACCTTCTTCCGCACGCCGGCTCGTGAGAAGGACTACCTGGTCACCAAGCCGTACAACTACTACTTCCTGAACCTCATTGTGAACCCGAACAGCAAAATCAAGACCATGGAAGACCTCAACGGCAAGTCCGTGGCGCCGATCGAGTCCACCGATGGCCGTTACGTTGCTTTCCGCGATTGGCAGAAGAAGCACCCGAACGTCAAGATCAAGATGGAGGCTTCCTCCACCCAGCCGACCTTCACCGACATGATCCAGCAGGTGCACGACGGTACATATGACGCCGTTTACCTGTCCAAGGACCAGTTCGATGGCGTCAAGGACAGCCTCGGATACCCGATGAAGGTCACTGATGCCGTCGACGGCCGCGACACCGTCTTCCTGCTCAACAAGAAGAACCAGGACGCGCAGCAGCAGGTGAACAAGTCCATCGAGACCCTCACCAAGGACGGCACCTTGGCCGGTCTGACCAAGAAGTGGTTCAAGCAGGATAACTTCGCCCTTGCCGAGAAGCTCGGCATTGCCGACAACGGCTGATCTCAGTTGTATTTCGCTTGAGATTCGCTGAATAACTATACGAGGGGCCATATGGATTCCGGATTGCAAATCATAGTGAATGTATTGCCAGGCATGCTTCAATACGTTCCGATGACGTTGGTGTACACGCTGGCGCCCAGCATCATTGCCGCGATTTTGGCAGTGTTCATCTGCCAAGCACGGCTTCGTGGCACTGGCGTCGTGTACTGGCTGGTATCGCTGTTCGTGTCCTTTTTCCGAGGCACTCCCCAGCTGGTACAGCTGTTTCTGATTCTGTATGGCCTTCCTCGACTGCTCCTCATCATTGGCATTGATATCAATGATTGGTCGGCAGGTACGTTCTACATCATCGCCACCACACTGAACCTGTCATGCTTTGTGGCTGAAGCGTATCGTGGCGGATATCTCGCTATGGATTACCGCCAGATCGAAGCTGGCTACAGCATTGGTTTCAGCCGTCTGCAATGCTTCTTCCATGTCATTGTGCCGGGAACGCTGCAGAATGCTGTACTCAATTTGAAGAATCTTTCCATTGATGTCCTGAAAGGTGCCTCACTGGCCTACACTATCGGCGCAATTGAAGTCATGGGCTATGCGGATCGCATGATTGGCTTGAATTCCGGCGTAGGCAGGCTGTGGGTGCTCGGCGTCGCCGCAGTTATCTATTTCGTACTGGTTGCGATTCTCGAGTTGCTATTCAATCTGGCTGCAAAGCACTACCAGCGTTACGGGAAGGCGTGAGACTATGACTTTGGATTACGAATTCATGGGGCAGGATATTCCGGTCCTGCTGCGCGCACTGCCCGCTACTATCACACTTACCTTATGGTCGATGCTTGTGGCGTTGCTGTTCGCCGTCGCCTGCGGCGCCTTTATTCTGGTACGCATCCCCGTACTCAAGCAACTGGTCATCGTCATCAATACGTTTATCAAGGGCGTGCCGCTGGTCATTCAGCTGCTGTTCTGCTACTACGCGGTGCCCATCGTGGCCAAAGGTCTCGACGGATTCCTCGGCTATCATTTCGACCCGCGCAACCCGCCGTATTTCCCGGCCGCGGTACTGGCACTGGGATTGAACTTCGGCGCATACATTACCGACGTAGTGGTTTCCTCGGTTCGTGCCATTGACCACGGGCAGATTGAAGCGGGCAAGGCATGCGGCATGCGCCGTCGAGAAATCATCTGGCATATTCTGCTGCCGCAGGTAGTTGTGGTGTCTATCCCCGATATGGGCAATTACTTTATATGGCTGCTCAAGGGCACCAGCGTTGCCTCTCTGGTCGGCGTTGCCGAGCTGTTGGGCACGGCGAAAATCAGCGCCAGCCAGAATTACGATTTCCTTGAAGCGTACTTGGTTGCCGCACTGCTCTACTGGGTGGTATGCGTGGTTGCCGAATGGTTGCTGAACCTGCTGTACGCCAGACTCGGCAAATTCAATATCAAGGAAGATGATGCCATGCAACAGTTCTCGTTCTTCTTCTTAAGCAAGCAGGCGAAATCCAAGTTGCGCAGAAAGGTATCTGTCATCGCCTGATGACATACACGCAGTAGCATCGCATCGAACAATAATTTCCAGCAGTACAAGTAGTTCAAGCAGTTCCACATCCTAGGGAAGGAAATCTCATGGCATTCGAAAACAATGTTCCGAGCATCGTCAACCCGGTGGTGGACGGCCTTCGCGACATTTCCGCTCGTCGCGCCGCAACCATCAGCAACATGATTGACGAGGCCGCCAAGCACGGCCTGGACGATCAGTTCGCCTATGACGCCGTATGGACGTACGGTGCCGACAACGGTAAGGAATTCGCCCAGCAACTTGGCGAGCATCCGACCTTCCGCCAGTTCGCAGATGATTTCGGCCGCGATCACAACGAGCAGATCTATGAGATGAAGCGTGTGGTCGACAACGACGACGAGCTGGAGATTCATTTCCACTACTGCCCGTACGTCACCGAATGGGTAAAGCAGGGCAAGAATCCTGAGCAGATTGCCCGTTTGTGCGACGTTGCCATGGCCGGAGACCATGCTTTTGCACAGGAATTCTCCTGCCTGGATTTCACGCTTGAAGGCACAATCGCCAAGGGCGACCCCGTGTGCACCTTGCGCTTCGTTCGCCGCAAGGACCACGAACTGGCCAAAGACGGCCAAGGCTTTATCAAGACCAAGAAGGCTGCCTAAGCGTGGCGCAATCCCGTAATTAGGCGCTAATACATAGGATCAAAAAGGAACGTCATGGAATACGCCATCAGCGTCGAAGACCTACATAAATCCTTCGGCGACAAGGAAATCCTGAAAGGCATTTCCTTGCATGCTGCCAAAGGTGAGGTAACCGCCATTATTGGCCCCAGCGGGTCAGGCAAGACCACCTTGCTACGCAGCATGAACCTACTGGAGACCCCGGATTCGGGTGTCATTACCATCGGTGGAGTCAGTGTTGATTGCGGCAAGAAAATCAAACATGCCGATGCACTGGCACTTCGCCGTCAAACCGCCATGGTGTTCCAGGACTACAACCTGTTCAAGAACAAGACCGCGTTGCAGAACATCACGCAAGGTCTACGCACGGTAAAGAAGAAGTCCACGGCCGAGGCTGACGAAATCGCCCGCAAACAACTGGAATTGGTCGGCTTGTCTGATTTCGCCGACTATTACCCCATTCAGCTTTCCGGTGGTCAGCAGCAGCGTGTTTCCATCGCACGAGCACTGGCTTTGAACCCGACCGCGATCCTGTTCGATGAACCGACTTCCGCGCTTGATCCGGAATTGGTGGGCGATGTGCTAGAAGCGATTGGCACAGTGGCCAAGCTGGGCATCACTATGGTGATTGTGACGCACGAGATTCGTTTTGCGCGTAAGGTTGCCGACAAGGTGATTTTTGTGAACCAAGGCGTCATCGTGGAAGAGGGCACTGCCGAAGAGGTTATCGACCACCCGACCCACGAACGCACCAAGGCATTCCTGAGTCGCATCAACGATAAGTAATCGGCGTCCGGCCAACGTGAAAATGGGTGTGGCCTGTACGTGTACATGCATTACGAACAATGCCATGCGCATACAGGCCACACCCGTTTTCACGTGTTCAGCAGACCGTAACGCCTTGCCGTTATTTGATACTGGACTTAATCTTGCGGGCCAGTTCGGCATCCCACATCGCGCCGGTGGCGGACATCACCGAGTCCGCACCGGCGTTTCTGTATGCCTGATAATCGGCGGGCGAAACCACGCCGCCTACACCGTTGATCTCGAAATCAAGACCGAGCTTCTCGCGGATCGCGGCCAGACGAGCCACCATGTCGAGTCCGGCGCCGCGAATCGCGTTGCCACACACGCCTGAACGGTCGCGGCCCGCGCCGGGCAAAGCCTGATTGCCGTCCGCGTCGACCAGTTTGGCGGAAATCGTGTTGATGGTGCTGAAGCCCTGCACGGTACCGTGGCCCACGGTGGAGCGCACCATGAGTTCCAGGTCATCATCGCTGGGGATGTAGGCGAGCTTGACCATCAGCGGAATATCGCCGATCTCCTGCTTCACGGCTTCGGTGATGCGCCCTACAAGCAGCGGATTATGGCACAGCAGTCGATTGTGGCCTTCGTTGGGGCAGCTGGTGTTCATTACCATGAGCTTTGCACCGGTTTCCTTGATCAGCCGGGCGGTGGTGGCGTGGTCGGCGATGTATTCTTCCTCGCTCATGCCTTCCACGCGCGAGCCTTGGAAACTTGGCACCAGCACTTGGCCGAGACCGGCGGCGGCGATGGCCGCGCGCATATCCGGCTGCCAGACGTCCGGGCTTTGCGAGGGTACACCGAAGCTGTTGGAGATGGAGATCGGCTGCTCATAGTCGGTGTCGGCGAGTACGCCCTCGTCCAGTTCTGCGCTGCCCGGGGTCAGCGAGCCGTCCGCCGACTTGGGATGCACGGCGAGCACGTTCGGGAACGGATTGCAGCCCCATGCCCGCGAGCGCACGGTTTTGTAGGTAGCCAGATCGAAGCCCATGCGGAACGCGGCCGTAGTGAACCGGCTGTTGAGCAGCGGCCCCGCCGGAATGCCAAACGGCAAGTTCACCGGCTGGCCAAGGAAGGCAGCGGATCCTGGCTCCCCCACTACACCATCTGACGTCTTTTTTTCTAGCTCCCCCTCATAGGGGGAGCTGTCACCGGAGGTGACTGAGGGGGTCGCCTTCAGCGCCTCGGCGAACGCCCCAAACGGCCCTTGCTCATAGTTATCTTCATAGCTATGCTTCACATCGTAAAACGGCTCAAAATCACTCATAGTTCAACGATAAGCCACGCCCGGCCATCACACGCACAAATAGCGCGCTTACCCCTGCACGCCTATACCCAGCACAATGAACACCGCAAACCACAACGGTTGCATGCGCCCACCACCGTACTGGCTGATACGGCCGAGCTGATTGGGCTCACCATAGCTGTCGACGTGTGGGCCGCCGAGCCAAACGCCACCAGGGACCCAAGCATCAACAGGTTCAGCACCAGCGTTGCCGCAAACACAATCAGCGAGTACTGCGGCAGTGTGATCTCAACCGGAGCTGCAGCGCTGGAGCCGATCGCGTCGTCCTTGGTTATATCGTTCAGCGCGTCAATCGCACCCCGAATAATGCTGCCACCCACCGATGCTGATTGCGGCATCGCGAATCCGAGAGCATCCAGCACGGAATAAGCCAGTGGTACAGCGACCGCGACGCGTTTGGTAAACACGTAACCGACTGCCAAAAACACCGTTACCAACGCAGTGCCACCAGTAATCCACCAACCTTGCAGAGGCAGCAGAGCCGCGGCCAGACAAGCTGCAACCCCAGCCGCGCCGGTTCTCATCATGCACGCGGCGAACTGATAACGAAAGATTCGGAATCCACAGCACCAGCTCAACAACAATCGCGGCATTGTCCATGAGATTGCTCAGGGGCGAATCGATGATATCCGAGCCGTTGCCGAACGAATAGCCCATCAATGAGCCGATGCCGCCGGAGATGATGCCGACTGCAGCCGTCAACAGTATCGTGAACAAATGCACCCACCAGTATTCACCGCATGAGGCACGGCCGTGAAAGATGAACGTCTTGCGGAAGAATCGCACGATTAGTTACGGCGCAATCCATGCCATCAACAGCACTTCGCCGTTATATCTGCAACCATTCGGCGTAGTGCAGCTCACCGTTTCAGCGGCTGGTGCGGACACGGACATCCGGCTGGACGCGGTACCCGGTACCTTGCAGCTGGAGCGGTGTCGTGAAACATCTCGTGAAACACTGCGTGGAACATCTCGTGAAACAATCAATCTCCAGTGCCCTGACGCATCCACGCAACAGGAATCCGCACTTGAGCAACCTACAAGCCAAAGCCGACGCCGGCCTCCGATACAACAACTGCTTTGGAGGCACAAGACAGCTCCGAAACGTACGCATCTGAGACGAACGCAGCCGCTAACGTTTATATCGCGCCGCTTCCCCACCGCATCACCGTCACGGGAGCCAACGGACTGGCACAGTTCGTACTCATCACCCGCCGCACCCAGGTACAGTCGGTCACCCGCTCGACCACCCTGTGGCGTGAGCCGCACGGCATCGAACGCATCACCATGCCCCTGTTCGTCACCAACGGTCTCGACACCCTCCGCTTTCTCTTCCTACACCGCGCAGACGCCGATATCCTGAGCCATTGGGCGGACGGTCCGACCGAAGTATGAATTTCAAAGGTCTCACTGGTGAGCAGCCAGTGAGACCTTGTTTATGCGATGGAGAGAGTTAGATAATGCCGCGGTCGGCCAACGGGCCCGTCCAATTATCTTCAGGCTCGCGGGCGGACTCGATTTTTTCTTCGGGCCAGTGCTTGGCGGGGATGGTCTTGGGCTTGAAAGGGAACTTTTCGGCGCGCATCTTTTCATAGGCGGCGATGTCGTCCTCATGCTGGAGCGTCAGGTCGATATCGTCGTAACCGTTCATCAAGCGCCAACGCACGTAGTCGTTGACCTCGAACGGCAGGGTCACATCGCCGCAAGTGACAGTGCGGGTCTCCAAAGACACGGTCATCTCGCGGCCAGGCTCCTCCTCCAGCAGCTTCCACAAGAGTTCAACGGACTCCTGCGGCATAATCGCGGCCAGCACACCGTTCTTGGCGGTGTTGCCGTAGAAGATGTCGGCGAAGCTGGGGGCGATGACCACGCGGAAGCCGTAATCGTGCAGCGCCCACACGGCGTGCTCGCGGGAGGAGCCAATGCCGAATTCGGGGCCGGCTACCAGAATCTGGCCCTTGCCGGCGTACTCCGGCTTGTTGAGCACGAAGTTCGGGTCGCGGCGCCATGCGTAGAACAGGGCGTCGTCGAAGCCGGACTTGGTCACGCGCTTCAGAAACACGGCGGGAATGATCTGGTCGGTATCGACGTTGGAGCGGCGCAGCGGCACGCCCACGCCGGTCAGGGTGGTGAGTTTTTCCATGGATATCAAGCTTTCAGTTCTTGCCCCCACTGGCGGGGGCTGTCAGCTTTGCTGACTAGGGGTGGTCGCCGGCATACAGCGTCTCAAGACCACCCTCAGTCAGTCTTCGACTGACAGTCCCTGCCAGCGGGAGCCAGTGTGCAGTATTTACAAATCGGCGGGGGACGAAATCGTGCCGCGAATAGCAGTCGCTGCGGCCACGGCAGGCGACGCCAGATGCGTACGCGACCCCTTGCCCTGGCGGCCTTCGAAGTTACGGTTCGAAGTGGAAATCGAGCGTTCGTTCGGCACCAGCTTGTCCGGGTTCATGCCCAGGCACATCGAGCAGCCGGCGTTACGCCATTCCGCACCGAAGTCCTTGAACACCTTGTCAAGCCCTTCCTTTTCCGCCTGCAGACGCACGCGGGAGGAGGCCGGCACCACGAGCACGCGGTGAATGTTCTCCGCCTTGTGATGTCCCTTCATAATCGCAGCGGCCTGACGCAGATCATCGATACGACCATTGGTGCACGAACCGATGAACACCGTGTCCACGGCGATGTCCTTGATCGGCATGCCCGGCTTCAGACCCATGTACGTAATCGCGCGTTCGGCGGCGGCACGCTTGGTGGCGTCGGCGATCTTGTCCGGTTCCGGTACGGAGGCGGTGATCGGCAGACCCTGACCGGGGTTGGTGCCCCAAGTCACGAACGGGCCGAGCTTGGTGGCGTCGATATCCACTACCTTGTCGAACATGGCATCGTCATCGGTCTTCAACGTCTTCCAATACTCGACCGCACGATCCCACATCTCACCTTCCGGCGCATGCGGACGGCCCTTCAGGTACTCGAATGTGGTCTCATCGGGCGCAATCATGCCGGCTCGCGCACCGGCCTCAATGGACATATTGCATACGGTCATGCGCTCATCCATGGTCAGGTTGCGAATCGCTTCGCCACGGTATTCGATGACGTGGCCCTGGCCGCCGCCGGTGCCGATCTTGGCGATAATCGCCAGAATGATGTCCTTGGCGGTAGCATCCGCAGGCAGCTTGCCGTTGACGTTGACGGCCATGGTCTTGAACGGCTTCAGAGACAGCGTCTGCGTGGCCATGACGTGCTCGACCTCGGAAGTACCGATGCCGAATGCCAGTGCACCGAATGCACCGTGCGTCGAAGTGTGCGAGTCACCGCACACGATGGTCATGCCCGGCTGGGTCAGGCCCAGAATCGGCGCGAATGCATGGACTATGCCCTGATCGGCGTCACCCAACGGGTGCAGTCGCACACCGAATTCCTTGCAGTTCTTCTCCAAAGTGCTCAGCTGCAGAGCGCTCGTTTCATCCGGATTCGGACGATCGATGTCAACAGTAGGAGTGTTGTGATCTTCGGTGGCGATGAGCTGATCCACGTGACGCGGCTTGCGACCAGCCAGACGCAGACCCTCAAATGCCTGCGGGCTGGTGACCTCATGCATAAGCATCAGGTCGATGTACAGCAGGTCGGGCGCACCGTCGCTGCCCCTGCGCACCAGATGATCGGCCCAGACCTTCTCGGCCAGTGTCGTTCCCATAGCGTTTCCTCCAAAAATCCCGCGCGAGGTATTGTGTTCGCGCCTTGTTCGTGGTATTAGCCTATGTGGTGACGTTTGGCCCGGCCACAAGCAGGCCGGATATTGAGATACGCCCCCAATTCCCCCATGGCCACCCTGTGAGACGCTTCCCCGATTTGGTATTTCACTATGTGAGATGGCATAATCGCACGTATTATGACTGATTCCCAAGAAGAACCACTGAACAACGGTCTGACCAACTCTGAGCCAGCCGAGACCACCAACGAGACTGTCGCAAAGGATGGCGGGGAAATCCATTCCGGCGTCGGCGTTCTTGATAAAACCGTAAAGATTCTTGATGCGCTTGAATCCGGCCCGTCTACGCTCGGCCAACTCGTGGCCGCCACTGGACTAGCGCGACCGACCGCTCACCGTCTGGCGATCGCCCTGGAGCGCCATCGTTTTGTGCTGCGTGATCAGCACGGCCGCTTTGTGCTCGGCTCCCGTTTTGCCGAACTGGCCGCCGCCGCCGGCGAGGATCGATTGCTCACTGCCGCTGGCCCGATTCTGCAGACCCTGCTCGACCGCACCGGCGAATCCGCGCAAATCTACCGCCGCCAGGGCGACCAGCGTGTCTGCATCGCCGCCATCGAGCGCGCTTCCGGCTTGCGTGACTCCATCCCCGTGGGCGCCATGCTTTCGATGGAAGCAGGCTCCGCCGCTCAGATTCTGCTGGCCTGGGAGGATTCTGACCGCCTGCACCAGGGACTGCGCCACGCCAAGTTCACCGCCACCAAGCTGGCCGCAGTGCGCAAGCGCGGTTGGTCTGAGTCCGTGAACGAACGCGAAGAGGGCGTGTGCTCGATTTCCGCGCCGATTCGCAACGCTTCCGGCCAGGTCATCGCCGCGATTTCGATTTCTGGCCCGACCGGCCGCATGGGTGCCGCCCCCGGCCGCCGTTACGCGCCGCTGGTCATGGCTGCCGGCAAGTACCTCACCGAGGCTCTGGTCAAAGCAGTTCGCTAGTCATCACATACATTGCCCCCGCCGGCGGGGGCTGTCCGGCATGGCCGGACTGGGAGTGGTCAGCATCACCGCTCAAACCACCCCCAGTTGACTCCGTCGACAGCCCCGCCAGCGGGGGCAGTTTTGCTATGCGCTACCTAAACAGGCCGGACAGCTGGCTCCACAGCGACGGCTTACGCAGCAAATCATCACCCTCGCCCTCGCCCGGAGCGGCCTGGTTCACTGCATACGTGTAGGCGCGTTTGGAACTGGGTTTACCCACCAATTCGCCGAATTCCAGCAATTGCGTGCGCGGATCATAGGGATGGCGAATATCGAATTCAATCAGCCGTGTGGCACGCTTGGCCGGCGCCGGTCCGTATGTATTGAAACCACAGGTAGGCGTGGCCATCAATAGCAGCCCCTCATATTCACCTACGAATCCGTTGCGATGGTCATGGCCCGCCGCCACACCGATATACCCCTCGCGCAGCGCCTCAAACTCGTCCGACTCATCCGGGCAGGAGATGCCCTCCCCCAGATACCCGCCGGCTTGGGTGCGATCCTCGTCCAATACATAGTAGGTATCCGCGTGCTCGCGATAGCCCTGCATGGCGAAAGCCGCGTTGGCAGCCACCGGTCTGAGCACCTGATAATACTCCGGCAGCGGCATGTGCTGGAACACCATTGATTTGGCCCCGATGCGCTCAGGCAAGGCCTTGAGGAAAGCCAAGGTCTCTGGCGAAGGTGAGCCGAAGCCGCCTCCATGCGCATAATCACCGGAGTTTACCAGCACCAAGCCAAGTACGTTGCGCGTGCAGTCCACATCCATCACCGGCAATGCGAAGGTGCCGGGAGCAGCAGACGGGTACATCGCGGCGGAACCACTCGCCGAGGCATCAGCCGACCCATCAGCGTCTTCGCCATTGAGCGTCTCAGGCGAGCCGTCTTCGCGACACATATATATGGTCTGCTTGGCCAGCGCATCGTTCGGCGGATTGATGCATCCGGGGAACTCTCGGTAGATCTCATCAAGCTCGGCATCGCTCAGACCGCACTGGAAATCATGGTTGCCATAGGTCACCGCCCACGGGATGCCCCGCGTTGCCAAGGGAGCGGTGAATTGGCCGATGGCCTTGCGCACCAATTCGCGCGTGTGGCTCAATGCAGACTCAGGAATCGCCTCTTCGCACCAACGGCGTTTGCGGAAGCTCTTGGCAAAAGCCGGATCATAGCCGGCAATCTGGTTGCCGGAAAAAATCACTATATCGGGGCGAGTGGCATCAAGACTGGCTTCGATCAGAGACACCGTATCTTTGGATACCTTGGCACCGTCTTGGATATCGGCAATCTGCAGCACGCGAAACTTACCGGAATGATGGAATTGCAGACGCCCCAAACGCGCGGAAATGGAAACCGGGCGATGGTCCCCCACCTCGGCCGGCTTGATTCTGGGCTTGGAGAGCAAGCCCTCTGGCGCACGCTGTGTTTCCGTCATGACCTCCACTGTACACACAAACGAAAAGGCCCGCCGGAGCGGGCCTTTTCTACAAGTCCAACTACTGGAGCAGAATCTCTGCACAACATCATCGTTGCAACGGTAAGTCTTTCCAATGCCCGTCCAACGTAACAGTCCTCGTGACCATACACTATTTGTGGGCTCTGCTCTGTTCAGTTGTTCTTGTACCTCATAATTTATTCACGCCTGCCGCTTCCTGCAAGTTGAAGACGGCAGTTGTGCTGTTTTTATCACAAGTGTTCAATTGAACTAAGAAAATCCGGAAAAACGAATCAAAACGTTCGTTTCAAACCCGCCCGATGTTTGATTGTGTTCTGTTCGCTGCAGTTTACGGCGTGTCGCAACGGCCACCAACCCCACTACCACATGTTCAATTGAACATGACTCATTCACATAAACGAACATCCGACAGGAGCTCCCCACCGACTCCCCGCAAACCAACGTGAACACCCGCTGAATTTTGGCGAGTTCAGTAGCTTTCCGGCCACTCCAGAGCTTACGATGTAAGTTATGGCACAGATATTTGACGCACCCTCGAAGGCAATCCTGCGCAGTCAGATCGCAGAGCATATTGCCGAGAACGACAACAACGACCGCCGCGTCGACCAGGAAGGCGAGACACCGCTGCCCAAGGACCGCTTCTTCGACCGCGAGCTCAGCTGGCTGAAGTTCAACCAACGCGTGCTCGAATGCGCGGAGAACGAAGACATGCCCCTGCTCGAGCGCGCCAACTTCGCCGCGATCTTCGCCTCGAACCTTGACGAGTTCTTCATGGTGCGCGTCGCCGGCCTGAAGCGCCGTATCGACTCGGGCATCGCCGTGCCGTCCGCAGCCGGCCTGAGCCCGCGCCAGCAGCTGCGCGCCATCAGCGAAACCGCGCATCGTCTGCAGAATGAGCACGCACATTACGCGATTGACACGATTCTGCCCGAGCTGGAAAAAGAGCACATCGTGCTGCTCACGTGGGACAAGCTCACCTCCGCCGAGCAGGAGCGACTCTCGCGCTACTACCGCCAGCAGGTGTTCCCGGTCCTGACACCGCTCGCCGTGGACCCGGCCCACCCGTTCCCCTACATTTCCGGCGGTTCCATCAACCTCGCCGTGATCGTGGAGAACCCGGCATCCGGCAAATCGCACTTCGCCCGCGTCAAGATCCCGGGCAACCTGCCGCGACTGGTGCCCGTGGACGACATGACCGACGAGGAATCCAAGGACGAGCGCTATGGCTTCATCGCCATGGAAAAGCTCATCGCCGCACATCTGGAATCCCTGTTCCCCGGCATGATCATCAAGGAAGCCCGATCCTTCCGCGTGACCCGTAACGAAGACATCGACGTGGAAGAGGACGATGCCGAGAACCTCCTCAACGCCATGGAGAAGGAGCTGCTGCGTCGCCGCTTCGGACCGCCGATTCGTCTGGAAATCACAGACACCACCAGCCCGTTCCTTTCCCAGCTGCTCGCGGACCAGCTCGGTGTGAGCCAGGACGAGGTGTACCGTCTGCCCAGCCCGCTGGACCTCACAGTGCTCTTCGAACTCGGCGGCGTGGATCGCCCCGACCTGAAGAACCGCCCGTTCGTGCCGACCACGAACCGCCAAATCGCCGAGGTCGAGTCCTCCCGTGCGCAGGACATCTTCGCGGCCATCCGCGAGCGCGACATCCTGCTGCATCACCCCTATGACTCCTTCTCCACCTCCGTGCAGGCCTTCCTTGCGCAGGCCGCCGCGGATCCGAAGGTGCTGGCCATCAAGCAGACCCTGTACCGCACCAGCTCCAACTCGCCGATCATCGACGCCCTGATTGACGCCGCGCACGCGGGCAAGCAGGTGCTGGCTCTGGTGGAGATCAAGGCCCGCTTCGACGAGGACGCCAACATCGCCTGGGCTCGCAAGCTCGAGCGCGCCGGCGTGCACGTGGTGTACGGCATCGTGGGTCTCAAGACCCACTGCAAGCTCATCGAGGTCGTGCGTCAGGAAGCCGACGGTCTGCGCCGCTACTGCCACGTGGGCACCGGCAACTACAACCCGAAGACCGCGCGACTCTACACCGATCTGGGTCTGCTGACCTGCGATCCGGTGGTCGGCCAGGATCTGACCCGACTGTTCAACCAGCTCTCCGGTTACGCGCCGAAGTCCAGCTTCCACCGTCTGCTGGTGGCCCCGCGTACCGTGCGCACCGGCCTGATTCAGCGCATCCGCCGCGAGGAGGACGCCGCACGCGCCGGTAAGGAAGCGTGGATCAAGATCAAGGTCAACTCCATCGTGGATGAAAAGACCATCGACGCCTTGTACCGTGCCTCGCAGGCCGGTGTGAAGATCGACATCGTAGAGCGCGGCATCTGCGCCCTGAAGCCCGGCGTTCCCGGCCTGTCCGAGAATATTCGCGTGCGTTCGATTCTTGGCCGCTTCCTGGAGCACTCCCGCATCTACGCTTTCTGCAATGCGGACGGCCCGCAGATCGGCGAAGGCCCGGCTTCCGGCCCTGAGGTCTACATTGGCTCGGCCGACCTCATGCACCGCAACCTTGACCGGCGCGTTGAGGCTCTGGTGCGTATCACCGCTCCTGAGCAGATTGACGAGCTCATTCGCTACGTGGACCTGCAGATGGCTGATTCCACCATGAGCTGGCATATGCAGCCTGACGGCACGTATGTGCTACACACCAAGGACGACGAGGGTCGTCCGCTGGTCGATAGTCAGGAATACCTGATTCGCAAGCACCAGCGCCGCCCTAGCTCGCATAACTGATTCCACTCGATGCTCCCGTTGGCGAAAGCTGACTGAGGGTGGTTAATGATGCCCGGCTCCTCTTGTATGAGGTTGCCGGGCATCGTCGTTCAGAGAACAAAACTACGTAGCGGCAGTCGATTGCCCTACAATACAAGGGATGGGTACGAACAGCATGAGACGAATCGTGGAGGCCGCCGGTGGCATCCTCTACCGATGGAAAGACAACGTAGAGCCCGAGCAGGCATCGTCTCCGTCAGCGAATGCCAACATCGCCACCGATGGCACGATCATCACGAACGCCGCGCATGCCACGAATACGGCAGACGATGCTGCGTCATCCTCCGGCGCATCAGACGCAGCCCCCTCCTCAACAGGGGCCGACGCTCCCCTGACCGGCACAATCGGACAAGCGACGCACGTCGATTCGGCCGGCTCTTCAGCCAAGGATGCGAACGACCCAGCTTCCGCCGACAATGTGCTCAATCACATCGAACTCTGCGTGGTGCATCGCCCAAAGTACGACGACTGGAGCTGGCCGAAAGGCAAAGTCGATCCGAACGAATCTCACCGTCATGCTGCGGTTCGCGAAATCGGCGAGGAATCCGGCCTGCCTGTGCAGCTTGGCCCCTATCTTGGCGATATCGAATATCCACTGTCCGAGGAAGGCAGCAAACGGCGCCATACCAAGGATCGCACGGTGGACACTAAGCACGTCCAGTTCTGGATGGCCACGCCAATCAGTGCGATTGACAACCTGCGCCGCACTCACGCGTTTGGCCCGGTGCATCGGGCGGATATCGGCGAAATCGATGAGGTTGTTTGGCTCACCCCGGCTGAGGCACGCAAGAAACTCAGCCATTCCACCGATAAGGACATCCTCGCGCTGTTCGTTGACCGGGTGCAGGAGGGTGCGCTGGATGCCGTGCCGGTGATTATTGTGCGCCACGGCAAGGCCGAGGCCCGCAAGCTGTGGAAAGGTTCGGACGCCAACCGACCGATTACGCCGAAAGGTGCGTCTGCCGCGTATGCGCTGAACCGTGAGCTCGCCTGTTTCAATCCGACCCGCCTGGCCACCTCGCCGTGGGTGCGCTGCCAGGAGACGCTGGAAATGTTCGCCTGGCAGACCGGGCGCGACATGGTTCATCTCGACCCGCTCACCGAAGACGCCTTTGCCGCCGACCCCGATGTCGCATGGGAATGTCTGCTCAGTGAGATTGATTTTGCGCTGGAGCGTCGTCAGCCCACAGCGATATGTATGCACCGGCCGGTGATTGGCGGTATGTTTGAACATCTGCGCAAGATGTGCGCTTCGACGGCTTTGAGCAAACGCCTGATCGCCAAGACACCGTTCATGCCGACCGGTACGGCGGTGGCGTTGTTCGTGATACCGGGCAGCTCAAATGCCACGGGCAAGACTGGTGACGGCAACAACGCTGCCAGTCTTGGCGCTGAAGTTTCGGCTTCTGCCGAACAGGCCAATTCGGCTGGCCACAGCAGCTCGCCTAATCACTCGGACAGTGCTAATCAGCCGCTTTGCGCCGACGTAACCATTATCGATATTCAGAAAGTGCAACCGCTTGTCTACTAGGCCCGCATTCCCCGATTCCTCCAATTCCTCGGCTGCCGCCGCAGCCGCCCACGCCGCGCATAATGGTACCGCCGGCAGCCTGGGCCCCGGTTTTGGTTCTTTGCGCGCGGCGGGCGCAGCGTTTGGCCCGGCTCGCATGGGCTCCGGCCGTCCAGCCCGCCCTGCTCAGCTCGACCCAGCCGTAGCCGATGGCCTGGCTGGCGGATTGGATCCGCAAGCGTTGAGCGAGATGAGTCATCTGTCTGCCGCAGCACTGCTGGATCGCGTGCGGCATAATGAGGACCCGGAAGTCGTGCATCGCGTGCTAACGCTGGTGGAGACCGTCGGCGTGGATGAAATCGCCGAACTATGGAGTGACGCCGAACCCGATTCGTTGCCCGGTGTGCTGTGGCGGCTGTACATGCTGCGCACATGGATGCGAACGAACCGCGACTCGATTGCCCACCTATGGCGCGTGGGTGAACCGGTGGCCACCACCGCGTCCGCCATCGCCGGCGTGGATCAGGCCCCCACCGAAGACGACATCGTGCGACTGGCTGATTCGATTCTCTCCGGCGCGTTTGTGGGCGATTTCGCCGTGGCGCTGGAGCGTGCGGCCGCGTTTACCGACGTGGTGGCATTGGGCTTGCGCGTGGAGACACGGCGCATGGTCGAGCGAGCAACGGCTAATGGCGGCATTGCTTCACCCGCTGACGAGAAGACCGCACGCACCAAGGCAGCACGCCTCATGCACACCTCCGCCAGCCTGCTCTCCACCACCAAGGACTTCCAGCACGGTGCTAACCTCTGGCGCCGCGGACGGCTGGAGTAATAGCTTGTTTATCTCCCCTGATGGGCCGAGCCGCAGGGGAAATGCAGGATGCGTTGCCGGGCGAGAATGATAGTCGAGCTAATGGATTGGCCGAAGGCTCTGATTGCAGGACGAGGTGTCCATCAGAGGGGGCGGCATTGCTTTGCAACGAAGCCCCCTCTGATGGGGGAGCAGTCACGGGCGATGCACGTGACTGAGGGAGAGACCCAATCCATCACTTCAACATCAACCATCAGCTGACATCGGCCTTCCCCGGCGCGCCACGGCTCATCGCAAACTATACTGAATATCCGCGTCGGACCGTGCTTAAGCCCCGGGCTCCATTTTTTGCCGCCGCGAGCGGCCCTTGCGCCGACAGGCGCTTTCGCGGTTCGGCGCTTTTCTTCTTTCCATCACTCGGGACACTCCTTCATGCAATTGCAACAGCATCCCCATCATTCTTTGCGCCATCAGCGGGGCAAAACCGCGATTAAACCCAAGAGCCACCCCGCTGAGCAACCAAAACGGGACAGCACTGCGATTCAATCGCAGAAACACCCCGCTGAGCACGTCTCAGCGACGTAAAACCACGAGTTAACCATGAAATCGCTCCGCTAAGCAATCTAAGCGAGGTAAAACTGCGATTAAACCGAAGTATTGCCACACTGAGTTCGACTCAGTGAAGCAAAATTGCGAGTTAACCGACGGATTGCCACACTAACAACCACTAAGCGGGGCAAAACGGCGATTAAACCGAAAGACCACCCCACTGAGCCCGTCTCAGCGGGGCAAAACCACGACCGAGTCAACGGTTCGCCCCGCTAAGGTCGGCGCGCAACGGCATAACCCCAATCCCGCCGAATAATGCTCCATTTCAGTTCCGATTCAGCCGCAATCCTCGAGCCAAAGGAGACTCAGATGGAGTCGGCTCCGTAGAACAGGGCTCCAGCCCAAGCAACAACGACAGCACCGATACGGAAGAGGCCGCCGACCACGCCTGCGGATGGCAAGCCGCAGGATACGGAGAGGGACTGTTCTCCCCCGAATCACCTGAGTACAATTCCGGAATCTGGTAGTCGAAAGCATCGGCAGCGCGAACCAGTCCATCAGCCACGCGCAGTGCCTCCGCCTCATAACCTTCTGCACGAAGACCATTCATCACGATGGCACTGTCATGGGCCCACACCGATCCGCAATGATAGCTCTCAGGCCAGTACCCACCAGCCAGTGTGCTCATGGTACGCACGCCATAGCCGCTGAGCATGTCATCGCCAATCAAACGGGCCACCACATCGCGCACACCCTGTTCATCAAGAATGCCCGTGCCAAGCAGATGCCCAATATTGCTGGTCAAGGAATCAACCGGCTTCTCGTCTCGATCCAGCGCAATCGCCGGATAGCGGCCATTGCCGTCATCAACCCAGAAAACCTCGTTAAACCGGGTCTTCAGCCGCTTGGCCCATGCGCGCCAATCCTCAGCTCCAGGACGCCCGAATTTCTCCAGCACATCCGCGCCGAGTATGGCCGCCTGATAGGCATATCCCTGCACCTCGCACAAGGCGATTGGGCCGTCAGCAATGCGCCCATCATTCCAGCGCACGGAGTCTCCCGAGTCCTTCCAGCCCTGATTGCTCAGACCGTGGCCAGTGCGATCGATGTATTCCAAGAATCCATCACCATCGCAATCGCCCCAATCACGCAGCCAGGCAAGTGCGGCCTCAAGGTTCGGCAGCAACGCCTCAATCTCCTGCTCAGGCGCACCCCAGCGCAAGGCCTCAGCAAGCAGAATAATCCACAGCTCGGTGGCATCGATTGTGCCGTAGTACAGCGGAGGCAAGCTGGTGCCGTCATTAAATGCACCGGTCTGCACCAACGGCTCAGCACGCAGTTCATGCATGATTTTGCCGGGATCAGCATTGGTCTGAATATCGGATTCAGTAGCTTGGAAGTGCGCCAGAGTACGCAGTGCGCCCATCGCGGTACGAGTCGTCAGCGGCAACATGAAACGTGCAGCCCATAGGGAATCACGACCGAACAGGGTGAAGAACCACGGTGCACCGGCCGCCAAAAACTCATCGTCCGGCAAAGCCGGAATCGACATCCGCAAACCATCGAGATCCCTCAAAGAGGTATTCACCCAATTGGAGACACGATTATCGGCGGCCTCCACCTGAACATCGGCCCACGGGCAATCGGCATTCGCCGCGATAACGGCATTGCGCGGCGAGCTCACCGCAATATGCAGACCGACTGAAGTCTCCGCGCGAGCAGGAATCGTAACCTGCCAGGAGATCACGCAATCAAGACCATCAAGGATGATTGACGGCACCCCACTACCATCCTGCGGCTCCGCGGTTACCGTGGCACGCAGCTCGCCGTACGCCACCTCTGCGGAACATGCATCACCGGGCACTCGGGAGAGAATAACCTCGCCGTTAGCTGCGGCAGAGGATGACGCACCACCTTTGATCTCCTGCATCGAAGCCATGTCAAAGCGCAATTTCACTGAGAAATCAAGCGTCACCGGATCAGTCATCACGCTACGCAACACATATCGCTCATGCAGGGCATCCGGTTCCAGAGTGCGATTCTCCGTGATACGAACCGAGGGATCCACCGTCGGGCCATCAACATTGCGGGCCACCATGGAAGACACACCCACTCCTTTTTGGGGAGAGTTCCATGCGATCGCTGTGGGTGCCTCACCGTTCACAACCGGAATGATGCGTGAGATGATACGAGTATCTCCCACATAAAATCCGGCGATATTGGCCGCCCCCGCGTGCTGCTGCGATGCGTCCACAGTGCCGTCTGCGGTTTCCCACAGTTGGGCAGGCGCCACAACAAGAGGCTTCATGTCGTGCATCCATGGCTGTCGGATACGCTCAGTGCTGTTCATATGTTCTCCGTTGATTGTTGAAAAGCGAATAGTTATTGTTGCGCAGACCCGTCATTCCTTGACGGAGCCTTCCGAGCTGTTCATGATTTGCTTCTGGAAGATGAAGAACAGCACGGCGACGGGGATGGTCATGATGACGGCAGCCGCCAGTTTGACCGGGTATTGGTTACCTTGGGACAGCTGCCCACTGGCCAACGAGGCAACACCCTTGGTCAACGTGGTCAACGCCGAAGACTGAGTCGAAACAATGAAGTGCGACAGCTCATTCCACGAGCCCTGGAAGGACAGAATCGAGATAGTCACGATTGCCGGACGTGCCATAGGCAGCACGATTGACCAGAAAATACGGAATGTTCCCGCACGATCAATCATCGCCTGCTCCTCCACAGACCGCGGAATCGACTCAAAGAAATTCTTCATGATGAACACGCCGGCCGCATCGATGAGCAACGGCAGAATCATGCCTGCATAGCTGTCGTAGATGCCAAGGCTCTTGATGATGAGGAACTTCGGAATAAGCAGCACCACCATCGGCACACTCATCACGGCAAGCAGCAGGCTGAAGACGACATTGCGGCCACGGAAGTCAATACGCGCAAGTGCATAGCCGGCCAGGGAATCGAAGAACACACGACCCAGCGTGACCACAATGGTCACAATGAACGAGTTCTTGAACCATACCGGGAAGTCCGAGTTCAGGAACAGCTTCTTATAGGCTGCCGTCGTCCAGATTTCCGGCACCAGCGAGACCGGATTGGCGGTGGCATCGGCATCGGTTTTGAACGAGGTGGCAATCTGAGTGACGAATGGCATGATGTAGATCACTGCCAACACAATCAGAATGATGTACAGGATGATGCCACTGTGGAAGAAACGCTTGAGCCATGATGCGCTGTTATCGCCACGCACAGTGTTGGATACCTTCGACTTGCTCATATCAGATTCCCCTTTCTGCGCTATCTTCGGCAACCGCCGCATCAGCGGTCTGCGCCCTGGCAGCAGCCGGCCGCCCTACTCTCAATGTGGCGAGTTCTTCGCGGTTCAATGCGCGTGCCTCGGCTTTCATGGCCTCGTAATCGGCCCTGCGGCGTCGAGACATCTTCTTGTCCTTCATCACCCAGCGCTGAATCCAGGTCATGACGATGATGATGACGAATAGGATGAAGGAGATAGCCGCGCCTCGACCCCATTCCTGGCTGTTGAACGCTGCGGTGTACGACAGGTACGCAGTGGTCAGCGTGGTCTTTGCCGGGCCACCCTGAGTACCCGTATAAATCTGATCGAACACCTGCCATGTACCGATGATGCCCAATGTGACGACGGTGAAAATCGTGGGCTTCAATTGCGGCACGGTCACCTTCCACATACGCTGCCACGGCGTTGCGCCGTCCATGATCGCCGCTTCTTCAGTGCCTTCGCCGATGCTCTGCAGCGCGGCAACGAACATCAGCATAAAAGTGCCCGAAGTGGTGAAAATAACCATGAGGATGATGGCGACCATCGCCACCGAAGGCCCGGCAAGCCAATCCCATGCGCTGACGCCAAGGAAGCTGTGTTCGGCCAGCGCCGCCGGCCCATTCTTGACGCCCAAAGCCGACAACAGGATATGGATGATGCCTCGCGGATCGTTGAACCAGTTGGGACCGTTGACACCGAACCATTTGAGCATGGCGTTAATCGGACCGGCCGCGTTGAACAGGAACAGCCACAACACGGTGATTGCCACTGAGCTGGTGACCGACGGGAAATAGAACGCCGTGCGGAAGAAGCCACGCGCCTTGAGGATCTTACGGTTCAGCATTACCGCAAGTCCCAGGGACAGCAGCGTCTGCAGCGGCACCACGATCAAGGTGTACCAAGCATTGTTGCGCAGAGCCGTGCCGAAATCGCTTTGCGCGAGACCCGGAGCGGTGAGCACGTCACTGTAATTCTTTAGCCCCACAAAATCGACGGACGAACCAAACGGCGTGCCTCGACCGCTCCAATTCGACACACTCACCCACAGCGCCATGATGATGGGAATAAACATGAACACGCCAAGGATGATGATCATCGGCAGAACGAACAGCCAACCGGATATCTCCTGGCCTTTGTGATCAATGCGCTGGCGTTCGACCTTGTTCGCACCCAACTTGCGTGGCTTCGGTGCCTTTTGTGATGAGGACATGCTCCGACTCCTTTGTTGATAATGTTCGCGATTCTGATTGCGGCGGCCGACGGTCGTCTCGGTCAGAGAGCGAAGACCGCCGCAATCGATGGAATCAGTAGATTCGGCTACAGATCCGGGATCTACTTGAGGATGGCCTCAATGTTGGTCTGGGTCTTGTCCAGAATCGTCTTGGCGTCGCCTGTCTTCAGACCTTCCAACTGTGCGTTGAGGTCGGTGATCACGTCGGCGGCACCCTTGGCGGTCGGCACGGTAACCGAGTAGTTCAGGCCATCCATGAAGGCGCTCAGGTCGGGGAACTCGCTCTTCCACTTGTCGGCGAGCGTCTTGGTGGCGGGCATGATGCCAAAGGCCTTGGCGAAGTCCATAACCACGTCATCGCTGGTCAGGTATTCGACCAGATCGATAGCACCCTTCTGATCCTTGCTGTCGGCGGCGATGCCCCAGCCGTTGGTGAAGTGCATGGTGCCCTTGCCGGCCGGGCCTTCCGGCAGCTCGACGACCTTGTACTTGACGTCCGGGTAGTCGGCGGACAGGCTGCCGGTGATCCAGTTGCCTTCGATGGTCATGGCAGCCTTCTTGGAGCCGAAGGCCTCGCCACCCCAGCCGGCGCCGAGGTCGGAGGCGTACTTGACGGTGTCGGAGTCGAGCAGAGTCTTGACCTCTTCAAGGCCCTTAACGCTCGCGTCGCTGCTTGCGATGGCCTTGGTGCCATCGTCACTGACCAGACCACCGCCAGCCTGCTTCAGGAAGACGCCGACTCGTGCGTATTCGCCGTTGAACGCCAGTCCAACATGATCAGCGGTGGTGAGTTTCTTGGCCACATCGGCAAGCTGGTCCCAAGTGGTCGGGATATCGGCATCGGTCAGGCCGGCCGCGGACCACATGTCGGTGTTGATGACCAGCTGCAAGGTGGACACATCCTTCGGGGCAGCGTAAAGCTTGCCGTCATAGGTGAACGTCTGCAGCAGGTTGTCGTAGAAATCGCTCTTGTTCTTCAGCTCGTCGCCGTAAGCAAGCAAGGAGCCGTTGGAAGCGTATCCGGCGAGCTGCTCGGGAGCTAGGTAGAACACGTCGGCGGGATCGCCGCCGGCAAATCCCTGGGACAGTTGCTGCGCCATATCGTTGGCAACCTGCACGGTGGCCTTGGTGCCGGACTTCTTCGACCATGCGGCAACGGCCTTCTTGACGGCCTCGGTCTCGGTGTCACCCGAAGAACCGATCAGCACGGTGAGCCCTTTCGAGCTGTCGCTGGTCAGGCCATCGGACTTGGCGGAATCATCGAATCCACTGCCTCCGCCGCAGCCCGCCAGAAGCGCCAGCACGGCCACCGAAGCCGCGGTCATCACGGTCAGCTTGCTCCTCATCATCGTGTTTCTTCTTTCTCGAGCGCTATGCCCGTCCTTGTCTTCATCATCATTGGTTAAGTTATGCAATCATTAGAACGTTCAAATAATCGCTATTCCTTAAGTTTCGGTTCTACAGGAACCAAAACCATTGGTACTCGATTTTTCAGTCATCGACTCAGCATTGAAAAATGATGACTTAATTTTTACGTTCTAATAAGTGGCTATATAATAAACACCAATATTTGAATCTGTCAAATCAGGTACGATTATTGGAACGAACCAATAAGTCCGAGCACCACTGTTCGAGCTGTACATGAACATAAAGGGAAGCACTATGGTCAGCATCAAAGACGTCGCCAAAGCTGCCGGCGTCTCGCCCCAAACCGTATCCAACTGCATCAATAACCCCGCAGTGGTCAAGCCAACCACACGCAGACTTGTCAACGATGCCATCGCTCTCCTGAATTACACCCCCAATGCGTCCGCTCGCCGCCTGCGAACCCAACGCAGCAACACCATAGGCATCGGCATCGCCCCCGTGAGCTATTCACAGGTATACGATCGCTTCCTGCATGCGCTGGTCACCGAAGCCGATTCCAACGGCATTCGCGTCATCCTATACAAAACCGACTCGCAACAGGATGAAATACGCCAATTCGAGGCGCTTACCGCCCGCGGCGACGTCGAAGCTTTCGTGCTCACCGACACCACTCACAACGATCCACGACTCGAATGGCTGCATGACCATCATCAGTCTTTCGTCCTGTTCGGACGACCTTGGGGCTCAGCGGATATGCACGATCCCCTCACCCCCTGGGTGGACGTAGATGGGCGCGCCGGCATTGCGGACATGACGCAGCACTTGATACTGCACGGTCGCAAACACATCGGATTCATCGGCTGGCCAGGCATTTCCGGAACAGGCACAGATCGTTACCGCGGCTGGAAGGACACCATGCTCGCCGCGAAGATGGCCACTGCCGACGAATTCGAACAACTTTACGAAGAAGGCACGGACGACATCACCGCCGGGCAAACCGCGTGCATCTCGCTATTGGACAGACGTCCTGACCTCGATGCCATTATCTGCGTCAGCGACACGCTGGCCATCGGCGCCGCCACCGCGCTGCCCAATGACACCGATATCGTCATCACCGGATTTGACGACACCGTATCCGCCCAATCAATGGGTCTGCCCAGCATTGCTCAGCCTTTGACCGAGATCGCGCGCAACATTATGCACATCATCCAAAATCGGCTTGACGCAACGTCGCCTGCGCATACGGCGTCGTCTCTCACGTCGGAATCCCCTGACAATTGCCACATTCTGCTGCCACCGTCCATCGTGATTCGGTAGACGGAGTTCCAGGAACGCAAACCCACGATCTAATCGCAAAAGTGCCCCGCCGAATCCATCTCAGTGAAGCAAAACCACGATTAGACCGAAGAACCACCCCACCGAGAGCCACTCAGCGAAGCAAAACCACGAGTTAACCATGAAATCGCTCCGCTGAGCGATCTGAGCGAAGCAAAATCGTGATTAAAACGAAGTATTGCCACACTGAGCTCGACTCAGCGAGGCAAAACCGTGATTAAATCGAAAGACCACCACGCTGAAAGCCACTCAGCGAAGCAAAACCGCGATCGGCTCTAGAAAACACCTCGCTGAACCTATCTCAGTGGAGCAAAATCGCGAATAAATGGACAATCCGCACCACTGAGACTCCCTCAACGGCGCAAAACTGCGATCCAATCGGACATGTACCCCATGGAACAGGATGCGCGTGGCCCGCACGAGGCAATCCGCCCCCCGGGGGCAAACTCCAATTCGGCGGGTCGAGAAACTTGGACTAGGCTGGAGCATATGGAACTTCACGTTTTGAATCATCCGCTGGTTGAGCACAAGCTCACCGTTTTGCGCGACAAGAATACCCCTTCCTCCACTTTCCGCGAGCTCGTCTCTGAGCTTGTGATGCTTGAGGCCTACGAGGCCACCCGCAACCTGTCCGTCGTGGCCGCACCAATCGAGACGCCGGTCGCCCCGATGACCGGCAAGAAGCTCGCCAAGCCACGTCCGATTATCGTGCCGGTGCTGCGCGCAGGTCTGGGCATGCTCGACGGAATGACCCGCCTCATGCCTACTGCCGAGGTCGGTTTCTTGGGCATGAAGCGCGACGAGGAGCACCCCACCCAGCAGGTCACGTACGCAAACCGCTTGCCGGAGGACCTGTCCGGCCGCCAGTGCTTCCTGATCGACCCGATGCTCGCCACCGGCGGCACGCTGGTTGCCGCCACGCATTATCTGGCCGAGCGCGGCGCCAAGGATGTGACCGCAATCAACATCATCGCGGCTCCTGAGGGCATTAAGTACGTTGAGGAGCACATCGACCCGTCCATCGACTTCAAGGTCGTGGTGTGCGCGGTCGACGAAAAGCTCAACGACAAGTGCTACATCGTGCCGGGGCTCGGCGACGCCGGCGACCGCCTCTACGGAGTAATTGATTAACGGAGCGTATACCGCCTTTCCTCAGCACTCGACGCACCATAGTGCGCCTTCGGCTTCGGACGGCGTCTCCGCACACGTTAATCAATTCCTCATGATTGACTGATTTTTGGGCTACCGCTGGCGGGAGCTGTCGAACGAAGTGAGACTGAGGGTGGTTGATATCGGAAACTGACCACCCTCAGTCGGCTACGCCGCCAGCTCCCGCCAGCAGGAGCCAAATCTATGGAATGACCTTATGCAGATCGACATTATTGCGCCGGGACGCGTGAAGGAACGTTACCTTCGCGATGCCATTGACGAGTACTCCAAGCGACTCTCGCGCTATTGCAAGCTCAACATCATTGAAGTCGCGGACGAGAAGACGCCCGACCATGCCTCCGAGGGCGTGGATCGCCAAATCAAGGCCAAAGAAGGCGAGCGCATAGCCAAACATCTGAAGGACGGCGCATTCGTCATTGCCCTTGCCATTAATGGCAAGCAGCTTTCCAGCGAAGAACTGGCCGCGAAAATCAATGACCTAGGATTGCGCGGTACCAGTCATATTCAGCTGGTTATCGGCGGGTCGATCGGACTCGATGATGCGATCCTACGTCGCGCCGATTTCCTGCTGAGCTTCTCGAAGATGACGTTTCCACATCAGCTTATGCGCGTGATTCTGCTGGAACAGATCTACCGTGCCTACAAAATCAACGCCGGCGAACCGTATCACAAATAATCACTGTCTTGGCTCCCCTCAGGGGGGAGCCAAGTTGCTTGCTCACACCTCGTCGGGTACAAACGCCTCGAAGATGTGACGGTCGAAATACGGCTCACATTGAGCAAGCTCCTCACTGGAACGCACGGTCCAGGAAACCGCCGTGGCGCCCATCGAGCGAGCGAGCTTGACCTGCGGCGAAGCACCACCAGTCCAGTCATACGCCACAAAATCAGGACGAGACAACCAATTAAACGCCAGCAGTCCGGCAGTCCATTCAGCCGCACCATGCTTATCCAGCTTTGCCGGCCAGCTCAACTGGCCACGGCACACCTCAGGATGATGCTCCTTGTACCAGTTCACCGCACCCGGGTGGAAGGACTCGACCACGTAAGGCCCGTCATACGCCTCGAGCAACGCATGACCCTTTTCCATCAGCTCTTCGCTGCGCTCGTCCCATGCACGATTATTGCTGAACTTGTATTCCACAATCAGCGGCGCACGACCGGCCACCACGTCCAAAACATCAGAGAACAGCGGCACATGCTGGTAATAGTCTTCCGGGGCTGCGGACGGCGTGACGACCAGAGGCGGATTCTCGCCGGCACCTGGCAGAGGCTCAGCCTTGAGATCGCCGGACTTACCGTTCGGGAACAGCGGGATGCGGGTGAGCTCGTCGTAGGTCAAGTCCTCAATCAACCGCGAATCTCCGGCCACACGCAGCAAATCAGCATCATGCACCACAACCACTTGGCCATCCAGCGTAAGTTGCACGTCAAGTTCTATGCCATAGCCGGCCTCGCACGCGGCAGCGAATGCAGCCAAGGAATTCTCAGGCGCAATCGGACCAGTTGTATCCGCACTGCCATAGCCCGCCTTGATGGCCATGGCACGAGCGAGTGCCACATAATCGTCGTTTTCAGCGATGGATTGCCCCGTGGTATCGGACTGGGCGCTGACGGGATTGTCACCGGCGTAGTCCGCGATATCGGCAACATTCACCAAGCCGGAACCGGCATCATGCAGACCGCGATGCGCATACCAGACCTCGGGAATCGAGGGTACGAAATTGCGGCGCTTGTCATTGAATGTGCGCGGGGCCACGGCCCACACTGCGGCACCTGCGGCGGCCACGCCGGCCAGTACCACGTTTCTCCAGAGCTTCGACGACATTTGAATCCTTCCTGTTGGACTGCCTCTAGCCTAACGCTTCTGCCAGCCATTGTGGAGTGGTTGGATCATCCGGCTTCAACGCACGGTCAGGGTGATTGGCGCGCAGCGGCTCCCAACTGAAATCGGCCAACAGATCGGCGGGTTTGCAAGGGATTGGAGCGGATTGTAAACGTAACAGCCAAGCACAATAGCCAATGATTTGTTCAGGGGTCACGCCACGGGCTCGCAGGGCTCCCATATCCAGAGAACGTTCGCGCTTGGCTAAACGCCGACCGGCCGCGTTGTCGATGAGGGGCAAATGCACATACTTCGGGTGTTCGGCAGATACTCGTGCATCGCTCGCACACTCCGGCCGGAATCCTCCGGCCAGCAGGCATTGGCGAATCCACATCTGCAATGCAGTGGAGCGTAGCAAATCACGGCCACGCACGATGTCGTCAACGCCCATATCCAAATCATCCACAACCACAACAAGCTGATAGCCGAACAGTCCATCAGCTCGGCGAATCACCGAATCGCCCACTTCATGAGGCAAATCGTAATGCTGTGGACCGTAAACACAATCATCAAAACTTGTAATACAGTCGGCAATTCCATCGCCACGCACGGGCGTTGACGCTTCCGATGACGTATATAGGTTCGCAAACGGGCCGTCCGACATTGCCCTCGGTTCTGGCATGGCGATGCGAACGGAGTGCTGGTCGCCGCGAGCTAGTCGGGAATGCACCTCGCCGGGATGATTGCGAAGCAAATGACGGCAGGTGCCGGGATAGACCATGAAACCGTCGCCTTCGTTGGGGGCGGAAGCCGCACGGATATCGGCACGCGAGCAGAAGCAGGGATATAGCACGCCTCGCGAGCGCAAGCACTCCAATGCATATTCGTAGCGTTCTGTGCGTTGGGACTGGAATATCGGCTCGCCGTCCCAGTCAAGGCCCAGCCAACGGAGATCATCCAGCATGAGCCGATCGGCACCGGCAATCACGCGCGGCTTATCCACGTCTTCGATGCGCATCAGCATGCGGTCACCACGAGAGCGGGCCGAAAGCCATGCGGCCAGCATGGCATACACGTTGCCGATATGCATGCGTCCCGATGGTGTCGGCGCAAATCGTCCGGTCACTAGCCCTCCCTTCGTCCGCCAACACTCACTTTCCTACCATATGCAGCAGTAAACACCTTGATATCACGGTTCTTCCACTCTCGGGAAACGCAATTGAGAGGGACCGGGAAGATACTTCCGTTTCGAGGGGCTGATTTCGATGTTGCGGGAGGTCTACTTCCGTTTCAAGGGGCTGGCAGCCAAGTAGGTAAGGCCCCAAAACGGCGGAATGGCGTTGCCATAAAGCCACTGATACTTGCGGTTCAATGGATGAGCAGCCCCTCGAAATGGAAGTAGACCTCCGAAAGAGGGCAAATCAGCCCCTCGAAATCGAGATAGACCCACAAAGACGAAAAGGTGGGTATGACCGCTGCCATCCCCACCTGTTTAAGAGATTTTGCAGAGAAAAACCACTGTTGCGAAGCCGCCCGAACTCCCCTCAGTCAGCTTCGCTGACAGCTCCCCTCGGAGAGGGGAGCCAGTGATTGTCACTTGTCTTCGGAGACGTTGTCTACGCTCATGTCCGGATCGTCGGAGGCAATCTGGTCACTCGCCCAGGCGGAGAGCTCCAGGTGTTCGCCGCCGGTCTGGTCGACGAGCACGGTGTCGCCGTCGTGGACCTTGCCGGCCAGCAACATGCGGGCCAGCTGGTCGCCAACTTCGGTCTGCACCAAGCGACGCAGCGGACGAGCGCCATAGGCCGGGTCGTAGCCGGTGTTGGCCAGCCACTCGCGAGCCGAATCGGTGACGTCCAGCGTGATGCGACGGTCGGTCAGGCGCTGGGCCACGCCCTTGACCTGGATATCCACGATGCCGCCAAGCTCCTCGCGCGTGAGCGGGTGGAACATGACAATATCGTCCAAACGGTTCAGGAACTCCGGCTTGAAGTTCATGTGGACCGCATCCATCACGGCCTTTTTCTTGGCGTCGGCGTCCATGTCCTCGTTCACGAGGAACTGCGAGCCCAAGTTGGAGGTCATGATCAGGATCGTGTTCTTGAAGTCCACGGTCCTGCCCTGACCATCGGTCAGGCGGCCATCATCGAGTACCTGCAGCAGCACGTCGAAGATCTCCGGATTGGCCTTTTCGACCTCATCGAACAGCACCACGGAGTACGGGCGACGGCGCACGGCTTCGGTCAGCTGACCGCCCTGCTCGTAACCCACGTAGCCCGGAGCCGCGCCGATCAGGCGCGAGACCGAAGCCTTCTCCATGTATTCGGACATGTCGATGCGGACCATGGCCTTCTCGTCGTCGAACAGGAAGTCGGCGAGCGCCTTGGCCAGCTCGGTCTTACCCACACCGGTGGGACCAAGGAACAGGAACGATCCGGTCGGACGGTTCGGGTCGGAGATACCGGCACGCGAACGACGCACCGCGTCGGACACGGCGGCGATGGCTTCCTTCTGGCCGATCACGCGCTTGCCGAGGTAGTCCTCCATGTGCAGCAGCTTCTCGTTTTCGCCCTGCATCAGGCGGCCAACGGGAATGCCGGTCCAGTCGGAGACGATTTCAGCCACCGAGTCGGCGTCCACGCGGTCCGGAACCATCGGCTCATCAGCCGGATTCTCGGCACCCGCATCAGCAGATTCGGCATCCGCGCTTTCCGCAGCGGCGAGCTCCTTCTGAATGGCCGGAATCTCTCCGTACAGAATCTTCGAGGCCTCAGCCAGATTTCCCTCACGGGTGAACTTATCCGCCTGCACACGCAGGTCATCGAGCTTGGCACGCAGGTCACCGACCTTGTTATGGCCGGCCTGTTCCGCATCCCAACGCGCCTTGAGGCCGCTGAGCTTCTCACGGGTGTCCGCGAGTTCGGCTTGCAGCTTGCCCAGACGCTCCTTGGACGCGGGATCCTCGGCCTTCTTGAGCTGCATTTCCTCCATCTCGAGACGGGTCACCTTGCGCTGCAGCTCATCGATCTCCTCAGGCGAGGAGTCGAGCTCCATACGCAGGTGGGCAGCCGCCTCATCCACCAGATCGATGGCCTTGTCCGGCAGCTGACGACCCGAAATGTAGCGGTTCGACAGGGTTGCGGCGGCAACCAACGCGTCATCGCCGATTGTTACCTTATGGTGAGCCTCGTAACGCTGCTTCAGGCCACGCAGAATGGCGATGGTGTCTTCCACGGAAGGCTCGCCCACGAACACCTGCTGGAAACGACGCTCCAGTGCCGGATCCTTCTCGATGTTCTCGCGGTACTCGTCCAGCGTGGTCGCGCCGATCAGTCGCAGCTCGCCGCGGGCCAGCATGGGCTTGAGCATATTGCCGGCATCCATGGAGCCTTCGGCCGCACCCGCGCCGACGATGGTATGGATCTCGTCGATGAAGGTGATGATCTGGCCGTCCGCGTTCTTGATTTCGTTGAGCACGCTCTTCAGGCGCTCCTCGAACTCACCACGGTACTTCGAGCCGGCCACCATGGAGCCCAGGTCAAGGGAGATGAGCTTCTTGCCCTGCAGGGTGGTGGGCACGTCGCCCGCCACGATACGCTGGGCCAAGCCCTCCACGACGGCGGTCTTGCCGACGCCAGGCTCACCGATCAGCACAGGATTGTTCTTGGTACGGCGGCTCAGAATCTGAATCACACGGCGAATCTCCTGGTCACGGCCGATGACCGGGTCGAGCTTGCCTTCCTTGGCGGCGGCCGTCAGGTCGGTAGAGTACTTCTCCAAAGCCTTGTACGAGCCTTCCGCGTCCGGGCTGGTGACTTTCGCGCCGCCGCGCACGCCGGGCACAGCCTTACGCAGGGAAGCGGCGGTGACGCCGTTTTTCTCCAGGATTTCAGCCGACTGGTTCGGCTTGCTGGCCGCGATGCCGATGAGCAGGTGCTCGGTGGAGACGTATTCGTCGCCCATCTGCTGCATTTCCTTCTCGGCCTGGGCGATGGCTGCGGTCAGCTGACGGCTGGCCTGCGGCTGCGAAGTGCTGGAGCCGGACGCACTCGGCAGCGCGACCAAAGCGTTACGCACGGCAGCGCCGATGGCCTGTGGGTCTCCGCCCGCGGCCTCGATGAGGGAGCGCACCACGCCGTTTTCCTGACGCAGCAACGCATCCATGACGTGCAGGGTCTCGACCTGCGCGTTTCCTGCGGCGGACGCACTCTGAATCGCGTCGCCGACGGCTTCTTGGGCCATAGTGGTGAACTTCTGTTCCATATCGTATTCCTCCATGTCATGCGTTCCGCTGCGTCTCGTCTTGAGGTTTCGCACGCTCTGCGAGCGCCGTAGCAGACCGCAATGTGTCGTTATCTGATATGCTCAACCGACCTGACGCCTATTCTATTCCCAAAAGTTGAGTGTAAGTGACTCAAGTTTTGGAACCCGCGCAGGTTTTCGAGTGAGGAAGGTTAGAGACGGCGCCAGAAATGGTTAAAAATTGGCCTGTTTTGGGGTTGACCACTCTCAGTCCGCTTCCGCAGACAGCTCTCACCAGCGGGAGCAAGCCTAGACGGGCGTCCACAATATGCGCCGGGAGGCGAAATATGCCCCGCGACACTCCTATACTCGCACTCGGTTTGTTGTGCGCTTGAACCGCTCCCCGACTACTGCGGCTAGCGCGTTGTGGGATAAGAGAAGAACATGATTTTCCAAGCCGGTTCGCTACTGCTCGTTATTATCGGCGCCTACGCACTCAAGCACGTCCATATTTTCGATGAACGCGATTACAGGGTTGTTCAAGGACTGGTGTTCAACCTCACGCTGCCGTGCGCGATTATCCTGTCGTTCGCCACTAACAAGCACGATATGCGCATGCTGTGGATTGTGCTGTTCGGCTTCTTCGCCTGCGCGATTCCGCTGTTCATCGTGTATATCGGATCGCGTGGCGACGAGAAGAACTACCGCGCCTTCCAAATGCTCAACGCCTCGGGACTGAATCTCGGCGCGTTCTGTCTGCCGGTGGTGCAGACCTTTATGGGTGCATCCGCTGGCTTGCCGATCATCATGCTCGATATCGGCAACGCCACCGTGGCCACGGCAGGTTCACTGACCATCACGCGCACGCTGCTGCATATGGACGAGAACTTCAAATCGCTGCCGCTTATCCTGCGCCTGCGCAACATTGCCCGTGATTTTCTGAGTTCGATTTCGTTCGACATCTACATGCTGATGCTGGTGTTCATGTTCCTGCACATCACGATTCCGCAGCCTATCGTCACAATCATTACGCCATTTGCCAACGCGAACGCTTTCTGCGCCATGGCGATGATCGGACTCATGATGGAGATTCCAGACAACCGTAAAGACAAGGTGGAGCTGGGCAAGGTAATCACCTGGCGTATGGTGTTCGGCGCAATTATCGCCGTAGCGGCATGGTTCCTGCTGCCGTTTGACATGAGAATCCGCGAAATCATCGTGCTGGGCTCCTTTGCCCCAATCACGATTTTCTCGACCAAGTTCACCGATTCGTTGACCGGCAATGCCAAGCTCGCCGGCTTCTCATTAACAGTGACGGCCATCATCAGCTTGGCGGTGATGACCGTCTTGCACGCGCTTCTACCGGGAGCGTAAGGCGCGTTCTTGGCTCCCCTCTCCGAGGGGAGCCAGAAACACCTACGCCCGCACAATCACGTTGCGCAGATCGCCAATACCCTCGACGTGCACAATGGTCTCGTCACCGGGATCAAGATGACCGGAAGCATTCGGCGTACCGGTCATGATTACGTCGCCGGGCAGCAGTGTGGAGAAGCTGGAGATTGCGGCGATCTGCTCAGGGATGCCGTGAATCAGGTTTGCGGTAGTACCGGATGCCATCGGCACGTCCTCGCCGTTCAGCGTGAACGAAATCTCGGCGTCCTTCCAATTCAGGTCATCGCGCATCACAATCCACGGGCCGAGCGGGCAGGAGGTATCGAATCCCTTGGCTCGCGTCCATGTGGGATCGATGCCCTGCAGGTCGCGCAGCGTCACGTCGTTCACGCAGGTGAAGCCAAGCACGTAATCCATTGCGTTCTCAACGGATACGTTCTTGGCAATACGACCCATCACCACGGCCACTTCCGGCTCGAAGTTCATGTCCTTGGAGCAGGCCGGGTACACGATCGGATCATCGGGGCCAATCACCGAGGTGGACGGCTTGGTGAAAATCACCATGTTCTCAGGCGCATGGGCGATTTCCGAATGGCCGGCCTCGTGCATGAACTGGGCGTGCGCCTCATAGTTCTTGGCCAGACCGTAGACCTTGGAAGGAATCACTGGAGAAAGTAGGCGGATGCCATCGCCATCAACCGGGTAACGATTACCGGTAGGAGTGACTTGGCCGCCGGCCAGCGGATGACCGTCCAGCTCGATGAGGTAGTCCTTGCCGTCCGTTTCGTCCTTCTGCACGAAGGCGTAGCGCGGCGAATCATTCAAAGAAAAACGTGCGAGTCTCATGACTCCAAGACTACGCCCAGCCCGCGCCCGGCAACGACTATTCCTCTCACGGCCGGTCAATGCCACGCCGCAGGAATCTCATCACCTATTCATTCGCTGATGGAAACCGCTGGAGAGTAGACGGTAAAAGCAGGGGACCATTCCGACACGCCATTCAGCTGCTCAAGCGCACGATCCAAATCATCGATATCGATATCGCCAGAATCGTCGTAGTCGTACTGGCCGTCATAATAGTACGAATCATACTGATCGTCCATGTCGTCGTATCTGCTGTATGAATAATCCGACCGCAAATCATTCGTCACGGCATCGACCATACCCGAAAAGAGACCGACGATAATCATCACAATCATCAGCAGATAGATGCCCAGCTTTGCCACGCTGATGATGATGCCCGCAATGGCCAAGCCTTTGCCTTTGCCGTCCTGCCGTTTGATCTGGTTCAAGCCGATGATGCTGAAAATCAAACCGATGATTGAGGTAAAGAACGAGCAGACAAAGCCCGCAATGGCAAACCCGTTGTACTGCTGATTGGCCGCTGGGGGCATGTAGCCATACTGCTGGGCATAGGGCTGGCTGTAGTTCGGATTGTACTGCTGCCCATACGGCGTTCCGCCTTGAGCGTACGGATTGTACGGTGTCTGCGGAGGCACGGAACCGCCACCAGGATAAGTATCATTGGGCTGCTGGGATCCAGCCTCGCCGGATGGATTTGCAGCACCCGAATCGGATTCAGATGAAGGCGCCGGAGCCTGCTCGGGCTGCCACGGCGACTGCCCCGAACCGGCATAAGGATTGGTGTTGGAATCAGTCATAGCCTCTGCTCCTTCAGCTTGCGCACGCCTCGCGATGAGGCATGACTTTCATTCTATCCCCAGTGACAATCGTAACGAAAGACGCGCGAGAATACGACATCCCCTTTCTACAGCCCCTAGCAATCGAACTCCTACACGGTTAGACTTGTGATATGAGACATCGTCGTTTTGCCATGGTGCTTCTCGTACCGCTGATTGCGCTACTCGCTTCTTGCGGGACGCCCCAATCTGCGCCGACCACTGAACCAAAAAAGCAGCAATCCTCGCAGACTCCCAAGAGCAACAGCAACACGGATTTCAATCAGCAGAAGACTGTTGTTGATGACCCAACCCAGGGCGACTGGACAGACGCCTACTCCGGCCCCAGTAATCTGGACGGGGAGCTTGACGAAGCATGGCTGGATTGCGCACCGCACAATGCGCCCGATCCCGAGGCATTCTCCTGGAAGAGGTCTACAGATCACAGCAAAGTGTGGATGCACGCCACCGAGGGCGGTATGGATGGCTCGTCACAGCGCTCCTGCATGGCCGATGAACTGGATATTGCGGACACCGCAGATCTCAGCGACTCGTGGACTGTGACGTCGCTGGGAGATTATGACCGTTATCAGAAGCACAGCGGCAACGTCATTAATATCGTCTGGCAATACAGCGACGCAGTCAAAAAGTCGCTCACCATGGAATCTGATTCGTATCGCGTCACCTTGCCCTACTCGTGGCACAACAAAATCACCACCTCGGTGGACGGCAGCACCATCACCGTCACCGACCGAGAACACCCGAAATATGCGCTATGCACGTTCCAAGTCTCGGATTCCAGCAACGCCGGAGACATAGGTACCAGCCTCATCCAGAAATATCAGGCTGGCAACACCCCCGTGCAGATGTGGGCCACACGATGGGCATTTGTCGCCGCCTCCGACCCGGCCTCCATTTCGGCGGACGATGCTGAAGACGTTACCGATCTGCAAACCGGAGGCACCGTTGAATATGACTCCATCTCCGCCCAGATTCGTGCCGGAGACACCTCAGGCGTATTCGCCATAGACGACTACCTCAAAGCGCACATCGCCGTCAGCGGTTTGTAGTCACCCCAAAGAATCAACAAGTCCGAAGCCGTCATGATTATCGTTGGCATAATCATGACGGCTTCGGACTTGGGGTTGGATTCGTTGCGTAATCGCGCAATCGGCTGTTACTTGGCCAGCAGCGGTGCGACCCGCTCCTCGTAAGCGGTGAGGGCGGTGTCGATCACGTTGTGCATGTCGTAGTACTTGTAAGTGCCGAGGCGGCCGCCGAACACGGTGTTCGGCTCGGCCTTGGCCTTGGCCTCGTACTGGGCGTACAGCGCCTTGTCCGCGTCGGTGTTGACCGGGTAGTACGGCTCGTCGCCGCGCTCGGCGAAACGGCTGTACTCCTCCCACACCACGGTCCTGTCCGGGTTCTGGGAGTCGTGGCGCTCCGGGTTGAAGTTCTTGAACTCGATGGCTCGGGTGTAGGGCACGTCCGCGTCGGAGAAGTTCATCACCGGGCATCCGAAGTGGTCGCCCTCGTCGTAGCGGACCTCCTTGAAGTCCACCGTGCGCCACTTGAGGTCGCCCAGCTCGTAGTCGAAATAGCGGTCCACCGGACCCGTGTACACCACCGGCACGCCCGCGGCCTTGAGCGCGGTCTTGTTGTACGGCTGGGACTCGTCAAAGAAGTCCACGCCCAGCTCCACGGTGATGCGCGGGTCGTCGATCATGCGCTCCATCCACTTGGTGTAGCCGTCCGCGGGCAGGCCCTCCCACGTGTCCTTGAAGTAGCGATTGTCGTAGTTGAAGCGCACGGGCAAGCGTTTGATGATGGCGGCCGGCAGCTCGGAGGGGTCGGTCTGCCACTGCTTGCCGGTGTAGTTCTTGATGAACGCCTCGTACAGCGGGCGGCCGATCAGCTGGATGCCCTTGTCGTTGAGGTTCTGCGGATCAGTGCCGGCCAGCTCGCCCGCCTGCTCGGCGATGAGCTTCTGCGCCTCGGCCGGCGTGTAGTGGGCATGGAAGAACTGGTTGATGGTACCCAGGTTGATGGGCAGCGGGTAGACCTCGCCATCGTGCGTGGCGTACACGCGGTGCACATAGTTGGTGAAGCTCGTAAAGCGGTTCACGTAGTCCCACACACGCTTGTTGGAGGTATGGAACAGATGAGCGCCGTACTTGTGGATCTCCGCGCCCGTCTCCTCATCGATATACGAGTATGCGTTGCCGCCGATGTGGTCGCGCACGTCGATGATGTGCACGCGAGCGCCGGTGTGCTCCACCGCCTGCTGCGCCACCGTCAGACCGAACAGGCCTGCGCCAACGATAACGAGATCGGGATACTGGGTGGTTTCGGAATTGTTCGGCACACCGGCCATAGCAAGCAACCTTTCACAGGTCATGTTCGTTTTACCGAAAACCCATGTTACCCGAAAGCAAGAAAACAACCAACAAAACCAAGCACACAATAATGCATATCGCCAGCAAAGCAAGCAAGTTTATTTTTTCGAATATTTCGTTTATTATGGTATCCGAGCAATGCCACAACAATAAAATCCCGACGAAGAGGATAACCAATGAGCACGCGCAGCATCTCAGAGAGCTCCGCGACTTATCTGCCGAACGCAGAAGACCGACGACAGCTCATTGACATCAAGGAATCCCTATCCGCCCTCCAGGAAGAAACACAGCAGCTACTCGATAAACAGTTTGATGCCATGGCAGCCCAGAACGATTTTCCCGTGGCAATGCTGAAAGTGCCCGGCTCTCCCGACCGTCCGCTGACACCCGAGCTCGCAGACGTGCTGTTCAAAGTTGCCGACCAGCTTTCCCGAGGCAAGGCTATATTCGTTGCCCCATATGACACCAAACTCACCACGCAGGACGCCGCCGACTATCTCGGCATCTCCCGCCCCACATTGGTAAAACTGCTGGAGCAAGGCGACATTCCATTCACTCGCGTAGGCAGACATAGGCGAGTTATGCTGTCTGATTTACAGCATTACGCCGTTACGCAGCACGATAAAAACATGCAGATTTTTGATGCCATCGCCGCAGATGAAGATCCTCGCGCAACACTCGACAACCCGCTGATTTCGTAAAGCACCAAGACCAACGGTAAAGGAGCGCGCGACATGAGTTTCCCCGTTTTCTTCGATACTTGCGCGCTCTTTGGCGAGCTTGTCAATGATTTGATTCTCCGCCTTGTCGAAGAGCAAGCATTGCTGAGTCACAAGCGGTATTCACAAATGCCAGAAGATTATGCATACATACTTCAGCACAGCGGAGTGCCGAAACTCGCACGCCATATCTACCCAACTCTCGATGCATTGAACGGGAACTAATGGTGGCGAACGTTCTATTGGTATCGTATTTGTACAAAGGAATAGTACATGGGCTTATCGCCAAGTCTGCCGAAGTACAATTTGCGCAATGTAAGTCAGACATGGGGCTGCGGACGTTTTCTTGGAGACCGAACGGAAAGATTTTCGTATGTCCGGTCTTGAGGAACGAGAGCGTGCGGTGGAGTTGTATTTCACCACGCCGATGACGACGGCCCAGGTGGTGGAGCATCTGGGTTATCCGACCAGGCAGTGTCTGGAGCGTTGGCTGGCGATGGATTCCCGGTATGCTGGCCATATGGCCAAACCCATCATCCCACTGGAGACCAGGCGAAGGGCAGTCGAGCTGGTGCTGGGCGGCATGCAGCAGAAGCAGGCCGCCAAACAGCTCGGCGTGAGCGTCGGCGCGGTGCATGGCTGGGTCAGGGCGTACCGCAAGGGCGGCATGGCCGCGTTGCAGCCCAAAAACAGGAACTCCGCGCAGGGCAATAAGCCCGCGGACTCCCGCCGCCGGCCGTCCGCAGCCGATGATGATGACGCGGAGGCTTTGCGCCGCAGGGTCGAGGAACTGGAGCCGGGGGAACGCGTTGATGCGGGAGGTGGTGGAGGTCGTAAAAAAAGACCCCGGCGCCGACCTGCGGCGCCTGTCGAACAGGGAGAAGACCCTGTTGATCGACCGGTTGAGGCCGGCGTATTCGCCCGGCTCGATGACATGCTTGCCCGGCATCGCGCCCGGCGGCCACCTACTGCCACCACGCCCGGCTCGGCGTTGACAAGTACGCCGGACTCAGGGCAGAGGTGGCCGGGGCGTTCGCCGATTCCAAGGGCAGGTACGGGTACCGCAGGATCAAGGCGGTGCTCAAGACCGGCGTATCGGAGAAGGCGGTCCGCAGGATCATGGCGGAGGAAGGGCTCGTGGCGCACGCGCCCAAGCGACGCAGGTACGGTTCCTACGAGGGCGAGACGACGCCGGCTCCCGCCAATCTCGTCGACCGGGACTTCACGGCCGAGCGTCCGAACGAGAAGTGGCTGACGGACATCAGCGAGATCAAGGCCAGGGACGGGAAGGTGTACCTCTCGCCGATGATCGACTGCTTCGATGGCAAGATCGTCGCATACACCGCCGGCTTCAGCCCCAACGCGGAGCTCGCCAACAGGATGCTGGAGAAAGCGGCCTCGACGCTGCCGGGGAACGCGCGTCCCCTGGTGCATTCCGACCGTGGATGCCACTGCCGGTGGCCCGGATGGCTCGGGCTCATGGAACGCTTCGGGCTGACGCGCTCCATGAGCGCGAAGGGCTGTTCGCCGGACAACGCGGCCGCGGAGGGATTCTTCGGCAGGATGAAGACCGAGGCGGTCTACCCCGAGAAGTGGGAGGAACACACCCGCAACGAGGTGCTCGCCTTGGTCGATGAGTACATACGCTGGTACAACCACGAGCGCATCAAACAGTCGCTTGGTTGGATGAGCCCGGTACAATACCGTCAAAGCCAAGGAATGGCTGCGTGATTATCTCCAAGAAAACGTCCGCAGCCCCCATTGCCTGCCCGCAAAACAAGAAAACCACCGCACCAAGTTTTGCAGGCAGACATTGCATGTCAGACGGGCGCACTAACGCCCTCGTCAAAGACCGCTACTCATAGTTGCGGTGTCGGGCCGCCATTTCCGCGTACCCAATATTATCGCGCTCATGCAGTCCGTACACGATGGCATCAAGCAGAATCCACGACGCTGTTTCCCATAATGTGCCCATGGGTTGCACAGTCGGCACCAAATCGCCAGAGCCCTTATACACAGATGCAGGAATGAACACCACATGATCGGCTAAACGCGCAGCATCGCTATTCGGCACGCCAGTAACGCATACCACCGTTGCACCAGTATCTTTAGCCAATTGTGCAATGGTCAACAGATGTGCAATCTGCCCTGATCCGCAGGTGAAGAAAAATACATCTCCCTCACTCAGCGCCGGAGCAGTATCATCCCATACCCAGTGGCTATCGTAACCGAGATGCATGAGACGCATGCAAAACGCCCGGCAAGTAAGCCCTTCACGCCCAACACCAGCACAAACAATGCGACGCGCGGACTGCAGAACGGGAAGGACTGCATTCACCGCCCGATAGTCCAGATGATCGAAAGTCTGCCTCAGCTCAGTCAGAATACCTTCCGTCTGCGCTACGTCGACTACACCTTTAGATAATTCACTCATTGTTGACCTCCTTGGTTTTGACCGAAGCGGAAGCAGTATCCGCCGCGGCTTTCACTGTGCGCCCTGTCCGGTTTGCTCGCAGTTCAAACGCCCGGCTCAGCACCATGACAATCACCAGAGCAGAACCCCAAGCAAGGTTCTTGACGAACGGGGAGAAATTGAGAATGGTGAATCCAGTCTGCAGCACCTGCAACATAATCACTGCCAACAGCAGATTGCCAAACCGACCACGGCCGCCAAACGGGTCAAAGCCGGCAAGCACCACGACCAGAAGAGCCTGCAACAGGTACGTTTCACCGAAACCAACACGCGCGGAATTAACTCGAGCAACCATGACCATCGCAGCCAAACCTACGAAAATGCCTGCCGCAGCATAGGTGAGGACCAACGTTCGGTTGACGCGATGCCCCGAGAACAGCGATGCCACCGGATTGGAACCGTAGAAATATAGTTCACGACCGTATCTCGTGCGGCTGGTTATCCAGCCAACAACGAGATAGCACACCAATCCGAGGAGGAACACCACCGGTACGCCGGCGACCGTAGAAATGCCCAGCATCGCGTAATCCAGCACGCCAACACCAATTGATGAACCGTTGGTTGCCGCAGAAGCTATTCCCGTAAACAACAGCTGAGTACCCAACGTCGCCACAATCGGATTGACGCCGGCTAACGAGACAAGAAGACCGTTCACCATGCCGCAAACCACCGTTGCGACGATGCCCAGCAACACCGCCACAGCAATTGAGACCCGCGGCGAACCGAGACGACCCATTTCGCTTCCCGACAACATCCACGCGATGATAATTGCGGAAACGTTCATATTAGCAACCACCGAAAGGTCGATGCCACCAGTGAGCATCACAATGCCCATGGCGAGCGCCAGAAACATGAACTCGCCAATCTGGAATCCCATGGATTGCAATGTACCGACGTTGTACAGCGTATTGCCAAGCAGGATATAAAACCCTAGGCAAACCACCACAACGGCTCCATAGAGCACCTTGCTGGAACGGTCCACGCCGCTCCACCACTCGGCAATCGGGTTGCTGCGAGGGCTGCGCCCCGACTTGCTTTTCGTTTGCTGTGCCATGATGATCACCTCAGACCAGGAAAGACATGTTACGACGGTTGCGGCGCTTTTCGCCGTAATAGATGACGACCACCGCCGCGATCATAACCGCGCCGATGAACAGGTTGTTCCACGAGGATTGGATACCCATGAACACCAGAGTGTTGTTCAGCAACTGCACCAAGGCAACACCTAGGAACGTACCCAGCAGGGTGCCATAACCACCAGTGATTCTGGTACCTCCAATAACCACTGCAGCAATCACCGTCAGTTCAGTACCCATAATGCTGGTCGGATCAACAAACTTGAGGTTCGAAAACGAGATGATAGCCATCAGCGCAGCCAGCACACCCATGAGCGGATATATGAACAACTTGATGTGCAATGGCGATAATCCCGCTCGCCTTGCAGATTCCTCGGAATTGCCAATTGCATAAACACTGTGTCCCAGTGTGGTGTGATTCATCACGAACCACACTGCCGCGTATACGATCACCGCGATGAGGAAGAAGCCCGCAATGCCGTTTTGCTGCCCTTTGACGGTGAAAGAAATCACGTTCCATCTACCAAAGCTCAACATTGATTTCGGCATCTGGCTTATCGTCACCGGTTTAGTGCCCACCAACGTAGTCATTAGACCATAGAAAATCGATGACGTACCAAGCGTCACAATGAACGTGGGCAATTCCAGCCAATGGATGAGCAGCGCGTTGACAGTACCGAGCAATGCGCCAATAAGCGCTGCGACAACCACGATGAACAGCATCGAATCAATACCCGTTCGCACGGCAATGACCACCGACGTATAGCCAGACATAATCGCCACCGCCGGAAACGACACATCAATGCCACCCGCAATCATGATTACATACACGCCAGCCGCGAGTATCGCCATACCGGTGCCGTTGCGAGTCAGATCGGCAAGCGTACCGAGCGAAAGGAAATTGGGGTTGATTACGGAGACGATAATCGCATATGCCACGATGATGACCATTAGGGTCTTTTCCATGGAATTGAATTTCTTGGCCCTGAGCAGCGGGACCTTATCGGCTTGCCGCGTCATCAAGCCACCTCCTTGTTAGTCGGATGGGCAGCCACATCAACTACTCCAACACCATTGCGATCAGCATTACGGTAGATGGCAGAGAAACCTGGCTTGAGCTGCTCGCCACTAAGTTCCGTGGTTACCGCACCCTGCACGAATATGGCAATACGGTTACAAACAGCCAGCAACTCTTCTTCCTCGTCGGAAATCACCAGAATGGCAATTCCCCGTGAAGATAGCTGCCGAATGATCTCGTATATCTGCGATTTGGATCCGACATCCACACCCACAGTCGGCGAGTCAAGAATAAGTAGCTTCGGCGCAGTGGCCACCCATTTTCCTAGCAGCACCTTCTGCTGGTTGCCGCCAGACAGCGATTGCGCCAGCAGCGCCAAGTCACGGGTGTTGACTTGCAGGTTCACTAATGTGTCTTCACCGATCTGACGTTCCTTTTTAACATTGACCACGCCGAATCTGCTTGAGATTCTTTCCAGCACGCTAGCCGCACTGTTCTGCAGCAGATTGCGGTCAAGAAACAGCCCTTCGCGATGCCTGTCTTCGGGCACTAAGGCAATGCCATTGGCAATAGCATCACGAGGATTGCGAATAGCTGCAGGCTGACCGTCGATAGCTATGCTGCCACCGGTCAACGCATTGAGACCGAAGAGAGTAAGAGCGGTTTCCGTGCGTCCCGATCCCAATAGACCACTCATACCAACAACCTCGCCTGCCTGTACCCTCAATGTCACATCAGACACTTTCGAAGCCTTGACATGTTTCATCTCGAGCACCGGTGTGGCATCAGCTACGATATGGTTCTCGGGAACACCAAATTCCACGTCATGCCCGGTCATCAACGCGGACAGCTTGCGGCTATCGAGCTGCGAAGCCTGATATGTACCGATTACTTCACCGGAACGGAACACCGTGATACGGTCAGCCACGGAAAACACTTCATCGAGCTTGTGCGAAATGAAAATAACCGACACCCCGGATGCCTTGAGCGCGCCAATGGTACGGAGCAGACTGTCCACTTCAGTAGAGGTCAGCGCGGTAGTCGGTTCATCCATAAAGATGACCTTCGCGTTCAACGCCAAAGCTCTGGCAATAGCAACCTGCTGCTTGGACGCCATGGATAGGTTCTCCACGCGGGCGTCCAAATCGAGATCAGCGCCAATTCGCGCCATTGCTTTGCGCGATACATCTTCGGCATATTGAGGATTGATTAGCGATCTATGGTGATGAACATGCTCAGGCAGACAGATGTTATCCCGAACGCTCATGGTGCCGAACAACGAGAGATCCTGATGGATCACCGCTATACCCAGACCGATTGCCTGCCGCGCGGTTAGGCTCTCGTATGGCGTGCCATCCACCGTGATAACTCCCCCGTTGGGTGTCAGCACACCCGAAAGAATCTTCACGATGGTAGATTTACCGGAACCGTTCTCGCCGGCTAGACAGTGCACTTCACCGCCGACAATGTCCACGTTCACATGCTTGAGCGCCTGCACACCGCCAAAGTTCTTGGAGATATCCGTAGCCTGCAATCGCATGTTCATCACCTTGCTTTCTTGATTTACTGGTGGTTGGCCAAGTGGCTACGACAATCTAGAAGGGATACTTGCCGTCCGCGTAATCGCCCTTCTTCAACACCAGAGGGGCGTCACCATAAACCTGATGACCTTTGACCTCAACACTGCCATAGCCATCCGCCTTCAAATCAAGGCCGGTCTCGATGGATTCACCTTTGACCTTGTCATAAGCCAGCTGGAGCGCGGCATATCCGGCATCGGCCGGACGCCAAGTCTGTGCATACTGTACCCAGCCCTCATCGATGTAGGGCATGTCCACAGAGGGAATACCGAGAGAGGAAACGTAGATATTCTTGTTGTTGCGTTCCTTGAGCACAGCGGCCATATTGGAGCCAGCCGAAACGGAGGTGCCAAAGAAGCCCGTGATATCTGGGTGGGCATTGAGGATTTCGGTAGCAACCTTGCGCGCAGTGTCATCGTCGTTGTTGTCCTCATAGGGCTCATCCGAGACGAACTCAATGTCTGGGTAATCCTTTTCCAGCATGCTCTTGCAGGAGTTGTACCAAGCCATATGCGTTTCCATGGTCTTAGAACCGACCACAGCTGCAAGCTTGCCTTTACCACCCATGCCTTCAGCCAATGGCTTGCAGAACGCTTCACCAAAGTCCGTGTTCTGGAAGGCCTCAATGTCATAATCAACGTCGTCAGCAATATTGCTTGCCTCATGAGCGATTACGACAATGCCCTTGGCCTTGGCCTGCTTAATCACCGGCTTGAGCGCCTGTGGATCATTCGGAACCACAACAATAGCGTCCACGTCCTGCGAGATGAGGTCCGATACCATTTGCACCTGTTTTGCGGAATCGCCTGAATCCGGCGCAATCTGCTTGACATCGACCTTGCCTGCATTGTCTTTGCCAAACTGCTCAACACCGGTCCGCATGTCATCGAACCACGGGATACCTTCTTGCTTGGCTACCAACACCATCTTGACGGTATCTCCACTCGACTTGCTGCCGCCCACTAATCCACCTGATCCACAGGCTGCCATGGGTACGAGGCATGCAACCGCAAGCCCTGCCGCCAACGTTGTTTTCAGTGTGTTACGCATCTTGTGTCTCCTTTGATATGTAGATGCTTATTTCTCCGATTGTTTAGTTATGACTTACGTTGATGGAGACCGGCCCGACACCAGACAAATGATTAGACGTACAAGTCTCTGCTTTACAGCTGGACTCCATCCCCATGACGCCCCACATCAGCTCGAGCCTCTGACCGAAGCATGAATCGCGACGATACTTCTTGGAAACGTTCTAAGATAAACGGTGCGTAATCGCAGATGTAATCACTAGACAGATGAGGAGTCCAGACCGGTGGTTCAGCGCCACCCTCGTACACCCACGCCGCCTGACGTGCAGCACCGTCCGCCACGTATTCGCTGTATTCTGGCACACATACAGGCAATCCAAGTACCGACGGGGCGATGCGCCGCACTGCTTCCGACTGAGCGCCACCCCCGATGAGGTTGATTTTGGTAACCGGAATGCCGAGCTGCTGAAATGCTCGGATACCTACGCCTACACCACACAGCATGCCCTCGATGGCGGCTCGCGCAATGTTCGAGGTAGTGAGATTTTCGCAGGTGACACCATGGATAGACCCTGTGGCATCCGGACAATTCGGCGTCCGCTCCCCCTCAAAGTACGGAACCACAACCAGCCCCTCGGCACCAGGCGGCGCGCATAGCGCCGCCCGAGAGAATTCAGCATGACTCATATTGAGCAAAGCCCGGAACGTATCGACAACACGTGAGGCATTCAACGTACAGACCAGTGGCAGATAGTTTCCGCTGGCATCCGCAAAACCAGTCACATATCCTTCAGGATCATGCGTGGCGACAGCCGATACCAGCGACACCACACCCGATGTCCCGATAGACATAGCCACTTCTCCTGGCTTGAGACCGAGTCCGAGCGCCGCACCGGCATTATCTCCAGCGCCCGGACCAATCACAAGATTGTGCCCGTCAATTTTTGCTTCGGCCACACGCTGAGCGGGCGAGGCAACTCGAGGCAACCTCACGCGTTCTGCGAATTCGCTTCCCGCCGCGAGTTTCAACAAATCCTTGCAGTACTCGTTATCTTGTGCGGAGTAATAACCAGTGCCCGAAGCGTCAGAACGATCCGTGACTAAAGTGCTTATATCGTCGCCACCTAGCAGGTTCCAGGTAAGCCAATCATGAGGTAGCGCTACAGCAGTAGTGCGAGACAAGTTATCGGGCTCATGAGTAGCCATCCATCTGATTTTCGTCACTGTTAGCGAAGCAACAGGCACACTGCCCGTCCGATCAGCCCATTGGCGCTTGCCTTCTCGCTCATTACCGTTGCCGAGCTCCGAAATAAGATCCACCGCATCGCGAGCAGAACGCGTATCATTCCACAGAATCGCATTGCGCACCACCTTGCCACGCTCATCAAGCGCGACCATACCGTGCTGCTGGCCGGCCACGGATAGCGCCACCACGTCATCCAACCCACCGGCTTGGCGCACAGCCTCGTCGAAGGCCGAACGCCATACCTGAGGATCGATTTCTGTTCCGCGCCGATGCCTGGCCGCACCTGACCTCACCAATTTGCCGGTATGCAAATCACGAATGACGACTTTGCAGGATTGCGTTGATGAATCGACACCTGCCACGAGCTGCTGCATGGCCCCTCCTCAACCTCATCGTTAAGTTTATTGCTTTATGCAACATACTAAAGTATAAAATATACTTTGTCCATTCTTGCAACAAATCGGCGTTTCGTCGCATAGTGATGAATCTGTAATGACACAACACCAGCCATACCGCGAGATGTGAGGCATACTTGTATGTATGCCCTCTCACACGATTGCACCCGGCCGCAACGTAGCCGCCAGCACCGCTACCACACTGGATGCCGCCCGCAGCACCACAGTGCGCAACCATAACCTCACCATGCTTGCCAATACAGTCGTAACCGGCTCACGCCATCCTTCGCGCGCCGACCTTGCCCGCATGACCGGGCTCAATCGCTCTACTATGACTAGGCTGGTAGAGCATCTCATCAGTTGCGGCATCATTCGAGAACTCAATTCGGAAAGCACCGGATCAGGCCGCCCCGCCGTCCCTCTCGCCCCAGCCCTACATACCTATGCAGCGATTGGCGTAGATATTTCCACAGGCTCTGTCGAGGCTTCTGCAGTCGACCTATCGGGCGAAATTCTTGCGCAGCATTATCAGCAACTCAATACCTCAAACGCCGAGAAAACATTAACTGTTGTGCGCCGCATCATTGATGATCTGCGCATGAGGGCAACAGATGCCGAGCTCACTACGGTCGGCATCACCGTAGCGTTGCACGGACTCATCGCCACCAACCACACTTATCTGCTGAGCAGCCCCAATCTTGGCTGGCACGACATTGACCTGCTGGAGGAACTGCGTAAAGCTGCGCCACAGAATATGTTGCCCCAAATCAACTTTCTCAACTCTGCCGATGCAGGCGCCTATGCAGAAACCTATCTGCGCAACAAACAGGACATTCCCCTATCGGATTACCTCTACGTCTCTGGCGGGACTGGTATCGACGCTGCAATCGTCAAATGCGGCGGATTCGACACAGGATGTCACGGCTGGGCAGGAGAACTTGGCCATGTCTATGTAGCTGAAGGCAGACGCCAATGCTCGTGCGGCAATACTGGGTGTCTAGAAACGTTTGCCGGACAATACGCTCTGATGGAGGCCAGCGGTCTGGCACCACACTCTTCTACCGGCAACTTGTTTGCCGCACTGTCTCGCAAGGAGCCAGACGCCTGTAAAGCCGTGAAATCAGCCGCACACTATCTCGGCATTGCATTAGCCTCGTTTATCAACATATGCGACATTCCCACCATTGTGCTTGATGGACTATATGCACAGCTATTTGAATATCTGGATAAGCCACTACAGCGTATGCTCACCGAGCACACGCTTTCCTCGCAATGGGCAGATATCAAAGTACTGCGATCCGTTTCCACCAGCAATTCCGTGGCATTTGGAGCAGCATGGAAGGGGCTCATCGAATTTCTCTCCACACCGGATCGCTGGCAAAAGCAGAATGATGAACAACTTGGATACTTCCCCATTACAGATACGCCGTCAGTGACAATCTGAGAGGGCGCGAACTTCAGCGAATACCTCATCAGCCATTACAGCAGCGGTTCTTGGCAATCATTCTCCCGCTTTCCCAAGTACAATGGATATGTGAAACATCGTCGTTTTACTGCACTATTCCTTGTGCCGCTCCTCACTTTGGCAACCGCCTGCGGCGCAAACCAGTCTGCGCAGACCACGGAATCACAGCCGCAGCAACAAACCAACACACTCAAAAGCAACAGGACAAGTCGGGTTCCGACTCGGCAAAAACCACCGTAGCCGATCCGCCCCAAGGCAATTGGACCGAGACGTATTCCTCACCCACCGATTTGGACGGCGAGCTGGATAAGGCATGGCTGAAATGTACGCCGCAGAACAATCCCGATCCGGAAGCATTTGCATGAAAACGCTCCACCGACCACAACAAAGTATGGCTGCACACCACCAAAGGGCAAATGGATGGTGCAACGCAGCGCTCATGTATGGCCGACGAACTCGACATTCCAGACGCCACCGAACTCACCACTTCCTGGACGAAGACAGCACTGGGTGATTACGACCGGATTCAACGTCAGAGCAACAACAGTATTGACATAGTCTGGCAGTACAGTAACGCCGTCACGGCATCGCTCAGCGCACAAACCGATTCCTACCGTGTCACATTGCCCTATTCCTGGCATAACGAAGTCAGCATTTCCGTGGACGGCAACACGATTACCGTCACGGACAAAGAGCACCCAAACTACTCGCTATGCACGTTCAAGGTCTCCAAGACACCAACGCAGGAGATATCGGCAATAGCCTCATCGAGAGATACCAAATCGGCGATATGCCCGTGCAGCTGTGGGCCACACGACGAGCATTCGGCGCCGTCACCGACCCTGCGTCTATATCCGCCGAGGACGCAGAGGACGTTACCGAACTGCAAACTGGAGACACCATTGATCACGAATCGCCGATCAGCCAGATTCAGTCCGGCGACTATTCCGGATTGTTCACCATCGACGAGTTCCTCAAGGCGCACATTACCGTCAGTAGTCTTTCGCGATTTGCGCATGACTGAACGATGATTCCGGCAAACAATATCAAGAAACATGTCATACTGGATATGTCCACATAAAATAATTGCCAGAGGAAGCACCAAGCCTTGCCAAACTCCACTCCCCTCATTTCCATCATCGTGCCGGTGTATAACGCCGAAGACTACCTGCGTTACTGCATTGATTCGATCCTGCAGCAGTCGTACACGAACCTTGAGGTGATTCTGGTGGACGATGGGGCCAAGGATTCCAGCCCGGCCATCTGCGATGAGTATGCGGCGCAGGACAGCCGCGTCACCGTGATCCATCAGGAAAACGGCGGCATCGCCAAGGCCCAGAACACCGGCCTCGATGCCGCGCATGGTGAGTACATCGCGTTCTCCGACAACGACGACATCCTCGACCGCCGCAATATCGAATACCTGCTGCACGCGTTGCAAAACACCGGCGCGGATATGAGCAAGGCACGCTGGCGTCAGTTCGGCGTCTCCCAGCTGGGCGAGGTGTCCAAAGAGGCCGAGACGGGCGCGCAGGCGCCCGGCAAAATCACTGTGTTCGAGCACCCGCTCGCCGCCTACCAGACCGTGTTCTGCAAAAGCCTGCGACTGCTCGGCAGCAAGCTCGGCCGCAACACCGAGGCCCGCTACTTCAACGAGGCGAACTGGTGCCGCCTGTACAGGCGCGAGCTGTGGGACGGCCTGCGGTTCCCCGAGGGCCATTACGCGCAGGATATCCGCATGGCAGGCCCCCTGTACGCCCGCATGGGCAAAGTGGCCGACATCGATTGCGTGCTCTACTACTGGCTTCAGGAGCCCGACTCGGTGACGCACTCGAAGCGAACCGCCGCATTCTGGCACGACAACGTACTTTCCGCAGCCGAGAACTTCCAGTTCACTCTGGAACAGGGCATCACCCCGTGCCGGAACTACTTCGGCCTGACCGCCAGCGTGCGCGATGAAGGCAAAGGCCTCAAGGCGCTCGGCTCCGAAGAACTACATGACAGCGACTGGCAGAACCATCTCGATGACGTGGCCACCATGCGCGCCCTGATCAGCAAGCTGAGCATCGGCGAACGCCTGAAATGCGCGGTACTTGCCACGATTCGCTCCTGCGAAAATGTCGTATATGATAACCGCATCCACTCGATGAAGTAGAGCAATAGCCGAGCCAGCAAACCCTCGCCTTCAGTGGGCTAGAGCGGGCTGCCTTCCATTCCTATTGTCAACTACGACTAGTCCCAACAGGAATACCGGCAATATCGGGAGCGCATAACGGCCTTGGATTCCCTCAAAGACCTCAAACCTACTCATAGACGCCAGGTCATTCCAGGTAAGCCCCACGAAGAGCACAAACGCTGCTATCTCAGCAGCCGCTATTACGAGACCTAAGACCAGGAATCGATGTCTTCCTGCCCATGAGGCCAGTGTCACCTGACCCGTCCAGTGCTGCTTCACCGTATAGGCCACTGCTACCAGCCAGACCAACCCCAAAACGGCCGCCATTGCAACATACCAAGTCGGCAGATAAGCAAAAGTCCCGAGGAACAGCATGGAATGCACTATTTTGCCAATAGTGAGTATCGGATGAGACAATGCAACACTCACATTATGTGATACGTCCACCTGCGCCAACGAGCTACCGAACAGTACGCTCCACGGAAGATACAGCGCTCCTGTCAGAACCGCCGCAATCCCCACAAATTCTAGCTTGCGGCGCACAGTCATCACCGCAGAAGGTAGGAACAGCACAGCAACCGCCACAAACGCATAGGGAAGTTTTTCACACGCCAAGGCCCACGCCAGCACCCCAAAAACCGCAGTGTGCGGAAGAGAAATCAAATGTTTGCCCTCAGCAGCCGCCGCAATAGCCGCCACCATGCAAGCCGAAAGCGCCACAATCATGCCATCAATCATCAGGCTCGATGCCACAAACGCCACCGGTGGAATAACTAATAGCAACGCCATCAGCGATTTCCAACGCGGTAACAGCGCAATGGCAAAGCACCCCATAATCGCATACAGAATGCTGTTGGATATTCGTGCCGCCTGCCACTGCGCGTACGGTGGCAAATTCACCAGCATGGCGATTTTCAGGCCAATGGCTTGGGCCAAGTAATCAAGCGGAAAATACGC